>CANQPH010000070.1 GCA_947625675.1 uncultured Acetatifactor sp.
TGTAGCCGATTTTTTCCAGTCTCTCATCTGTGATTTTTCCGTCGACGATCAATTCCGTCTTGAGAAGATACAGGTTCGGCGCATCCGGGCTCCACAGCCTGGGATCCGCAATTTCAAAGCTCTGGGCCACCTTCCGGGCGTCTGCGTCCACCGCTTTTTCACAGCAGGAAATCATACTCTCGCCACACCCGCCAAGAACCTTCCCTTCGTCCCCGAAAAGAACACGCCCTCCGCTTTCGTCAAGAGCCTGCCGTTCGTCCCCGCAAGAGGCTCTCCGCCCGCTTTCGTCACCAACTTCGTACAAACTGTGCCGCACCAGGCCGCCCGTAGGACAGTGGAGTTCCGTGTCGATCTCCGTATGCCAGGTTTCCCCTTCCCTGCGGCTGACCACATAGGTGCCGTCCGGCAGGATGTAGTCGGAACCGGTTTCCCGGAACCACACGTTCCGATAGATGCCTGCGCCGGAGTACCATCTGGAATTCGGAGACTGATAACGAACTCGCACCACCAGTTCGTTTTCCCCTTCCCGCAAGTTCCCCAGGGGAACGTCGAAAGCCGTATAACCATATTTCCACTCAAAGATTTTGTCCCCGTTCAGCGAAATCTCGCAATCCATGTAACCCCCGTCAAACCGCAGGGAATAGAGGGAACTCAAATCCTTGACGACGAAGACCTTGCGGTAAAACCCGTCTCCCGAGCCGTATAGATTGCGGGTATCATAGATCTGCCAGTCATGGGGCAGATTCACGGGTTCATACTCCCCCTCTTCCGGCACCTGGCCCAGAGGTTTCAGCGAAAAACTCCAGTTATCATTCCATAATCTGTACATGTTCACCCTCGCTATCATTTCTACAATTAGGTTCTAACCACCCGGGCAGTCCCGGACGCTCCAACATCCATCAATATCTCCGACCTATATCTCCAGCCTATATCCCTAATCCGTATCTCCAAACTGTATCCCCAGCCTATCTCCCTAACTCGTATCTCCAAACTGTATCTCCGGCCTCACCCCACCAGACGCAGGATCTGGCCTCGGCTGGCCTGGGGCAGAAGTCCGGTCAGATATTCCACCAGACGCTCCTTGGATTCCTGGGGTTCCCTCTGATACACCCGGGCGGCAAAATCCTCCCCGAAATAATGCTCCGGGGTGGCATAACGGGCCACGCCCCAACCATAGGGCTTCCCTTCCTTGTCCCTGCTGTATTCAAAGTCCGCCGTGGTGACATAGCCCTCCATCTGCAGGCGGGTCAGGATCCCGTCAAAGCCCTTTCTCCCGAACTTGCCGAACCCGGCAAGCTGCTTTAAGTCCCGAGAAAGCAGACTGGAATAATCATCCAGAACATCGAAGACCAACTTGTCCTCATAGCGGGCCAGCTCGTCCTCGTAACGGGCGTCAAAATCATACCCGTCCCGCCTATAATTAGCGAAATCTGGATACCATTCGGCGCTGATATAGGCGGCCCGGCCCCGGTAAAATTTGCCGTAGGCCGCCTTGCTCAAACGGATCACCGGACCCTTCCATTCCCAGGGCCCGGGCACTTCATCATGGAACCAAATCTCCGGAGGCGTGCAGTCCTCGATGGAAAACCCTTCTATCTCGTTGCGGAAAAAAGGCAGAAATCCCAATTCCTGCACCAGGTCCGCAATGTCCTCCGCAGAACGTATAAGCGGTAATTTCATGGAAAATCCTTTCTCTCATCCTACAGGGCGAACACTTCCCCTTCCGTAATGCCGTTCTCGTTGAAGCTGTCCACGCAGAGATAATAATCCTGCCCCTTGATCAGGGTGGACAACTGCAGCTGGGTCGCATCATAGACCAGCCAGCTCATGTACAGCTTGTCCGGAGCTATGCCGTAGCGCACGTTATAACCCTGAGCCCCTTCGACGGCCTCCCACTGCACCTTGGCGTCCATGTCCCCCAGCCGCAGGGCGCTGGCCTTCGCCGCAGAGGGCTTCCTGCCGCCGCCCTTGCCGAAGATCCGCAGGCCGCTGACCCGCAGCGTCTGTCCATAAGGAAGTTCTCCGCCAGTCAGGCGGACATACCGGGCCCTCACCCCTTCCGGATATTCCAGGTAAGCGTTGGAGCACTCCCGTTCCACCTGCTCCAGGACTTCCCAGGTCTCCCCGTCCTGACTGATATCCAGGGTAAAATGGGTGATCTGAGGCTCCAGTTCGATGTGGCGCCGGGTGCCGTCTCCGCTGTAAAGCTCCTCAGGGAACTGCACCGCCACGTCCTGATCCGCCAGGTTCACCTGGACGGCCCGGACATCCTTCACCTCTTCCAGATCCACCGTAAGCCACTCTCCCTGGTCTGCGCTGCCTGCACTCCACCAGGTGCGGATATCCTCGTTCACCGCCAGGGCCGGGTCGCTGCCCGGGGCGGTGGAGGAAGCGGTCACCGGCTTCCGGAAGGACAAAAGCATCCACTCCGGCTTCCAGTTCCTGGCATCAAATTTTCCTTCCGGAATGCGGAAAGGATAATCCGCAAAATTCTGGTTGCAGAACATCACCCCGTCCTCGTCAAACCCCGCCGGGAAGAGGCCGACCCGGCGTTCAAAGGAATGATTGACGCTGATGCGCATGGTGGACACGTGCCAGTAATTGCCATAAACGTCCGCTATGGTGCTGCCATGGCCCGCCGCTGCGATGAAGCCGCCTGGCTTGGAAGAAAAAGGATTGCTGGCCTGCAGCGTAAAGGGCCCCAGGGGCCTGTCGCTGACATAGACCCCATCGCTGTAGGTGTTGTACTCCGTGCCGGGACAGGCGTACTGCAGATAATATTTTCCCTGATATTTGGTCATGTAAGCCCCCTCGATATAGGGGCGTCCCACGGACCGAATCATGGCCGTCAGCACCTCCTTGTTGGCATAACGGCCGCCCATCGCAGCCAACTCTTCCGGAATCTCGATCTCCCCCGTCTCCGGGTTGATCAGCTTGCTCAAATGCTGATAGACCAGGCTGTCCTCCTTATGCACCACGCCGTTTTCCCCGGCCCGCTCGTAGCCCAGCTCCGTCTCCCTGCCGTAGATCAGGCACTGTTTTTCCCCTATGGGCTGCATGGTCTCGGGATCCATCTCCACCCCATAAATGGGATCCGTGTTGGTGCATCCCCAGTAAAAATATACCCTGCCGTCATCGTCGCAGAACACGTCCGGATCCCAGAAGCTAAAGGGGGCGGAAACCTCCGTGAATTCATCGGACAAGGGATCCAGGGTCCGCAGGATAGGGCAGTTCTCTCCCCCTCTGGAAGCGCAGAAATACAGATATTCTCCGATCTGCCGCACGTCCGGCGCATAATCATTGATCAGCAGCTGGTCATTGGCATGGAATTCCCAGTTCATCAGGTCCTCACTGTGCCAGAACCCGGCGGACATGGAGACGAACACATAGTATCTTCCTTTAAAATAGATCAGAGTGGGATCCGCCCCTTCCCGACTGGCATACCGCTTGTTTCCATCCCAAAAATGCTGATACCGATACCCCAGATCCAGGGGATTGCAAAACGTCATTTTTTTCTTGCTCATATTTCCCTCCAATATGTACTAATATGTAATTTAAAAGTTTCATACTTTTATCCGGCTTCCCGGAACACTCTTCCAGTCCTATTTTCCGGTATATTCCCTCTGCCGCACCGTCACGCCTCCTGGGAATTCGCCGCCACGCTCCGGCCTGGCCTCTGCCGCACCGTCACGGTTCCCACAAGCCCGCTGCCGCACTTCGGCTTGGCCAGGCCCCGCAGCTTCATCATAGGATCGTCTTTCCGCAGCTCATAACATTTCCGCTCCAGGGTGGTGGCCACCTCTATGGCCAGACGGTTCTCTCCCTCCTGCGCCAGTTCAGTGAGATCATAGCGGAAGGGCGGCACGATCTGGATGCCTGCGCTCTTCCCATTCACGAACACCTCAACCCCTTCCTGGGCGTCGGAAATCTCCAAAGTGATCCGGGAATTTGCACCGGATGTCCGGAAGGAGCTTTCATAGCGCACGAACCCGGAAAATTCGGGTTTTTCCTCCGCCAGGGCGTCCGGCAGGGCGATTTCCCTGGCCTCCCGGAAGGCCGGATATTCCAGGCTTTCACAGATGCTTCTCGTCCAGGGGGCCAGCGCAAGGGGAGTTCCTTCACAGACCACGGGCTCGCTCATAAACGCCGCATCCTTTTCCTCCAAATAATCCCCGTCAAAAATCAAGAACAGAGAGTGAAGGGGCTCCAGCCGGAGAGAAATCCCCCCATCCTCGGGCTCCACCGGATACACCCGGTTGGCAAAAGCGTCATAAGCGTAACAGGTTCCCACAGCGGGCAGCCCACTGGGCAACCCAGCGGGCAGGAAAATCTTGCCCTCGTAGGCTTCCGCCGCTTCGTTCACCAGCAGATAGCGGTGGCTGGAGGATGCATCCGCCCCGGATGTGAGTTCCCCGGAACTCTTTTGGCCGATGGTTTCCGCAGAAACCGCCGATGCACCGCCCCCGGATGCGAAGTTCCCGGAATTCCTTTGGCTGGCGGTCTCCGCACAACGAATTTCCTCATAATGGAGCACCCTGACATAAGAATTTTCCGGCTGGATCCGCACCTCTTCCAGGCCCATCTGCCGCAAATAGGGCACCAACTCCTCCAGGGGCAGTACCTTACATTCCGCCAGATCCGAAATCAGCTTCTCAGTCTCTGATATCTCCTGCCCCTCAGGCCTCCCGGTCACACAAGCCTTCCCATTTTCGCCAGTTTGCCCGCCTTTTTCAGCTGCACCGGCTTCCGCCATTTCTCCGGCTTTGCTTCCCTCCGGATTGCAGATGCCTTCCGGCAGACCCTCCAGGAAGATCACCGGGAAACCCGCTTTCTGCAGGGTGGAAAAGGCGTCCGCCGCTTCCTTCGTCACGAACTGGGCGTAAGGAACCACCAGAGCCTGATACTCCTGGGTATTGACCCGCAGCCTCCTGCCCAGCACCGTGCCGTAGTGCTCCGGCTGGGCGAACACATCGGAAGGGATGCAGTCATGACCGATCTGGGCTTCCGCCAGGACCCTGGCGGGCTTCTGAGTCAGCTGGGCTTTCCCGGCCCATTCCGCTTCCCCGTGGTAGAGCACCGCCACGGAAGAGACCCTGTGGCCGCCGCTTGTCAGGGTGCTGACCCGGTTCATGTAATCCATCAGCTTCCCGAAATGCCGGTACTGGGGATTGTTGCCATGGGCGTAAAAATGGGGCGGGCAGTCTGGATCCGGGAAGGGGGCGGGAGTAAAGGCATGGGGCACGAAATGGTTGATGCCCCGCACCAGAAAATGATCCGCCAGGTATTTTTCCAGGCGCAGACCTTCCGACCAACCGTAGTTGCCGAAGATCTCGCACATGGCCCGGCCCTTCTTTTTCGGCTCGATGGCCGCTGCGGAAGCCGCCAGAGTGCCCAGCATATAATGATAGAACTCTCCGTCCCGGGGCTGCCTCAGATCGTTGTACTTCGGTTCCTCTTCCCCTTGAGGATACACCTGTCCGCCGATATCGTCAATCCCCGCCATGTCCTGTCCGTCCAGTCCCCGGAAATAATGGCCCAGGCTGGACCCCGTCCTGGCGTGGGCGTTGTTGTCCTCGATCACATGGCCGATGTACTCCACCCCGTGGGCGTGGCACCAATCCCCCACCTGATGGGAAAAGGCCTCCCGCACCTGCCTGGTGACCGCATCCATGTAAGCGTAGCGCACCCTGGCGGTGTGTCCGGCTTCTCCCCGGCCGTCCCAAAGCAGATACAGCTCGTTGGCCCAATTTTCCCCCAGGCCTTCCTTCAGCAGGGCGGGCAGGGTGGCGGCGAAAGGCAAATCCTGATCCGTGCCCAACACATTTTCCATAAAATACAGATGCCCGTTGCCCAACTCCGGCTCATCGGAGAAAAATCCGGCGATGGTCTTGCCGAAATCCTCCCGGTAATGGGCCCAGTGAGGTTCGTAGACAGCGTCCAAAAGCAGGCGGCAGGATGCGGGATCCATCATATTCATGTATTCCCGATGCGGGCCGAAGTTTCTGGACAGGCCCACCACCCATACCTCCCAACTTCCTTCCGGCTTCTGCCAGGAAAGCTTCTCCCCGGGAGCCGGCACCGGCAGAATGACGGTCTCTCCCGTGTCATGGTTCACCGCAGTCACCGCCAGCACCTGATCGTCCTCAAAATGAGGGGCATCCTTGAGCAGAGAGCCAATGATGTAAGCCTCAATTCCGCTGGGCTGGAAGGGGGGCGGGAACATTCCCGGCACGTCGATGTCAACCTCCCCGGCCTCCCCGGAGAACTCCGCCTTCCCGGCACAGACACTCTGACGGTGCAGCTCGGGCGCCGCAGTTTTCAGGGCGCCGTTGGCATAGCCCGTGGGGAAATGACTGTCGTCCAGAATCCAGACCTTCATCCCTCTCTTTCTGGCCTCATCCAGGATCACGTCCATGTCCTGCCACCATTTTTCCCCGCAAAAATCCGGGTGGGGACGGCTCTCCACGCAGACCGCCTTACAGCCGCACCCGTCGATGGCCCTCATGTAGTCCCGAAGCACCGCTTCCTCCTCACCGTGCTGCCAGAAGAAAGGGAAAATATGATTTTCCCAATTCCCCGACAAAAGTTCCTTTACCTTTCGTTCCATGTTCTTCCTCCTCTCCCCGCTCCCGGCGGGTTCCTCTCTTATCTTCAAATCTGGAGCCAAAGCCCCCGCAGTTTCAAATTTTTTCATGCCTTTTTCGCCGTGCGTCCGATCACAATCCCAAGCCTCTCCGCCTCGCCTGCGCCATGCCGTCCAGCTTGCAATTTCAAGCCTTTTTGCGCTGTGCGTCCTTACCCCGCAGCCTCGAACTGGCTGTTGTACAGCTCCGCATAGAATCCGTTCCTGGCCAGCAACTCCTCATGATTGCCGCTTTCCACGATGTCCCCGTCCCGCATGACCAGGATCAGGTCCGCATTCTTGATGGTGGAGAGCCTGTGGGCGATGACGAAAGAAGTGCGCCCCTGGGTCAGGCGGTCCATGGCCTTCTGGATCTGCAGCTCCGTCCTGGTATCCACGGAGCTGGTGGCCTCGTCCAAAATCAGCAGGGGCGCATTCTCCACCATGGCCCGGGCGATGGTGAGCAGCTGCTTCTGCCCGGCGGACAGGCTGGCCTTGTCATTCAGCACCGTATCATACCCCTGAGGCAGGGTGCTGATAAAATGATGGATGCCCACGGCCCGGCAGGCCCGCTCCACCTCCTTGTCGGTCACGTTCTGCTTGCTGTAGACCACGTTTTCCCGCACCGTCCCCTCAAAGAGCCAGGTATCCTGCAGCACCATGCCGAAGAGATCATGCACGTTTTCCCGGGTCAGCTCCTTGGTGGAAACGCCGTCGATGCGGATCTCTCCGCCCCGCAGCTCATAGAACCGCATCAGCAGGTTCACCATGGTGGTCTTGCCCGCCCCGGTGGGCCCCACGATGGCCACCTTCTGCCCCGGCCTGGCATGGGCACAGAAATCATGAATGATGACCTTGTCCGGGTCATAGCCGAATTTCACATGGGAAAACTCCACATCTCCCTTCGCCTCCGCAAGGTGAGCGGTCTTGCCGGATTCATCCTCCAATTCTTCCCCTTCCAGGAACTCGAAAACCCGCTCCCCGGCAGCCGCCGTGGACTGCATGCTCACCATGGCCTGGGCGATCTGGTTCAGGGGATTGGTGAACTGCCGGATATAAATGGTGAAAGCCACGATCACGCCGAAGCTCAGACGGCCGCTCATCACCAGCATGGCTCCCACCACACACACCGCCACATAGCCGAAATTGCCGATGAAGCCCATGAGAGGCATCATCAGTCCCCCAAGGAACTGGCTTTTCCAGGCGCTTTCGTACAGGTTCTCATTGATTTCATCGAAGACCCGCAGAGCCTCTTTTTCCCCGTTATAGGCTTTCACCACGTTGTGGCCGGTATAGATTTCCTCGATATGGCCGTTCATGCGGCCCAGCTCCCTCTGCTGGGTGATAAAATACTTCTGAGATCTGCCCATGATCATTGACATGGCCCCGAATCCCGCCAGCGTGGAAAGAATCGCCGTCAGGGCCATGATCCAGTTGGTGTAAAACATCATGAACAGGCATCCGATGAACATGGTGACGGCGCTCACCAGGGACACGATGCTCTGATTGATACTCTGGCCAATGGTATCCACGTCGTTGGTCACCCGGCTCAGCACGTCCCCGAAAGTGTTCCGGTCAAAATAATTCAGAGGCACCCTGTTGATCTTGGCGGAAATATCTCCCCGCATCATCCTGGTCAGCTTCTGGGTGATAGTGGTCATGGTATAGGACTGCACGTAGGACAGCAGGGCGCTGATCCCGTACAGGGCGATCAGGGAAAAGACCACCCCCTGTACCTTTCCCATGTCGATTTCTCCCAAAAGACCTTCCTGGATGGCATTGGTCAGTTCCTTGATCCGATCCGGCCCGATGAGGGCGCAGATGGAGCCCGCCATGGCGAGCAGCACCGACAGGGCCACGAAGGGAAGATATTTCCGATTATAGTTAAGCAGTTTTTTCCAAGTTCCCTTAAAATCCTGGGGGCGATTCTCCGGCCGGATGGGCCGTTCCGAACCAAATCCCCGACCGCCCCTCTTCCGGCCTTTCGGCATATTTCTTTCTTCGCTCATCTCTCTATCCTCCATGCCGCCTTCCGCTGAACCAATTCTTTTCCCGGCCTTTCGGCATATTTCTTTCTCCGCTCATCTCTCTATCCTCCATGCCGCCGTCTGCTGAACCAGTTCTTTCTTCGCCCTTTGAGCATGTCTCTTTCCTCGCTCATCTCTCGCCCTCCATGCCGCCGTCTGCTGAACCAATTCTTTTCCCGGCCTTTCGGCATATTTCTTTCTCCGCTCATCTCTCTATCCTCCATGCATGACAATTGGGCCAGCTCCCTTTCCGCCCTTTGGGTACTTTCCGCCGTCTACCGGGCCAGCTCTTCTTCTGACAGCTGGGACAGGGCGATTTGCTGATAAACCTGGCAGCTGCGCATCAGTTCCTCATGGGTGCCGATGCCCACGGCCTTCCCTTCCTCCAGCACCACGATCCGATCCGCATTTTTGATGGTGCCGATCCGCTGGGCCACGATCAGGGAGGTGGTATGAGCCGTCTCCTTTTTCAAAGTCTCCCGCAGGATCCGATCCGTCTTGTAATCCAGTGCGGAAAAGGAATCGTCAAATATGTAGATTTCCGGCTTTCTGCACACCGCCCGGGCGATGGACAGTCTCTGCTTCTGGCCGCCGGACAGATTCACGCCGCCCTGGGCCACCCTGGCCTGGTATTGCCCCTGCATCTGCTCCACGAAGTCTTTGCTCTGGGCGATCTTCACCGCTTTTTTCACTTCTTCTTCCGTAAAGCTTCCCTGTTTCCGGCTCCCGTAAGCCACGTTGCTTTCCACGGTGCCGGAGAACATCACCGCCTTCTGGGACACATAGCCCAGCTTGTTGCGCAGAGCTTCCACCTGGTAATCCCTGACATTGACGCCGTCCACCAGGACCTCGCCCTCCGTGGCGTCAAAAAACCGGGGAATCAAATTCACCAGGGTGGACTTGCCGCTGCCCGTGGCCCCGATAAAGGCCACCGTTTCTCCCTGTTTTGCCCGAAAAGAAATGTTTTCCAGCACATAACCGCCCGCATCGGGATAGCGGAAGCTGACGTTGCGGAACTCCACCTCCCCCTTCCGGCCCGGAATCCCCTCCAGGGCCTCTCCATCCAAGATCCCGGGCTGCCGGTCCAACACCTCGTTGATACGCTTGACGGACACGCTGGCCCTGGGCACCATGACAAAGATCATGGTCAGCATCATGAAGGACATGACCACCTGCATGGCATAGGAGGAGAACACCACCATGTCCGCAAACAATTCGATGCGATCCATCATCCGGGCTCCGCTTATGAGACAGGCGCCGATCCAGTAAATGGAAAGGGTCAGCCCGTTCATGACGATGTTCATGCCCGGCCCCATGATGGCCATCATCCTGTTGGCGAACAGGTTATTCTCCATGAGTTCTCGGTTGGCGGTCTCAAATTTTTGCTCCTGATAACCTTCGGCATTATAAGCTCTGACCACCCGGATGCCCGACAGGTTTTCCCGGGTCACCCGGTTCAAATTATCTGTCAGGGTCTGGATTTTCCGGAAACGGGGGAGGACGAACACCGTCAGGCTCCCGATGAGGGCCAGCAAAAGCGCCACCGCCACCGCCGTGGCCGCCGACCACTGCCAGCTTTTGGTGGAAATCTTGGAAATGGCCCAGATGGCCATGATGGGGGCCCGCACCATCACCTGCAGACCCATGGCGATAAGCATCTGCACCTGGTTGATATCATTGGTGGAACGAGTGATCAGGCTGGCGGTGGAAAAGGCGTTGATCTCTTCCATGGAAAAGGATTCCACCTTTTCAAACACCGCCCTGCGCAGCCTTTTGGAAAATCCGGCCGCCAGCCTGGCCGCCAGAAAACCCACGACAATGGACAGGATCAGACTGCCGAAGGCGCAGAGAAGCATCATGCCCCCCGCCTGAAGCACCCCGGAAAGCTTACTCCCCTCCGTCTGGATCATGGCCGTGATCTGCTGCATGTAATCCGGCAGGCGCAGCTCCAGCCCCACCTGTCCCATGATGAACAGGACGCTGAGGACAAAGGCTCCCCAATCCTCTTTTTTCAGATAACGAAATATTTTGAACACTTTCGAGCTCCTTTAATCATCCATGTTTTTCCTGGCTTTTTCCACCAGATACCTTAACTGCGTCAGTTCCTCCCGGTCAAACCCCCGGGTTAGCTTTTCCGCCAGGGTGTTGAAATTCTCCATCCAGAAAAGGATGTTCTCCTCGGACTCCGGCGTCAGCCGGATCCGCTTCAATCTGCTGTCATGCTCCGCCTGCACCCTGGTGATGAGTTTTTTCTTCTCCATGCCCTGGAGCACCTTGGAAATAGTGGAGCGGCGGACGTTCATGACCCCCTCCAAGTCCTTCTGATAAGTTTCCTGGTTCCGATGGGTGAAAAGATATCCCAGAATGGCGATATTGGTGCCGGACAACCCCTTCCCCGCCTCCATATGAGGAGGCTTGTGGGCGTCCGCCAGACCGTCCGCATACCGTTTGATCTGATGGTTGAGGATCTGCAGTTCAAACAGCGCAGAAGAACGAAGATCTTTCTCTTCCATAGGCGCCCTCCTTTTGTTAGATGTCTAACTGTTAGATTACTAACAATTATTATACTATATTCCATGGATTTTACAAGATGGAAAAGTTAAAAAATGTATAAACTTTGTATACCGTAACAGTTCAAATGCATGATTCGCAAAATTCAGGTGATTAACCATCGGCCCGGGTTATTTCCCCGCCCCGTGAAAGACAACCTTGTCCTCGTCCAGCCATTGCTCCACTTGCTCCACGTCCACATCCAGGATGTCCGCAATCGCATCCACGGAGTCACCCCGATGGGACATCTTTTGTGCAAGGACTTTCTTTGTATTCATTATGCCTTCCCTGCCCTCTGCTCTGCCTTGCTTTATGCCATCCTGCCAACCATCCTGCCAGCCTCCTTGCCAACCTTCCTGCCAGCCTTCCTCCCGGGCCTCCCTCTTCCAGAGTTCCCTCACTTTTTTCTCGTTATACTCGCTCAGGATGGTCCCAAGCACTTCCCGTCTAGCCATGGTCAAAATGTCCTCCAATATTCCCTGCCTTATGCAGTAATCGATGGCCTCCTCCGCCGCCCGGCGCAGCTTCAGGCCGCTTCGCAGCCCCTGGTTCAACCGCTCCACGAAAAAAGAATACTCCCAAAGCCGGTGGCATTTCTCCATCAACTCCTGATTATGCCCAAAGTTGATGTTGATCATGCGCACCCGCAACTCCACGTCGGGATCTTCTTCCCGCTGCTCGTAGGCATCCGACAGCCGCAGGATGCTTTCCTCCGGCGCATTCCCTCTCCCGTTGTACCACAAGCACAGACCGGGAAGCGCTGCAAAGCAGCATTTACCGGGCGTGCGGTGGATTGCCGTACAATACGCCGCCTTGGCGGCGGCAAGCCGATGGAATCGGCTTGAATTCTGCGTCAGCAGAATTATTGTAGAACACCACACACCTGGGCGTGGGGAGCTTCAAAAGCTGGGAGCCGTAAATCCTTTCCAAACCCTGTTCCGATATGATCTCCTGGTACTCCTGCCCCAGGTAAATCAAGAAGCGTACCGGCATGTTGGGGTTGTAGCTGCTTTGCTGCTCGTACAGATTCAGCACTCCGGCGATGCTGAAAGCCAGGTCGTTTTTCATGGACAAATAAATCACGTTCTCCATGGTCATGATCTTGAGGGCCTGCGCCTCCCGGTAGTC
>CANQPH010000071.1 GCA_947625675.1 uncultured Acetatifactor sp.
ATGGCGCTGGAAGCGGGGGCCCGAATCCTGGGGGTCAATAACCGCAATTTGAAGGATTTCACCGTGGACATCGGCAATTCCCTGCGGCTGCGTTCCCTGGTGCCCAGGGAGGTGCTCTTTGTTTCGGAAAGCGGGATGAAGACCAGAGAGGACATCAGAAGGCTTCAGGAAAACGGGACGGATGCGGTGCTGATCGGAGAAACCTTTATGCGGAGCGGGGACAAAAAGGGAATGTTGGATTATCTGGCCGGAAGGGAGGAACGAAGCCATGAAGCTTAAAATCTGCGGGCTGTACCGGGAAGAGGACGTCCTGTTTGCCAATGAGGTGAAGCCGGATTTCGTCGGATTCGTTTTTTATCCTCCCAGCCACCGCAACGTGACCGTTACACAGGCCCGGGCCTTGAAAAAGCTTTTGGATCCCCGGATTCCTGCGGTGGGAGTGTTTGTGAAGGAGCCGGAGGAAAACATTCTTCGTCTGCTGGAAGAAGACATCATCGACCTGGCCCAGCTGCATGGCGGGGAGTCGGAAGAGACGGTGCGCAGGATCCAACGGGAATCTGGGAAGCCCGTGATCAAGGCGGTGAAGGTGCGAAGCGAAGAGGACGTGGAGAGATGGCTGGACAGCCAGGCGGACTATCTCCTGTTTGACAATGGAAAAGGAACCGGGCAGACCTTCGACTGGACGGCCCTGGGGAAAATTCAGGTGGGTCGGAAATTTTTCCTGGCGGGGGGCATCGGCCCGGAGAACATCCGGGAGGCCATGGAGCTGTGCCGTCCCTGGGCCATCGATGTCAGTTCCGGGGCGGAGACGAATGGCATCAAGGATTTGGCGAAAATGCGGGCCCTGGCGGAAGCGGTGCGGGGATTTGGCATGTGATAAGGAAAGCGCAGAGGTCTGACCGGGATGAACTGGCAAACGGCCGGAAGCCTGCCTGAGATGATCGGGGAGAGATGCGGGGATTTACGCAAAAGTTAGGAAAGGAAATCGAGAATGAGCAAAGGTAGATACGGGATCCACGGCGGACAGTATATCTCGGAAACGCTGATGAACGAGCTGATCCGCCTGGAAGAGTGCTATGAATATTACAAAAAGGATCCGGAATTCAATCAGGAGCTGGATACGCTTTTGAAGGAATATGCGGGCCGTCCCTCTCTGCTGTATTATGCGGAGAAGATGACGAAGGACCTGGGCGGGGCCAAGATTTATCTGAAAAGAGAGGATCTGAACCACACCGGTTCCCACAAGATCAACAACGTACTGGGGCAGGTGCTTTTGGCCAAAAAAATGGGCAAGACCCGGGTGATCGCAGAGACGGGAGCGGGACAGCACGGGGTGGCCACGGCCACGGCGGCGGCCTTGCTGGGCATGGAATGCGAGGTCTTCATGGGCAAGGAGGACACGGACAGACAGGCGTTGAACGTCTATCGGATGGAGCTTCTGGGAGCCAAGGTGCACCCGGTGCTCACCGGCACTCAGACCCTGAAGGATGCGGTGAACGAGACCATGCGGGAGTGGAGCTGTCGGGTGGCGGACACCCATTACGTGCTGGGTTCCGTCATGGGGCCCCATCCCTTCCCCATGATCGTGCGGGACTTCCAGAGCGTGATCAGCAAGGAGGCCAAGGCCCAGATCCTGGAAAAGGAGGGAAGACTCCCCGCCGCAGTGGTGGCCTGCGTGGGCGGCGGCAGCAACGCCATGGGCTCCTTCTATAATTTCATCGAGGACGAGGGAGTGGAGCTCATCGGCTGCGAGGCGGCGGGCAAGGGCATCGACACGGACCAGCATGCGGCCACCATCGCCAGGGGTTCCCTGGGCATTTTCCATGGCATGAAGTCCTATTTTTGCCAGGATGAATACGGACAGATCGCCCCGGTGTATTCCATCTCCGCAGGGCTGGATTATCCTGGCATCGGGCCGGAGCACGCCTACCTCCACGATATCGGCAGAGCCAAGTACGTGCCCGTCACGGACGATGAGGCGGTGGACGCTTTTGAATACCTGGCCCGGACGGAAGGCATCATCTGTGCCATCGAAAGCGCCCACGCCGTGGCCCATGTGCGGAAAATTGCGGCCAATTACAGTCCGGAAGAGAGCATCATCGTCACCCTTTCCGGCAGGGGGGATAAGGACGTGGCGGCCATCGCCAGATACAAGGGGGTGAAGCTTTATGAGTAACAAAACAGCTGGAATGACCGATATGGTCAAGAATCCGTTGGAGCGTGTTTTTGCCACGCCTAATCACAAGGCCTTTATCGCTTTCCTGACGGCGGGGGATCCCAGTGCGGACAGCACGGTGGAGTTCATTCTGGAAATGGAAAAAGCGGGAGTGGATCTGGTGGAAGTGGGCATTCCTTTTTCCGATCCCACTGCGGAGGGGCCGGTGATCCAGGAGGCCAGCATCCGGGCCTTGCGGGGCGGCATGACCACGGACGGCGTCTTTGAAATCGTCCGCCGAGTTCGGGAAAAATCCAGTCTTCCCCTGGTGTTCATGACCTATCTGAACCCGGTGTTCCACTATGGCTATGATAAATTTTTTGCAAAATGTGAGGAACTGGGCGTGTCGGGAATCATCATCCCGGATCTGCCTTTTGAGGAAAAAGAAGAGGTGGAAGGGCCTGCGGCGGCCCACGGGGTGAACGTGATTTCCATGATCGCACCCACCTCCGAAGACCGCATCCAGGCCATTGCCTCCCAGGCAAAGGGCTTCATCTACGTGGTTTCCTCCATGGGCGTCACCGGAGTGCGCACGGAGATCAAGACGGACATCGCCTCCATGGTGGAGAGCATCCGGAAGGTAACTGACGTGCCCTGCGCCGTGGGCTTCGGCATCAGCACCCCGGCCCAGGCGGCGGCCATGGCCCGGGTTTCCGATGGGGCCATCGTGGGAAGCGCCATCGTGAAGCTCATCGCCAGGGACGGGAAAGACGCCGCAAGGGCCGTGGGAGAGTACGTGACGGCCATGAAAGAAGCGGTGGCCGCAGTGTAAGACGGCAATCCGGCATCCGCCGAATTTTGAACCCCCTATGGATGCGGCCGGTCACATTTATGACAGCGCCATGGTCCGGGAGTTCATCGATGCTGCAAATTTCTTGTCGGAATGAATAAGTACATCGTCAGTTACGCCATTTATTGAACGGGCTGCGGGCGAGGCTGCATGATCCGCAGCCCCGCCCGCAATTTAACAGCCCTTTGTTGCCACATTGACGGACGCCGTGCGTCCTTCCCCGGCTTTGACAATGGGGATCCATAGCTCAATATAACGGGAATTGTTGACCTTTTCCGATTCGGACTTGTAGAACCAGTGGTACACGGAGATCTCCGGGGCATTCGCCAGTTCGTAGCCCGAAGAAGGGAGCCATTCGCTGATGACTCTCCTGCGGAGATCTTCAAACAGATTCACGGGATATTTCGTCTTTTCCGTTTCACAGATCAGGTACGTGTTGGCCGGTACCGCGATTTTCTCAAAGCGCTTCGCTTCTTCGGTGCCAAGCTCTTTGTCGAGATGATCGGTGCACCATTTATCCAGCAGGGACGCTATGTAGAAATCATATCCGTCATCACCGTAATTGCACATGATGTTGTATCCTGTGTCACAGTCTCTGGACAATCCCTTCAGGATATATTGATTTGCCCGAGTGGATACATAGAAGTCGCCTTCCTGGTCAAACCGCTCCGCCGGCGTGCCGGTAAACCTCCTTTTGTAGCCCGTAAAGATCATTTCCGGTTTTCTTTCAATTCTGTAATCCATGACAGTGCCTCCTTCTAATGAAAGTTTTAGGATAAGGCGGGAGAAGGATTTGAGCTGTCTGCCGTTATTTCTGGCCTGGGACGGCAGAATACCGTGAAATTTCTGGAATGCCTTCGCAAAGCTGTCCGGACTTTCATAGCCATATTTCAGCGCCACGTCGATTACCTTGGCATCCCCCTCGGCGAGTTCCACTCCGGCCAGAGATAATCTGCGGCTGCGGATATATTCGCCCACCGTGAACCCGCAAAGGATGCTGAACACACGCTGGAAGTGATAGCTTGATGAAAAACTTTGGGAAGCGACCGTTTCATAGTCGATCTTTTCCGTCAGGTGATTTTCAATGTAGTCAATCGCCCTTTGTATGCCAATGATCCAGTCCATCTTTCCTCGCATTCTGCCGCCGATCAGGCGGCATTGATTCCTTATCTGCCCTTATTTTATCAGAAGATAGAGTTGGCTTCCCGACATTCAATGCGGAATGGAGTCGGATATTTGACCGGCCCTCCGATACTGTCTCGGGGGCAGTCCGGTGCTTTTGCGGAAAACGGTGATAAAATAGTTGTAATCCCGGAAACCGCACATTTCGGCCACGGTGTCGATGGGGAGCTCCGGCTGCTCCGTCAGCAGATGTCTGGCCCGTTCAATGCGCAGGAAGCGGATATGCTCCGCAATGCCTTTTCCATAGGACTGGCTGGCGATCTTGTACAGATAGGTCTTGCCGATGCCGAAATGGCGGCAGAGGATTTCCGCATCCAGGGGCTCGGTCAGATGCTCCGTGATGTACTCGTCGATGCGCAGGGGCAGGGTTTCCTGCCGCAGGCAGGCCATTCGTACCATGCAGAGGTAAGCCGCCACGGCTTTGAGCAGCTGGGAGGCGGAGGCGATGTATTCCTGGGAAAGGATGGGGAGCTGCTGACAGATCCCATGTAATTTTTCCAGATCGATTTCGTAGTCGGCGCATCTTTTTTGAATTTCCTTCCAGCCTTCCTCGTAAGAGGGATAGGAGAAAATGTGTCCGAAAAAAAGATAGCCGATGACGATGTTTCCCATGATGATGGGGGCGATGGCTTCATAAAGCCCCGCATGACAGCGATAAATATAGGTGCTCTCCTGATGGGAAGCCCGCTTGCAGGCCTTTTCGTCACAGAGGCGGCACTGGGCCAGGGCGGCCGGGTCCTGCCTGATCAGCCTGCAGCATTCCGCCACCTGGGCGGGATAGGAGGTGATCTCTTCAAAACGGTCGCTAAAGACCGTGATGCGGATCCGGGTCAAAGTATAGAAGTCTTTCAAAAGTCCGTTCAGCTTGGCGAGGTTGTAGGTGGAGATCATTTCGGAACCCTTCCTTTCTAAAGATATCTTATCATATCTGCGAACAAATTCAAAGAAAAACATACAAATTTCTATATTTCTCAGAGATGTTTTCCCGTACAATAAAAGAAAAAAATCGAAGAGGAGATCATCATGATGGAAAAAAAGAAAATGACCTTTGCCCTGGCGTTCTGCAACAGAGGCTTCATGCCGGGGGAACTGATCTACGGCGCCAGGGAGGATATGATCAAGGCAGTGACGGATGCCGGTTATGACTATATCGCCATGGACGCCGGGCTGACCCGTTACGGAGGGATCGAGACCCGGGACGAGGGGCTCCTTTACGCCAGGTGGCTGAAGGAACACGAAGGGCAGTATGACGGCGTGATTTTTTCCATGCCGATCTTTGCCGATGAAAACGGGGCCATCACGGCCCTGCAGGATGCGGGCGCGCCCATTTTGATGCAGGCTTATCCAGATGAGATCGGGAAGATGGATTTCGCCCACAGGAGGGACGCCTATTGCGGCAAATTCTCCGTGACGGACGTGTTCACCCAGTACCAGGTGCCCTTCACCGTGATGAAGCCCCACGTGGTGCATCCCCTGTCCCCCGCCTTCGCCCGGAACCTGAAGGATTTTGCGGCGATCTGCCGGGTGGTGAACGGAATGAAGCGGTTTAACGTGGGCTGCATCGGCGCCAGGACCACCGCCTTCAAGACGGTGCGGTTCGATGAGATCACTCTGCAGAAGTACGGGATCAACGTGGAATCTTTCGACCTGTCGGAGCTGATGTACAAGGTGGCGCAGAAATCTGATGAAGATGAGGCCGTGACCGCCAAGAAGGCGGCGCTGGAAGCTTACACGGATTTTTCCGGAGTGCCGGAAGCCAACAGGCTGACCCTGGCCAAGATATCCGTGGTGCTGGACGAATACATCGAGGAGTATCACCTGGACGCCCTGTCGCTGCGGTGCTGGAACGAGATGGAGACGTATCTCAGAGTGTGTCCCTGCGTGCTTTTGAGCGAGCTGAATGACAGGGGGATCGTGGCCTCCTGCGAGATTGACCTGTGTTCCGCCCTGACCATGCGGGCCATGGCTCTGGCCAGCGAGGAACCCACGGCGGTGTTGGATTGGAACAACAATTACGGCGAAGAGGAAGACAAAGTGATCTTGTTCCACTGCGGTCCCGTGGCCCAGGGCCTGATGACGGCGAAGGGCACGGTGACGGAGCACAAGATGTTCGCCAAGAACGATCCCGGTTCCGGCTGGGGCTGCAACGAGGGGCGGATCAAGGCCTTCCCCGCCACCATTTCCAACTGCCAGACCAAGGATGGAAAGATACTGGTATACGCCAGCGAGGCCCGGTTTACGGAAGATCCCATCGAGGAAGCCTTCTTCGGCTGCGGCGGGGTGTGCCAGATCCCGGATCTGCAGAACAAGCTGATCAAGTTGGCCCGGGGCGGTTTCAAGCATCACACCTCCGTGGGCGTGGGCCACATGAAGGAGGTTTTAAAGGAGGCTTTTACCACCTATTTGGGATATGAATGGGTGGAGATTGATGGATAAATAATGTGAGAGGAAGGCAGGAAAATGAATAAGATTTATCCTGCTTTCCCCTTGTGGAAACCGAAAAGGAGGAGTAGAATGAAAATAGCGGGACTGGATATCGGCACCACGGGATGCAAGTGCACCGTATTCGATGAGCAAGGGCATTATTTGGACAAGGCCTATCGGGATTATCCGGTGCGCCGGGCGGTGGGCGGCCACGAGATCGACGTGGGCGTCATCATGGAGGCCATCCTGGAGGTGCTGGGGCAGATGGCAGCAGGCTACCCGGACATAGCGGGGATCGGCGTCACCAGCTTCGGGGAGACCTTCGTCCTGACGGATGAAAAGGGAACGCCCCTCCATACCGCCATGCTTTACACGGATCCCCGGGGAGGGGAAGAGTGCCGGGAACTGACGGATAAGCTGGGGGCCAGGCATATTGCGGAGGTGACGGGCCTGCGTCCCCATGAAATGTACAGCATCTCCAAGATGATGTGGATCAAAAAGCACCGCCCGGAGGTCTACAAGGCTGCAAGGCATGGGTTCCAGATGGTGGATTACGTGGTTTTTCATCTGACGGGAAATGCGCAGATCGATTATTCCCTGGCCACCCGTTCCATGGCTTTCGACATTCATAAGCTGACCTGGAGCGGGGAAGTCCTGGAGGCGGCGGGAATTGATAAAAATCTGCTGTCCCGGGTCGTCCCGACCGGAACCGGCGCAGGGTGCATCACAGAGGCGGTGGCCGCCCGCACCGGACTTTCCAGGATGACCCAGGTGGTCACCATCAGCCATGACCAGGTGGCCGCCGCCGTGGGAGCTGGCGCCTTCGAGGGCAGAGTGGCGGTGGACGGGGCGGGCACGGTGGAATGCCTGACGCCCATTTATGACGGGCTGCCTGACATGGACGTGATGTATGACGGGTATTTCAGCGTGGTTCCTTACGTGATTCCCGGAAAATACGTGGCCTATGCCTTTTCCTACACGGGAGGGGCCCTCATCCAGTGGTGCGCCGACATTTTGGCCAAGCGGGAAAAGGAATTGGCGGCGGCGGAAGGAAGTTCCGTCAATGCTTACCTGGAACGGCGGTACCGGGAAGAAAAGTGCGCGGATCCCACCGGACTCCTGGTATTGCCTCATTTCGCCGGTGCGGCCACGCCCTATATGGACACGGGCTCCAAGGGGGCGATCCTGGGACTCACCGCTTCCACCACCGTAGCCCAGCTTTACCGGGGCTGCATGGAAGGGGTGGTCTACGAAATGTATCTGAATTATCGGGCCCTGGAGGGCTCGGGCATTCATTTTGAACGGCTCAACGCCACCGGCGGAGGGGCCCGTTCCCGGGAATGGATGCAGATGAAGGCGGACATGCTGAACCTTCCCATTACGGCCCTGCGGACGGCGGATGCGGGGACGGTGGGCAGCGCCATGTTGACCGGCATAGTCATTGGCCTGTTCCGGGATCTGAAGGATGCGGCGGCCCACATGGTGGAGGAGACGGAGGTTTTCCGGCCCCGCAGGGAGATGCATGAGAAATATCTGAAGATTTTTGAGCGTTATGAAAAGGTATATCAGGCGGTCCGGCCCTTGGTGTAGGCGGTTCGCCTGCCAATATAAAAAAGAAAGGGTGGAAAAAAATGAATCCTTACATTGGACACAGAACGCAGTTGTACGGAGTGGAAGAGCATCGGCTGGTGGGCGGAAAGGGCGACGGAATGCGTCTTTTCCAGGTGAAAAACGGCAAGGGCCTGGAGTTTACAGTTTCGGCGGATCGCTGTGCGGATATTTCCAGGCTGAGCTTCCGGGGGATCAACATGAGTTATTTTTCTCCCTGCGGTTATGTGCATCCCGCCTATTATGACGGAAAAGGAGACGGCTTCCTGAAATCCTTCACGGCGGGTTTCCTCACCACCTGCGGCCTGAATGCGGTGGGTTCGCCCTGCACGGACGAGGGGGAGGAGCTTCCCCTGCACGGCACCATCGGCAACACGCCTGCGGAGCATATTTTCTGGGAACAGGACGAGGAAGCCATTCGGATCCACGCCAGGGTGAAGGACGAGGTGATTTTTGCCCACAAGCTGGTGCTGGACAGGACTTTGAGCTGTTCTTTGAAAGAAAACAGCCTTATGATCCGGGACGTCATCACCAACCGGGGGGATGCCCCTTATCCGGCCATGCTCCTGTATCATATGAACATGGGCTATCCCCTGCTTTCCGAGAAGGCGCAGCTCTACGTGCCATCCAGGAAGGTTCGGGCCAGGAACGCCCGGGCGGAAGAGGGCCTGGCTGACTGGATGCATATCATTCCGCCCCAGAAACAGTTTGAAGAGCAGTGCTATTATCATAGTTTTGACAAAGAAGGGCTGGCGGCCATCTACAATCCCGAGATCGGGCAGGGCCTGGCGATTTCCTTCGATGCGGAGAATCTGCGTTATTTTACGGAATGGAAGATGATGGGAGAGCGGGATTACGTGCTGGGGCTGGAGCCCGGCAACTGCAGTCCGGACGGCAGGGCCCGGATGCGGGAGGAAGGAGCCCTCACCATTCTCCAGCCGGAGGAAAAGGCGGAATACCAAGTGAAGGTTTCCATGATCGAGGGAGAAAAGGCCTGGGCCGACCTCGTCGGGGGGAAGAACGCCTGAAGAGCTAGATGGGAAAAACGAAGAAACCTGTTAAGAAAAAATGGCTGACAACCGGCCGCAGGATAAAAATTTGAAAAGAGGATTGTTGAAATGTTAGTGACGATGAAGGAAGTCCTGAAAATGGCGGAGGAAGGGAACTATGCGGCGGGGGCCTTCAACACGCCCAATTTTGAATGCTTGAGGGCGGTGCTGCGCAATGCGGAAGAGATGAAGGTGCCGGTGATCCTATCCCATGCCCAGCTTCACGAGGAGACCGCTCCGCTGCGGGAAATCGGGCCCGTGATGCTGTTCGAGGCCAGGGAGGCGAAAGTGCCCGTCTGCGTGCACCTGGACCACGGCGAGACCCTGGAATACCTGCAGGAGGCCCTGGACATGGGATTTACCTCCATCATGTACGATGGTTCCCTCCTGCCTTATGAGGAAAACGTGGCGAACACCCGCAAGGCGGTGGAGATGGCGGCCCGGACGGGGGCATCCGTGGAGGCGGAGATCGGCGTCATGGGCGGACGGGAGGCCGGCGGCAAGCCCGCTTCCCAGAAAGCGGAGGATCTGTACACGGATCCGGAACTGGCCAGGCGCTTTGTGGAAGACACGGGGATCGACGCCCTGGCCTGTTCTTTCGGCACCGCCCACGGGATTTACAAAGTGAAACCCAAGCTGGATTTTGACCGGATCGAAAAGATCAAATCTTTGGTGGCCATTCCCCTGGTGATGCACGGCGGTTCCGGGGTGAGTCCCGAGGATTACCGAACCGCCATCCGCAAGGGTGTCCGGAAGATCAATTATTATTCTTATATGTCCAATGCAGGCGTCAAGGCGGCGAAGAAGCTTCTGGAAGAGCAGGAGGTCACCTTTTACCATGATGTGGCCCAGGCCGCCATGGAAGCCATGGAAGCGGACGTGAGAAAGGCCATGGAGGTATTTTACCAGTAGGGTCGGATGCGAAAAAGCATTGGGTGTTTTGCCAATGGAATCGGATGCGAGAAAAGCTTTGGAAGCGTTTTGTTGGCAGAGACGGATGCGAAAAGGCTTTGGGAGTGTTTGGCCGATAGAGCCGGTCTCGACAAATCCGGCAGCGGAGGTATGGGAATGAGCGATTTGGAGCGATATAATGACAGGCTGCGGGAACTGCAGGAAAAGATGGGCAGGCGGAACCGCCTGGAGACCCTGATCAAAAGTCTGGACAAGCAGCGGAGGGAACTGGACAAAAAGGTGATCGAGCTGCAGGTGTCCATGGAAAAAGAGGAAGAGGACGTGAAACGCCTGGAAGGTCACAGTCTGGCGAACTTTTTCCATGCCCTGACTGGACAGGCGGAGAAAAAGCTGGAAAAGGAGAAGCAGGAGGCCTATGAGGCTGCGGTGAAATATGAAACCGCAGTGCAGGAGCTGCAGAGCGTGGAAAGGGATCTGCGCGCCTACCGGGAGGAATTCGCCTCCGTCCGGGACAGTCAGGCGGAATATGACCGTCTCCTGGCGGAAAAGGCGGATTATCTCAAAGCTTCCGGCGCTCCTGAGGCGGAGGAAATGCTCCGGCTGGAACAGGAGATCGGACATTTGCGGAGTCAGAGAAGGGAAGTTGAAGAGGCCTTGGAAGCAGGCCGTGGGGCCAAGGCCACTGCGGAAGCCATTTGCAGGGAACTGGACAGCGCCGCCGGTTGGGGCACCTGGGATCTGGTGGGAGGAGGCCTGGTTTCCGACCTGGCCAAGCACGGACATCTGGACGAGGCTCAGGAACTGGTGACGAAGCTGCAGATACAGCTGCGGCAGTTTCGGACGGAGCTGGCGGACGTGGAGCTCCGGGCGGACATGCAGGTCAATATCGATGGGTTCCTTCGCTTTGCGGATTATTTTTTTGACGGGCTGTTTGCGGATTGGACGGTGCTGAACCGCATCCATGATTCTCAGGAACGGGTGCAGGAGACCAGAAAACAGATCGGAGACGTGCTGAACCGGCTGAACGCCATGCATGGCGATCTGACCGGACAACTGGACGGAAAGGAAAAGGAGCTGAAAAGGCTGGTCCGGGAAGCTTTTTGATTTTTTGTGAATCACGATGGTTGACACTATGTAGTAATACGGCTTTTCCTTTAAATTTCCGGCAGATTTGCCGCTTCTGTCCGCATATCATCAAGTACTTGTTGATATTCAAATCCATTCCCATCGTCTCATAAATAGCGATACAGTCTTCTCTTAGAGTTTTATCAGAACGCAAGAAAGAGGTGCAGCAAAAGTACGAAAGCATATAATGTGATTGCAGAATAGAAAAATGCAACATGTCACAAAAATCTATTCTAAAAAGCGGATGGTATATTGATTTTTGAATTCTATCCGGATATAATAGAATAGAAAAATGCAACAAGTCGCAAAAATCTTTTGCAAGGTGGTCTGGTGATGGAGATTCGAAGAGATTTTTATTTGGATAAGTTGATAAAAAGAAAAAGCAATGGACTGATTAAGGTAATCACCGGTATTCGTCGATGTGGCAAATCCTATTTATTGAATAATCTGTTTTATCATCATTTACTGGAAAGCGGAGTTGATGCTGACCACATTATCCGTTTTGCCTTTGATTCA
>CANQPH010000072.1 GCA_947625675.1 uncultured Acetatifactor sp.
CGGACCTTTAGCTCAGTTGGTTAGAGCAACCGGCTCATAACCGGTCGGTCCTGGGTTCGAGTCCCCGAAGGTCCATTGGAGCGCCTGCGGCCAATAGAATAAGGTCAGGGAAAGACAGAAAACGCAGGCTTCCTTTTTGATAAAAGGTATTGCAACAATCATATAATTGGCCCAGTGGCTCAGTTGGTTAGAGCGTCGCCCTGTCACGGCGAAGGTCGTCGGTTCGAGTCCGATCTGGGTCGTCTCCCGCAAGGGAATGTCAGAACCGCTGCAGGCTTTGCCTGCAGCGGTTCTTGCGCCGCTTTAGCGGCGCATAATCACTGTACCACCACGGCGGTGCCGCTGGCGGTCACCATCAGCATGCCGTTGTCCGACCCCAGCACTTCATAGTCGATGTCCACGCCTACCACGGCGTTGGCCCCGATCCCCTGGGCCCGCTGGTCCAGTTCATACAGGGCCTGATTCCGGGCCTTGCACAGCTCCTCCTCGTAAGCGGAGCTGCGGCCGCCAAAGAAATTGGACAGCCCTGCCGCAAAGTCCCTGACGAAATTCACGCCGGAGATCACTTCTCCGAAAACGATTCCCTTGTAGTCTACGATGCGCCGTCCTTCCACGGACGGAGTGGTGGTGATGATCATGTTTTACTCCTCCTTATGTTTTGCGATTCGAATTAAATAGTGCAAGGTTATTGTACCATAAGCGCAAAGTTATTGTACCATATATTCTCCTGCCAAGAAAATAGAAGAATTGCGCATCTTACCCATGCTTATCGTGCGGTTTGGCGGGCGGTAGATTTTCTGAGTTCAGAGGTCAGTCTGGATATGGGCTTTAATAATAGAAAAAGAAGGATCGCCGCAAGTGCGTCCCCCTTTTTGAAATTCTTGCTTTTCACATTGACTTTTTTTCTCTGTCCCGTGCTTCTGTCCCCTGTTTCCCCTGTTATTATAAATGATTCCAAAAATGTTCGACTGCCGAAACGGCATCCTCTGCATCAAGCTTATACCGTTTCTGCAGACACGCAATGGTTTCCTCTCGGGACAAATTTTCACTTTGACAGAGGAACACTAATTGGCTGAAAACGGTGTTCATCTTAGAGGATGATTTTATCAACTCTTGCTTGGACTCTTCTAATCTTTGATTGAATTCCGTCAGCGCTTTCTTTGCGGCGTCCGCTTCCTCTTTGGCTAGTTTCGTGTTTAGGCGTTCCGCCTGTATGTCCATCTTCTCCATGTCCGCAAATAGACTTCCCATACCGCTTTCCTCCATTTCCGCCAGCTTCTCCCTGGCTTCCTCTGCCGGAACGTTCATTTTCTGGAATAAGGTCCACAACACATCTTGGTAAACTCTCCGGATGTCCTCCGAGGTTTTGCTGTAGATCTCGTCCAAGTATCCCTTGGTTGATTTCAGAAACTCCGTATAGTCCTCCGGGCTTTGGATTCGGTTGAGCATCATCACCAGAGACATTTCGTTGTGTTTCTTTTTCAGATCCTCATTCCTATACTCGTGCACCCGCACCACCTTGTAGGTGAAGTCCGGTATGTACTCTACTAACCCATCGACTGAATTCAAGTCAATCCGATCCGTCAGATGCATGTCCGCTGTCCAGGAGGCCCTCCCCTCATAGTAAACAATTGGAACAATGGGCGGATATCGAAAGGCCTTCCGTCTGCTGGAACCCTCCTTGATGACTTCCTGCTGCTTTTTGTAGTCATACCAGATCACTGCCATATATCTGAGCAGCTGCATGGCCACGTCATAATCCACCCGGGTCTTATGCTCGATCAGAGGGATCACGAAGACATCCTTTTCGCAGACCCTCCCTTCCTCGTCTTTCGGGATACGCACCCGCACCTTTTGATGGTGTCCGTCTCGAACTCCACACCCAGGAAGGCCTTGTAGCGATCTGTCACGTCTTCGATGTCCTCCGGCCGTAGGTCAGCGAAGATGGATAGGTCAGAGTAGTCCCGCAGGAACTGGCAGGTCAGTTCTCTGTTGCGAAAAATGGTTCGACTGTTGACGTCACTGGCATGTTCTGTGGGAAAATAACCTTTTCCGCTATTCCCGGTCATACCTTTTTCTGCGACGTTTCCTACCGCCGCATTATCTAAAACATGATTATTCGCCGCCATCATGTTCATGGTGGCTTCCTTCTCCGGATTTTCTCTTTGGTAGGAATCGGTTTTTTCAAAGTTTTTCTGCATCTCCTGTATTCCTCCCAATATTTTGTACATGGAGGAAAGGGGGCGAGATGCTCTGTAAGAAAGCCGTCAATGTGATAAAGTCATTATATAGCAAACATATTTGTAAATCAAGAAACTTTTGTCTTGAAGATAATTTAAGGCTTGGAGTTTCAAAAAGGTATTCTTTCAAAAAAATCAAAAAAAGTATTGACATTTCCAGGTCAAGAGATTAAAATATTCCATGTTGCAGATGATGAATCTGCGGGAAAAAGTGCGTGTAGCTCAGCTGGATAGAGCGACTGGCTACGGACCAGTAGGTCGTGGGTTCGAATCCTGTCACGCACGGCTGGGATGCTTCCAACATGGTGGGAGGCATCCCTTTTTTCATCTTGTTTTTTATATTTGCGTTTTGCAAGAAGAAATCGGAGGAGCGGGTTTTGCAGGAAAGGAAAGAAGACGAACAAGCCGGACGGGAGACGGAACGGATTGGTGAGCGGGGGGCGGGGCGGACAGGCATACGGGAAACGGAATCGGTAGGCATACGGGAAGCGGAACGGGCAGGTGGGCAGGAAGCGGAGCTGATAAGCGCACAGGAAGCGGTGCAAGCTGGCATACGGGAAACGGAACGGGCAGATGGGCAGGAAACCGGGCGAACAGGCGGGCGGGAGGCGGAGCAGATAAGCCGGCAGGAAACGGGGCAAGATGGCGAGCGGGAAAACGAGCGGGGCTCCGGAGACGGCAAGCCGGAGAAGCTCCGGGTCTGCAGGCGCTGCCTGACCAGGGAAATGATGGGAGAGCAGGAGGAGTATTTCCGCAATCTGCAGGATTATATCCGGAATCTGGATCCGGACATCAAGGCCGGACCGGAATTGTACGAAGACAGGCTGGCCGTCTGCAAGGAGTGCGACCTCCTGTACCAGGGGATGTGCAGGTCCTGCGGCTGCTACGTGGAATTGAGGGCCGCCATCGCCAAAAGGAAGTGTCCTTACGGGAAATGGTGATATTTTATGAAAACTTTAGAAATCCTTCCCGCTCCTATTATTTACTGTGGAGGGAAGTCATGGTAAAATAAACTCCAGAATCCGCCTGCTGTGCAGGCGCAGTGCTGTCGCACTGTTTGATTCTGTCGTTACCATGTCAGGTGAAATCAAATGCCCACTGCGTGAGCACGCCCACTATGTGGGCGCTTGATTTCCTGCTGACATGGTAAATGATTCTGCAAATGCAGCATGTAAGCCGATGGAATCGGAGGAAGGCGTGGCCATGAGAAACGGAATCATCTATGATGCCAGGCGGATTCAGGCTTTTGAGGGACTGTTGGCTCTGGGAGAATACGCCGAAAAGGAGAAGGCCTGGACGCAGAAGTTATGGGAGGGCTTTCTCCAGGATGGGGCATTGATGAAGGAATGGATGTATTACCTGGATCACCATACCTTTTTGGATGAAGATCGATGCCGGGGTTATGGCCTGACGGATTTGTACGTGTGGCAGATGGATCGTTACAATCTGATTCGGGAGATCGGCAAGAATCCAACGGCCTGCAACAAGGAGACCATGGTGCTGAACGCTTTTTATACCATGCTGGAAATGAAAAAAGACCCTGACACTTATGTAAAGCGTCTCACGGAGGGGCGGGGGATGGATCAGCTGCTGTGAGGATACTGGAGGAAGCTTGAATATGAGCAGACAGGAATTTTTGGATCAATTGAGAACGGCTCTGAGCGAGGAACTATCACAGGCCCTGGTGGCGGACAATCTGAATTATTACAACGATTATATCAATACCGAAATGGGCAAGGGAAGGAGCGAGGAGGAAATCCTGGCTTCCCTGGGCGATCCCCGGCTCATTGCCCGGACGATCATCGAGACTTCCGCCATGGAGGAGGAAGCTGAGACTTCTTATCAGAACGGGGGCTATTATCAGGGCGGATCCGGCCAGGGCTATTACCAGAGCGGTTCCTATCAGCAGGATGCTTACCAACAGGGAAATTATCAGCAGGGCGGCTACCAGCAGAATCCATATCAGCAAAATGGACAGGATTTCGGCAGACATTTTCATCTTCCCGGCTGGCTGATTCTGATCATCGTTCTTTTGGTGGTGATCGTGATTCTTCGCTTTGTGTTCACCATGCTGTCCTTCTTGATTCCGGTGCTGGTGCCGATTTTATTGGTGGTGTTCCTGGTCAAGCTTTTCCGGGACTGGCTGAATTGAACAGGCAGGCGGGATGAAGGGGAACGGGCGGGACCGTCTGGACGAAATGGGTTTTCCAGGAACGGACAGGATGAAAGGAACGTGCGAAACCGGTCAAACGAAAAGAGGTTTCCTGGGAGAGGTTGAATGAAGGGAAAAGATTGGAAATAGGCGGAATCGGCCGAATGAAAAAGGGTTTCGACAAGCGGAAATAAATAGATAGATAGGAATGAACCGTCAGGGGGGCTGACGGTTCATTTTGAGGGGAGTATAAATAATTAATATATAAGGGTTCGCAAATGGTGTTGCCCATTTGCTAAGCTTATTATAGCACAGACTCTGGAAAAAGCAAGATGCAATAGTACTAAAGTCCTATTAATTTTTATGAATATTTTTGGGAAAATTGTGCCATACTACTCCTGTAATTAAAATCAGACAGGAGGAAATGGAAATGTCCAACAATAATCAGAGCCAGAATTGCGACAACAACAAGTACAGCAACAGCACCAATTCTTCTGAGAGCAAGAACAGCCAGAGCCAGAACAATCAGAGCCAGAACAGCCAGAAGAATAACCAGAACCAGAAGAACAGCCAGAACAACCAGAACAATTACTAAGCTGTGCGGGCCGCCAGGCCCCGAAACTGCGGAAGCCTTGAAGGCTGATCTTGTGCAAGCCTTTATGGGCTCACGCAAACTGTAATGAAGGTGTCCGGACGAAGAGAGATTCTCGTCCGGGCACTTTACTTTTGAGAAGAGATTTGGTACAATCAGGATGGTTTCAGAACAAAGAGCCGGAGGGAAACGTGAAAAGATTCGAGCTGATCGCACCCTGTCATTTCGGAATGGAAGCGGTGCTGAAAAAAGAAATCATCGACCTGGGGTATGACGTGACGGAAGTGACGGACGGGAGAGTGACCTTTTTCGGGGACGAGGAGGCGGTCTGCCGGGCCAATATTTTCCTGCGCACGGCGAAGAGAATATTGATTAAGATAGGAAGCTTTCCGGCGGAGAGCTTCGAGGAACTGTTCCAGGGAATCAAGGCCCTGCCCTGGGAGGAATACATTCCGGCAGATGGGAAGTTCTGGGTGACCAAGGCCTCCAGCGTGAAGAGCAAGCTTTTTTCCCTGACGGACATTCAGTCTGTGGGAAAGAAGGCCATGGTGGAACGGCTGCGGAGCGTGTACCATGCGGATTGGTTTGCGGAGGATGGAGCCAGCTTTCCCGTGCGGATTTTTCTGTGGAAGGACGAGGCCACCGTGGGGCTGGATACCTCCGGGGAATCCTTACATAAGAGAGGATACCGGAAGCTGACGCCCAAGGCGCCCATTTCCGAGAACCTGGCGGCGGGCATGCTCCTGCTCACGCCCTGGAACAAGGGCAGGGTGCTGGTGGATCCTTTTTGCGGCAGCGGGACCATTCCCATAGAAGCGGCCATGATGGCCGCCAATCTGGCGCCGGGGCGCAATCGTTCTTTTACGGCCCAGACCTGGGAGCATGTGGTGGAAGCGAGGCGCTGGGAAGACGCCTTGGAGGAAGCGGCGGAACAGGAAGACCTTTCCGTGGAAACCGACATCCAGGGCTTCGACATCGATGAGCGGATGATCGCCATGGCCCGGGAGAACGCCAGGCTGGCGGGGGTGGAGAAACTGATCCATTTTGAGAAGCGGGATGTCGCTGATTTGTCCCATCCTGAAAAATATGGGTTTATCGTCACCAATCCCCCTTATGGGGAAAGATTGGAGCGCATGCCCCAGCTGTACCGCACCCTGGGGGAGCGGTTCCGTGCCCTGGACAGCTGGAGCTTATACGTGATCACCGCTTACGAGGGGGCGGAGCGGGAGATCGGCAGGAAGGCGGACAGGAACCGCAAGATTTACAACGGGATGATGAAAACATACTATTATCAGTTCCTGGGGCCGAAGCCGTCCCGGCGGCTGGTATAGTGCGGCGGAAAAGGGAAGAGAACGGAACAGAACGGGAGAGGAAGGCATGGAGGGACGGATTATTTTTGCCACGGGGAACATCGGCAAGGTGAGGGAGATTCAGATGATCCTGGAGGATCTGGGGCTTCCGGTGGTGACCATGAAGCAGGCGGGCATTGATGTGGAAATCGTGGAAGACGGAAAAAGCTTTGAGGAAAATGCTAGGATCAAGGCCCGGACGGTGGCGGCGGCAGCCAGAGAGGCGGCCAGCGGGAAGTCGCCCCAAGACTGCCAAGAAGCGGCGGCCAGCGGGGAACAGTCCGTTGGATTTCACGACATCGTCATGGCGGATGATTCCGGCCTGGAGATAGACTATCTGAACGGGGAGCCGGGGATTTATTCCGCCCGGTACTTGGGGGAGGACACGCCTTATTCGGTGAAGAACCGGAACCTGATGGATCGTTTGGAAGGGGTGCCGGAGGAGGAGCGGAGCGCCCGGTTCGTCTGCGCCATTGCGGCGGTGCTGCCCGACGGCACGGAGCTGCTCACCCGGGGAACCATAGAGGGCAGGATCGGCCATGAGGAGAAGGGGAGCCATGGTTTTGGCTACGATCCCATTTTTTTCCTGCCGGAATACGGAAAAACGACTGCAGAACTTACGGAAGAGGAAAAAAACCGGATCAGCCATCGGGGAAAAGCCCTGCAGCTTATGAAAGAGGAGCTGAAAAAGCATGCGGATTTTGGTGGTGAGTGACACCCACAGAAGGAATGACAATTATCTGAAGCTGTTGAAACGGATCGGCCCCCTGGACATGATCATCCACTGCGGGGATGCGGAAGGGAGCGAGTACGTTCTGACTGCGGCGGCGGACTGCCCGGTGCAGATCGTCCTGGGGAACAACGACTTTTTTTCCCAGCTGCCCAGAGAATTGGAATTCAACGTGGACAAATATAAAATATGGGTGACCCACGGCCACAATTATTACGTGTCCATGGGGACGGAGTTCCTGAAGCGGGAGGCCGTGGTGAAGGGGGTGGACGTGGTGCTTTTCGGGCACACCCACCGGCCCGTGATCGACAGGACCACGGAAGGGGTCATCGCAGTGAATCCCGGCAGCCTGTCCTATCCCCGGCAGGAGGGCCACAAGCCCTCCTATGCGCTGATGGAGGTGGACCGGTTCGGGGAGCTGCATTTCACCATCGCATATATGGAGGATTAGTATGTTCCTCATTTTTAGAAAGTATTTATAGTTTTGTTATTCTTTTCTTATTGACTCCGCTGTTTTATGTGTTATAGTTGAAGTAGAACAAAAGGAGGGAGGTTGTTTTATGAACATTCAAAAATTTACGCAGAAATCCATGCAGGCGGTGGAGGGCAGCGAGAAGCTGGCCTATGAATACGGCAATCAGGAGATCGAGCAGGAGCATCTTTTATATAGTCTGCTGACTCTGGAGGACAGCCTGATCCTGAAGCTGGTGGAGAAGATGGAGATCCAGAAGGAGCATTTTCTCAACCGTGCGGAAGCGGCGCTGCGCAAGCGCACCAAGGTGCAGGGCGGCCAGGTTTACGTGGGCAAGGATCTGAACAAGGTGCTCATCAGCGCGGAGGACGAGGCCAAGCAGCTGGGGGACGAATATGTCTCCGTGGAGCATCTGTTTCTGGCCATGCTGCACTATCCCAACCGGGAGATCGCCCAGATCTGGAAGGAATACGGGATCACCAGGGAGCGCTTTCTTCAGGCCCTGTCCACGGTGCGGGGCAACCAGAGGGTGACCAGCGACAATCCGGAGGCCACCTATGACACTTTGGAAAAATACGGGCAGGAGCTGGTGGAGAAGGCCCGGAATCAGAAGCTGGATCCCGTCATCGGCAGGGACAGCGAGATCCGGAACGTGGTGAGGATCCTTTCCCGGAAGACCAAGAACAACCCCGTGCTGATCGGGGAGCCCGGCGTGGGCAAGACCGCCGTGGTGGAAGGGCTGGCCCAGCGGATCGTGCGGGGGGACGTGCCGGAAGGACTGAAGGATAAGAAGATTTTTTCCCTGGACATGGGGGCCCTGGTGGCGGGGGCCAAGTACCGGGGAGAATTTGAAGAGCGTCTGAAGGCGGTGCTGGAGGACGTGAAGAACAGCGACGGGCAGATCATCCTGTTCATCGACGAGCTCCATACCATCGTGGGAGCGGGCAAGACTGACGGGGCTTTGGACGCCGGGAACATGCTCAAGCCTATGCTGGCCCGGGGAGAGCTACACTGCATCGGGGCCACCACCCTGGACGAATACCGCCAGTATATTGAAAAGGATTCCGCCCTGGAGCGCCGGTTCCAGCCTGTGATGGTGGATGAGCCCACCGTGGAGGATACCATTTCCATCCTGAGAGGGCTGAAGGAGCGTTACGAGGTTTACCACGGGGTGAAGATCATGGACAACGCCCTGGTCAGCGCCGCCGTGCTTTCCAACCGCTACATCTCCGACCGGTTCCTGCCGGACAAGGCCATCGACCTGGTGGACGAGGCCTGCGCCCTGATTAAGACGGAGCTGGACAGTATGCCCACGGAGCTGGACGAACTGCAGCGGAAGGTGATGCAGATGGAGATCGAGGAGGCGGCCCTGAAAAAAGAAGAGGACCGTCTGAGCATGGAGCGTCTGGAGGATCTGCAGAAGGAGCTGGCGGAGCTGAAAGAAGAGCTGGCCAACCGCAAGGCCCAGTGGGACAATGAAAAGGCCAGCGTGGAACGGCTTTCCAGGCTGAGGGAGGAAATCGACGAGGTGAACAGTCAGGTCCAGATCGCCCAGAGGGAGGGCAACCTGGAGAAAGCGGCGGAGCTGGCCTACGGAAAGCTTCCCGCCCTGAAAAAGCAGCTGGAGCAGGAGGAGGAAAAGGTGAATTCTTCCGACCTGTCCCTGGTGCACGAGAAGGTGTCGGAGGACGAGATCGCCCGGATCATTTCCCGCTGGACCGGGATCCCCGTGGCCAAGCTGACGGAAAGCGAGAGGAGCAAGACCCTGCACCTGGACCAGATCCTGCATGAGAGGGTGGTGGGACAGGACGAAGGGGTGACCAAGGTGACGGAGGCCATCATTCGTTCCAAGGCCGGGATCAAGGATCCCAGCAAGCCCATCGGTTCCTTCCTGTTCCTGGGGCCTACCGGCGTGGGCAAGACGGAGCTGGCCAAGTCTCTGGCGGCGGCCCTGTTCGATGATGAGAACAACATGGTGCGGATCGACATGAGCGAATATATGGAGAAATTCTCCGTGTCCCGCCTGATCGGGGCGCCTCCCGGATACGTGGGCTACGAGGAAGGGGGCCAGCTGACGGAAGCGGTGCGCCGCAAGCCTTACAGCGTGGTGCTCTTCGATGAGATCGAGAAAGCCCATCCCGACGTGTTCAACGTGCTTCTGCAGGTGCTGGACGACGGCAGGGTGACGGATTCCCAGGGCAGGACCGTGGACTTCAAGAACACCATCTTGATCATGACCTCCAATATCGGGGCATCCTATCTGCTGGACGGGATCCGGGAGGACGGCACCATAGACCCGGAGGCGGAAAAACTGGTGATGGACGAACTGCGGGCCCATTTCCGGCCGGAGTTCCTGAACCGTCTGGATGAGACCATTCTTTTCAAACCCCTGACCAGGGACAACATCCGGGGCATCATCGACCTGATTCTGAAGGAGCTGAACAAGCGCCTGGAGGACCGGGAGATCTCCATTGAATTGACGGAAGAGGCCAAGGACTACGTGGTGGCTAACGCCTACGATCCCGTATACGGGGCCAGACCCCTGAGGCGCTATATCCAGAAATATGTGGAGACCCTTTCCGCCAAGCTGATCCTGGCGGACGAGGTGGAGGAAGGGGACACCATCCTGATCTCCGTGGAGGACGGCGCCCTGAAGGCTTCGGTGAAAGATTGGAAATAGCCGTTCGGCTATTTCCAATCTCGGGATTTGTGCTGCCGCACAAAGTCCCCTAAATTCAAATGCCGCCTGAACGGCGGCAGAATGCGAGGAAAGATGAAGAAGGAAAAACCTGTAACAGTTCAGGGTCGCCATTCGCAAAGCCGCACTACGTGCTTTCCGCTGCTTTGCAGCTACCTTTGCTCATAAAATGGCAGCCCCCTCAGCCGCCAGACATGATGGAAAATTCGTGCAAGCCCGATTTTCCATCAAATCAGGCGGCTGGCTGAACTGTTACGAAAAATCGCTGAAAAATAAAAAAAATAATGGTTGACACGGGCGCAGGAATATCCTATAATATGTGAATGTGACGTAGCTTGAGAACGCTTTGCCAAAGCCCCGGCGAAGTGTTTGAGATATCAGAAATCAGCGGTTTGGAGAGGTTTAAGGGATAGCCCGGACATCTATCAATTAAGGCTTGAAGGACCAAAAGCAGCAGTACAACCTAATGGAGGAAACATCATGAAGACATTTATGGCTACCCCGGCTACAATTGATAGAAAATGGTATGTTGTAGACGCCACCGGGATGACTCTCGGCCGTCTGAGCGCTGAGATTGCCAAGGTATTAAGAGGTAAGAACAAGCCGATTTTCACTCCTTTCATGGATACCGGCGATTATGTGATCGTCGTGAATGCGGAAAAGGTCAAAGTGACCGGCAAGAAGATGGAGCAGAAGAAGTATTATCATCATTCCGGATGGGTGGGAGGTTTAAAAGAGACCACTCTGAAAGAGATGATTGCGAAGAAGCCGGAGCAGGTGATCGAGAACGCCGTGAGAGGCATGCTTCCCAAGGGACCCTTAGGAAGGGAAATGTACAGAAAGCTTCATGTATATGCAGGACCTGAGCACAAGCATGCGGCTCAGAAGCCTGAAGTGCTGACATTCTAAGGGTTGAAAGGAGAGATTGGAAATGGCTAACACTGAAAGATATTATGGAACTGGTAGAAGAAAGAAATCCGTTGCCAGAGTATATCTCGTGCCCGGCAAGGGAGACGTGGTGATCAACAAGAGAACCATGGATGATTATTTTGGACTTGACACCTTGAAGGTGATCGTTCGTCAGCCCCTGGTGGCCACCGAGACCGCAGACAAGTTCGATGTCCTGGTGAACGTGCGGGGCGGCGGTTATACCGGCCAGGCCGGCGCCATCAGACACGGCATCGCAAGGGCCCTGCTTCACGTGGACGCTGATTATCGTCCGACCCTCAAGAAGGCCGGATTCCTGACCAGGGACCCTCGTATGAAAGAGAGGAAAAAGTACGGTCTCAAAGCGGCCCGTCGCGCACCTCAGTTCAGCAAGCGATAATCGAGAGTTGCAAAATGCGAAAAAAGCCCGGAAAT
>CANQPH010000073.1 GCA_947625675.1 uncultured Acetatifactor sp.
AGAGTCTCGGTTGGAATTCCAACCGAGACTCTGCCACACGCCGGACAGGACGAAGATGGAGGAAAACATCTCGGGTTTGCCCATAAAGAGGATTCTCTCTCCTCCAAACATGGCGATCAGGTTATTCACCGGGCCGTTATTCAGGTCCAGCAGCAGCAGGATCAGGCCGCACACCACGACTTCCGACAGGAAATGAGGCATATAGGTGATCATCTGCACGGTCTTTTTCAGCCGCTTGCCTCTGATCTCATTCAGCAACAGGGCGAAAATCACGCCGCAGGGAAACATGGCCATGGAGTACAAGGTGATCGACAGGGTATTCTTTACCAGCTTCCAGAAATTCGGGTAGGTCAGCCAGGAGATAAAATGCTTCAGGCCCACCCATTCGCTTCCCCAGATCCCCAGGGAAGCGCGGTAATTCTTAAATGCGATCTGGACGCCGTACATCGGCCCGTATGCGAAGATCAACAGATAAAGCAGTCCCGGCAGAAGCAGAACATATAATTGCCAGCTTTCCCGCAAGCGCTTTAAAACGTATCTGTAACCCTTTTTTCCAGTTTTCATTTTTCCTCCTTCTAAGAAATTAAACTTTAACTTTTGTTATGAACTGTATCTTTTCTATCCCACCAAGGCGGCATAGGTTCTTGCCAAATCCGTGATCTTCTTATAATCTCCTCTTTCTATCGTTTTTTTATCCAAAATGTTGCTGCCGATGCCGAAGGCAACCGCTCCGGCCTCCAGAAATGTCTTTATGTTTTCCGTTTTGATTCCTCCGACCGCAACATATCTTACATGGTTCAAAGAAGATTTGACCGCCTTGATATATTCCGCTCCCATGTTTTCCATCGGGAAAATTTTGACGAAGTCCGCTCCCGCCTTATGCGCCCGTTCAATCTCCGTCGGAGTAAGAGCCCCGGGAATGGACATCATACCCTTCTGTTTCGTCCTGGAGATCACCTCCTCGTCCGTATTGGGTGCGATCACATATCCCGCTCCGGCGCAATAGGCGATATCCACCAGCTCCGTACTGACCACGGTCCCCACGCCGATATGAAGTCTGCCTGCAAATTCCCTTTTCAGCTTCTCGACTGTCGCAGCCGTTTCCTCCACCGGTATGCAGCCCGATGGATCAAAGGCCACCTCGAGAAAAGAAAGACCTCCTTCCGCAACAGCCTCCGCCGCCCTCAATGCCTTTTCACCAGTAGTCCCTCTCATAATGACGATGATCTTCTTGTCCAACAAAATCTCCGGCAACGATTGAACCATATCCTCCTGCTCCTTTTCAACTCTTTATTTTCCTACTCTTATTGACATGGTTATGATTTACTGATAGAATACCATTATGAAAGAGTTAAGTCAATATGTGGCGCATTTATAGGAAAATACGCAAATAAGGCGTAAGAAATGCGCATTTTTATCGGAGGAAAATGAAAAATGACAAAGATCAATCGAAAAGAACTCATCACCAACATTGTCACGGAACACGGCTACATCAGCGTGAAGGAGCTCTCCAAAATGACTTTCACCAGCGAATCCAGCATCCGCAGAGATCTGCAGGAACTGGAAAACCAGGGGGTCATCAGCCGCGTTTACGGAGGCGTGCGGCTGAAAGAAAACCACAATATAGCGGCCCCCTTTGAAATGAGGATCCAAAAGAATCATATTGAAAAAAACATCATCTCCTCCAAGGCCGCAAAGCTGCTTCAGGACAATATGACCATCATCCTGGACGGCTCCACCACCGCCCTGTACATGCTCCCCCATATCCAAGCCCTGCATAATCCAACCGTGTTCACCAACAATATGTATACCGCCCAGAAATCCATTGAACGGGGGATCAAGACTTACTGTACGGGAGGGACCTCTGAAAACAATTCCTGCGTCCTGACCGGCGTCATGGCGGAAAACAGCATAAGGAGCATTTATGCGGACATTCTTTTCTTCTCTTCCATGGCTCTGGCGGACGACGGCTATATATACGGCTGCAACGAATTTGAAACCATGCTCCGCAAGATGATGATCGAAAGCTCCAGGATATCCGTATTCTTATGTGACAGCAGCAAGCTCCACAACAGATCCATCTTCACTCTCTGCTCCATAAATGAGATAGACTATACGATCTGCGACCTTCCGGAGGAACTTCCCCATGGAATTGCAGCAGCAAATTCTTCCCCCGCCCATTCTTCCCTGGGTCATCAGGAGGTGTTCCTGGCGGATGCGGCTCTATCCTGACGCCCTTGCCGCAGGCTTACTCCTTAGAGGTAGGCGTCGGTTTGCTGTATGCTTCCCTACAACAAATACCGGCGTACTCTTTCCCGCTGCCGGGCGGATTCAGGATTTTCACCCGTTAGAAACGTACACCGCCGGGCGCACCACACGCAACAGCCCAGGACCGCAAATGCGATCCCGGGCTGTTTCTACGCAGGGGCTTCACCCCGCAGGCATTTCATTTTTAATCACAAGTCTTTTCATCATCCGGCTCATCAATCATCATCCGGCTTAATCATCATCCGGCTCATCAATCGTCGGAACCACTGAGCTCGCTGGCCCTGGCTGCAACTTCCTTCTCCTGCACGTCGCTGGGAGCCTGCTCATAACGGGCGAAGGCATAGGAATACTCTCCCCGGCCGCCGGTCATGGAACGAAGATCCGTGCAGTAGCCGTACAAGCCGCTCATGGGGATGTCCGCCTCGATGACCTGCTTGCCGCCCGCCACGGGGTTCATGCCCAGCACTCTGCCCCGGCGCTTGTTCAGGTCGCCCATCACGTCGCCGGTATAAGCATCCGGCACCGTCACCTTCAGGGAGGCGATGGGCTCCAACAGGATGGGACCGGCTTCCAGGAAGCCCTTCTTGAAGGCCTGGGAAGCGGCAGTCTTGAAGGCCATTTCCGAGGAGTCCACGGGATGATAGGAACCATCGTAGAGAACCGCCTTCACGCCCACCACCGGGTAAGCGGCCAGAGGCCCCTTCACCACGGAATCCTGGATTCCCTTTTCCACGGCGGGGAAATAGTTCTTGGGAACGGCGCCGCCCACCACTTCCTGGGCGAACTCATAAGGAGTTTCCAGATCTCCGGAAGGGGAGAAGCGCATCTTCACGTGACCGTACTGGCCGTGGCCGCCGCTCTGCTTTTTATATTTATATTCCACGTCAGAGGTCTTGCGGATGGTCTCCTTGTAAGCGATCCTGGGCACGTCCAGATCCACTTCCACCTTGTACTCGTTCAGCAGCCTGCTGACGATGATGTCCAGGTGCTGGTCGCCCATGCCGTAGAGCAGCATCTGACGGTTGGCGGAATCGTTCACCACCTTCACGGTCAGATCCTCCTGGGAGATTTTCTGCAGGGCCTGGGAAATCTTGTCCACGTCTCCCTTGTTCTTCGGGGTGTAGCGCTTGTATGTATAAGGAGTGGAAATCTCAAACTTGCCGAACTTAATGGTGGTCGCCTTGGTGGAAAGGCTGTCCCCGGTGCTGGCGTCGCTGAGCTTGGCCAGGGCGCCGATGTCGCCCGCATGGAGCTCCGGCACCTCCAGGGGCTTGTTGCCCTGCATCACATAGAGCTTGCCGATCTTCTCCTCCACGTCCTTGTCCACGTTGTACATCAGGTCGTCCGTCTTCAGCACGCCGGAATTCACCTTGATCAGGGAATATTTTCCGATGAAAGGATCCATGATGGTCTTCCAGATATAAGCGGACTTGGCCTTGGAGAAATCATAATCCGCATGATAGACCTCGCTGGTCTTCATGTTGATGCCGGCCACCTCCCGGTTCTCCGGGCTGGGCAGATACTTCACGATGTCGTCCAGCAGGGTGTAGACGCCCTGGCACAGGATGCTGGAACCCATGGTCATGGGCACGATGCTGCAGTCGCAGACGTTGGTGCGCAGCGCCGCACGGATCTCCGCCTCTGAGAAGGTCTCTCCCCCGAAATATCTCTCCATGAACTCTTCACTGGTCTCCGCCACGGCCTCCATCAGGGTATCCCGGCAAAGCTCCAGATTGGCCTTGGAATATTCCGGCACGGGGCATTCCACCACTTCCTTGCCCTGCCACTTATAAGCCTTTTCCGTGATCACGTTCACGTAACCCACGAACTTCTCGTTCTCCCGGATGGGCAGATGGAAAGGAGCCATCTTCTTGCCGTAAAGGTTGGTCATGTCTTCCACCACCTGACGGAAGGAAGCGTTGTCCACGTCCATGTTGGACACGTAGATGATCCTGGGCAGCTTGTACTTCTCGCACAGCTCCCAGGCCTTCTGGGCGCCCACTTCCAGTCCGGACTTGCCGTTCACCACGATGACGGCGGCTCCCGCCGCACTGATGGCTTCCTCCACTTCTCCTACGAAATCAAAATATCCGGGAGCGTCGATCACGTTGATCTTGTAGCCTTCCCACTCAATGGGCACCACGGATGTATCGATAGAGAACTTTCTCTTCTGCTCTTCCTTGCTATAATCACTGATCGTGTTGCCGTCGGTCACCTTTCCCATTCTGGACGTAACGCCGGAAAGATATGCGAAAGCTTCCGCCAGGCTGGTCTTGCCTGCGCCGCCGTGTCCCAGTAAAACTACGTTGCGAATCTTGTCAGTCGTGTAAACCTTCATGTAAATTCCTCCAATTTCGATGTTTTTGGGTACTCTGCCAAATCTGAATTGGATTCCCAAAATCCCCATATTGTTATTTTACTAAATATTTTTCCATTAATCAAGAACAATTTGTCACTTTATTAAAAAACATAGTTGCCATTCACGGCCGCATAAAAAACTGGCAAGACAGGGCAAGCTCGCTTGCAAATGCCTTGCCAGCTTTTTATGCGGCTGTAATTGGTCACTTCACCCAAATAAGCAAAACACAAAGTGGCTTAAGCCACGACAGACGGCGTAAGCCGGCTGGTTTTGCGCATGCAGGGTGAAGGGACCGTGAATGGTAACAAAACATATGCGGCCGAAATGGTAACAAACATGCTTCGCTCATATACGGGCGCTTCCCGGCACGGTGGAAGCGATGAGCTCCAGGCCGCCCTGCAACTCCACTTCTCCGAAGCCATGGGGGAGGATCAGGTGGTCTCCCTTATGGATCGGCTGGCCGTTTAAGATGCCGCTTCCTTCCGTGACAGTGACGTTGAGAAAAGGATACTCCTGGGCGAAGCGGGCCCGTCCCTCCAAGACCAGCTTGAAGACTTTGTAATATTTACATTCGTAGAGTTCGACCAACTCATTGGCCTTCTGCTTATCCTCCGTGGAGAACACGCTCTCCTCGGCCGGACGGGCCGGCACCGTGATCACGTCCATGCTTTTTTCCAGATGAAGCTGCCTGGGCTTGCCATTGGAAAGGCGGCCATAGTCATAGACCCGGTAGGTGATGTCGCTGTTCTGCTGGGTCTCCAGGATCAGCATGCCGCCCTTGATGGCGTGAACCGTGCCGGGATCGATCTGGATGAAATCTCCTTTTTTCACGGGGATCTCCCGAATAAATTCCGACCACCGCCCTTCCAGGATCATTTCTTTCAGTTCCTCCCTGGTTCCGGCATTGTGGCCTATGACCAGGGAAGCGTTCTCCGGGCAGTCCAGCACGTACCAGCACTCCGTTTTTCCCAGGGAACCGTTCTCCCGCTGTGCCGCATAAGCATCGTCGGGATGCACCTGGATGCTCAGATCCTCCCTGGCGTCGATGATCTTGACCAGCAAAGGGAAACGGTCATAGGGAAGATTTCCGAAAAAATCCGGGTGGCTCTGCCAGATCTCGGACAGCTTTTTTCCCCGATAAGGACCGTATTTCACCCTGCCGTCCCCGTTGGGATGGGCGGAAATCCCCCAGCACTCCCCGACGTCCTCCCCCTGGACGGGATAATGGAACTGGGTGACCAGCCGCTTGCCGCCCCAGATATTGTGGGTGCAGACCGGATCCAGGAAAAGGGGCTGCCGGAAAGGCTGATTGCAGGAAAGGCTTCCGCCCCCTGTCTCCATGACCTTCTGGTACCAATAGGCGGAATCCTTGACGATCCTTCTCTGGGTTTCAAAATCCACGTAGACGATGCCGAAGCGTTCGCTGTAGCCTTTGTCCCACTCCAGATTGTCCAGGAAGGTCCACAGGAAATAGCCGCATACTTTCACGCCCTCCGCATAGGCCTTCTGCACGGCCCCCAGATAGGCGTCCAAGAAGGCGACCCGCTCCGAATCGTGCACTCTTCCGTCCGCTGCGACGCAGTCATTGCAGGCCACCCCATTTTCCGTGATAAAAATGGGCAGACGATATCTTTCATCCAGAAATTTCAGCCCATAATACAAGGCTTCCGGCGTCACCGGCCAGTTGACGGCAGTTTTGGGAAAACCCGGGCCCCTGTCCACGAATTCCGGCTCCCCGTCCTTGCCGGCCCGGATGAAGTAACCGTTGTAAATGTTCTGCCCGCAGAAATCCAGAGGCTGATGGATCAGCTCCAGATCCTCCCGGGAAATTTCCGGAAGATATTTGCCGAATTTCCTCAGTCCCTCCTCCGGGTAATGTCCCAGGAACACCGGATCTGAAAACCAGGACACGTTCCAGGCCCAATCCTCCATGGAGTTGTAAAAGCCGAAATAAACCTTCTTAGCCGCTTCCACGTCTTCCGGGGAATCGGTGTAGGGATAAGCCACGCCGCAGGTGGGGGCGTAACCCACCTTGATGGGGCCTTTGGCGTATTTTCGGAGATTGATCACGGCCTGGCCGTGGGCCATCATCAGGTGATGGGCCGCCAGGAAGCTATCCTTCAGGGAAAGCTTCAGTCCCGGCGCATGAACCCCTTTGACCAGCCCCAGATGCACCACGCACTGGGGCTCGTTGATAGTGATGAAATGTTCGCACAAGTCGGAAAAATTCTCCGCCGCCACCCGGGCGTATTCCCCGAACCAGTCCACGGATTCCCGGTTCAGCCAGCCGCCCCGGCGGTAAAGGGCTTTGGGATATTCCCAGTGAAACAGGGTGATATAGGGCGTGATACCGTTCTCCCGAAGGGCCAAAAGCATGTCCCGATACAGGGCCACGGCCTTTTCATTGACCTTCCCGGTTCCTTCCGGCAGGATCCGGGACCAATTCAGGGAAAAACGATAGGCCTTGATCCCCAGGCTGGCCATGAGCCGGAAATCCTCCCGGTAGCGATGAATATGGTCACAGGCCGCCCGGCCGTCCTCGCCCGGCACGCCTCTTCCCTCCTCCAGAAAATCATCCCAGATCATCTCCCCATGGCCGTCCTCCGGGTCATAGCCTTCGATCTGATAGGCGCTGGACGCAACGCCCCATACAAAATCCTTTCCAAACATCTTCTTTCCTCCTGATATCAAGTATCATCATTTTTCGTCAAAAACAAATGATGCAATCTCCCGCCCTTTCTGGTAAAATAGGAAGTAACACCACTATGGAAAGGACGAGACGATTTCATGATTTTCAAAAAAAGTTTTCTTTGCTTTCTGGCCTTATGCCTGTCCGCCGCACTCTGCGCCTGCGGGCAGAATTCCGGGGACGCCCCGGCGGCTTCCGGTGCCTTCGGCTCTGCGGCCACAGATGCCGCCGATCAGGAAAACGATCCCGCAGATGCCGCCAATGACCAGAATGCCAATGACCCGAACGCAGACGGCACAGGAACCGGCAGCCAGGGTTCTAACGCCACGGAAGCAGGCAGCGCAGGAACCGGCACCACAGACACCGGCAGCCAAGAAATTGGTTCCACAGATGCAGGCGGCCAGGGAACCGATGACCCGGACACGGAAGCCCAGGAGTCCCAACCATCCCAACCCCAAAAGGAGGATCCATCCATGGAAAATGCAGAAGCTAGTCCGCTTGTTCCCAGTCTGGAACTGGAACAGCAGACCGTTCCCGACAACGAAGCCCTGGCCTTCGTCCGCAATCTGAAGATCGGCTGGAATCTGGGCAACACTTTCGACGCCACCAGGGACGGCGGTTATTCAGAAAACGAAATGTCCCTGGAAACCGCCTGGGTGGGGGCCAAGACCACGAAGGAAATGATTCAGATGGTCAAGGATGCCGGTTTTGAGACCCTCCGGATCCCCGTTTCCTGGCACAACCACTTCACGGATGACAATTTCACCATCAGCGAACAGTGGCTGGACCGGGTGCAGGAGGTGGTGGACTGGGCCCTTGACCTGGATATGTACGTCATCCTGAACACTCATCATGACGTGGAGCCGGAAGGATACTACCCCACCCCGGACCGGCTGGAGGCTTCCAAGACCTATATCAGCAGGGTCTGGAGCCAGCTGTCGGAGCGCTTCGCCGACTATGACGAGCACCTGATCTTCGAGTCCATGAACGAGCCCAGGATGAAGGGCACCAACTACGAATGGTGGCTGGATAAGAACAATCAAAGCTGCAAGGACTCCGTGGACTGCATCAATCAGCTGAACCAGGTCTTCGTGGACACGGTCAGGGCCGGAGGCAGCAGCAATGCCGGCCGTTACCTCATGGTGCCCGCCTACTGCGCCGCCCCGGAAAACGCCGCCGATGACGCTTTCGTGCTTCCTTCGGACACTGCGGAAAACAAGCTGATCGTCTCCGTCCACGCCTATAAGCCCTACGCCTTCGCCCTCCAGGGGCCCAACGAGTCCGGCAGCACGGATGCCTTCGACCCGAACTCCGCTTCCAGCACCAGGGAGATCAACAATTTCCTGGACATGGTGTATAAAAAATTCGTCCAAAACGGCGTTCCCGTGGTCATCGGGGAATTCGGGGCCCGGGAAAAGAACGGCAACCTAAAAGCCCGGGTGGACATGTCCGCCTACTACATCGCTTACGCCTCCGCCAGGGGCATCCCCTGCGTCTGGTGGGACAACAACGCTTTCGTGGGCAGCGGCGAGAACTTCGGCCTGCTGGACAGGAACGTGATGGTATGGCGCTATCCGGACATTCTGGACGCCCTCATGGCCTACTGCATGAAGCCGTAAGCTGACAATCCTGCGGGCCCGCCTTCCATGCCTGTATCCCACGGCCGCCTTCGTCTCCATGGCAACCTTCGCCCTATCCCTTGTAGTACCACATATCCTTCTCTTCCTCCGACTCCGGCTTGTGCATGTATTTCTGCAAAAGCTTTTCCATCCGCAGAGAGGTAACATAGCAGCCCAGCCCCGGCAGGACGAGAAGGAAGGGGACGGGAACTAGCAGAACCAGGAAAGTCAGGCCGCCCCACAGCAGGAGCAATCCCAGAGCGGAAATGGGGTGCCTGACCACCATGGTCAGAGCGAGACGCAGGATCTTCCAGCACCCCAGGGTGAACCGGGACAGCGCCGGGCAGACGAAGATCAGCACCGCCAGCTCCACGAGCAACAGCGCCGCATAGCCGAACAGCCTCAGGATCGCCGTCACATCTTCCGAATTCCACATACCGTAGATATCCAGTCCCAGGAAGGCCCCCACCGCCAGAAATACGATTCCCAGCGGAATCCCTCCCTTCAGGCATCTCTTATAGGCCCTCCAGAATTCCTTCGTCACGTATCCCTCCCCGTGCCGGACGCTTTTCACCGCCGCATAATACAGGGCCGCCCCGGAAGTCACGATGGTGACCACGGGCAGACAGCCGATGAGCCAGAGCACCGTGGCCATGGCCAGGTTGCCGATCCGGTCGATCCATTTGAACAGTGCGCCTTCTTCCGTTTGATTCTGCATTTTCAAATCTCCTTGTAAGATGCCGAAAGCAGCCGGCGGGCAATAACCGGCTGCTTTCGATCAATCATATCCGGACTTTTTTCACAATCTTTCCCACACAAAATGCGGAAAAAGCGGCTTACTTAAAGTAGCTGTCCAGATGGGCCTGTACTTCTTGCTTGTAGGTCTCCTGGAACTGAGCGGCGGTCATCTCGCCTCTGACGATGGCGTTCAGATCGTACTCGATTCCCATGGAGTTCCACAGATCCATGTTGGTGATGGAACCGCAGTCCCTCATCACTTCAAAGTTCTGCTCCTGGAGCTCGGGGGTCTTGGCGGTCACGCCGTACCACCAGTTCAGAGCCTTCTTGTCATCCCGGATGGTAGTGTCTCCGTCAAACCAGTTCCAGTAATCATAGAGCACGTGGTAAACGGTCTCGGGATCCTGCACGCCATTGGGAATGATGTAGTATTCACCGGCGGCACCGTTCTTGCCGGCGTTGGTTTCCTGGTTGCCGGAAGGACCCACGGGCCAGCGCACGTATGCGGTATCGAAAGGAAGGGTGGTGCCGGTGCTTCCGTCATAATCGTAGTCGGCGCCGTCAGAGGCGATCCAGGCTGCGATGGGGAAGAAACCGATGTTGCCCTGTCTGTACTGCGTCCTCATGGTCGTGGAGTTGGTAGCGGAGTCCATGTCATAAGGATAGCAGAAGGTATATTCGTTGTACATCTTGTAGAACATATCCAGAGCCTCACCCACTTCGGGGCTGGTCAGGGTCTCCGTGGTGCCCTCGGCGATGGTGGCACCGTTGGACATCATCAGCTGTTCGAAGGTCTCGTATTCATAACCGCAGTAGCCGTACTGATCCACCTGGCCGTCGCCATCCGTATCCTGGGTCAGAGTATTGCAGTATTCGATGAACTTGTCCCAGGTCCACTCGCCTCTCTTGTAGAGCTCTCTGGGATCCTCCAGGTTGTTCTCCTCCAGCATCTGCATGTTGAAGCCGAGAGGATAGGTGGCTTCCACCAGGCTCTGGGCCTCCACTCTCTTCAGGATGCAGGCCTTGCCGTCTCCCAGGTCCACGAAGGAAATGATGTTCTGGTCGGTGAACAGATCATCGTCCGCAGGAAGGACGGTCTTCAGATCCAGGGCCAGACCGTTGATCTGAGCGGGGATGGCCATGCCGGTATCCACCAGGTAAATGTCGCAGTCCGGGGTTCCGGCCAGGATGGAGGTGTTGATGGAGGTCTTCACGCCTTCATAAGTCAGGTTGTTCCAGTAGAACTTCACGCCGTATTTCTCTTCGATCTTCGGCACGTTGTTGAACTTCATCATGCTGATCTCTCTGTTGAAGGCCTTGGTCTCCAGGGTGGCTTCATCGTCCCCTTCCTTGTCCTGGTTGGTGGTCCAGTCGGAAGCGTCCTCCAGGGCGTCGTCGCTGTCGTAGTACTGCACCCACCAGGAACCGATGGTGATCTCTTCGTTTTTGCCGGTGCTGGCGCCGGTGTTGGCAGAACCGCCGTTGTCATCGCTGGAAGCTGCGGGAGCGGAGCTCCCTTCGTTTCCGGCGGGCTGGCTTGCGCCCGCTTCACTGCTGCCGCTGCCGCCGTTGCCGCCGCAGGCCGCCAGGGACAGTACCATGGCTCCCGCCAGACCGAGGGCCAAAAGCTTCTTTGTCAGTTTCATTCTATGTTACTCCTTTCTCTCACGATTTTTTATAGGCGTTTGCGAAACGCCAGAAGCCGCAAAAATACGGCATTCTTTACTACTAAAAAATAAATAACTCCTCACCGGA
>CANQPH010000074.1 GCA_947625675.1 uncultured Acetatifactor sp.
TTTGTATAGCATCCATAACTCCCGATATGATCAACGTTTTTTCTGGTTAAGATTATTCTTTGTGAAACAACCCTGGGACTAATATATCTTGCTTCCCGGATGCCTCTGCTATATAATAGAGACCGCCACATTGATAATTTTCTTAGAGTGCGTCCTAACGCTTTTCCTCCATGCACCAATATAAAGAGGAGCCTTATGAGAATCAAACAAGATACAGATAAATATAACATCGGCCGCAACATCCGCAAGTATCGCCGGGAGAATCACCTCACCCAGGAACAGACGGTGGCCAAGCTGCAGCTGATGGGGATCGACATGTCCAGAGGCACTTATTCCCACATTGAATGCGGGATCGACAATATCCGGGTAGAAGAGCTACTGGCTCTGGCGGAGATTTTCCGAGTGACCGTAGCGGACTTTTTCGAAGGGATCACGCTGTAAGAAAACTTTTCAAATTCCCACTACCCCCGTCTTGTTGCTCTCATGCCTTGTCGCTCTTATGCAGATTACTCCCTCGCCTTATTTCATTCTCCAACCTCTTCACACCCCGGCCAGCACGTCAAAGGTTCCGGCCACGTTGAGCCTTCCGTAGCCCCATTCCGGATTGGGATAAATCTGGTCCGGATCCCGGGAAGCGCCCCGGATCAGGTAGCTGCGGACTTCCATGCTTTCCAGAAGGTCGTTGTTGCCCTCCACCACCGCCCACTGCATGAACTGGGCCACGCCTCCGGCGGTGATGGCCGCCGCCAGGCTCCCGCCAGTCTGCCGCCCATAGGCGGTAGGAACGTTCACCCCGGGGGCGGCGAAGACGGGCCGAGCAGCCCCCGTCCGGGAAAAGCCCCTGCCGGAATCGATATAGAAGCTGTTGTTGACATCATTGTAGGCGGACACGCCGATGACGCTTTCCGCTAGGGAAGGTTCCGTCAGGGTGATGTAGGGATCCGGCTCCAGGAAATAGACTTCGGAAGACAAAAACTCCGTGATGGGAAGCCACAGATTGAAGGCGCCATTGTGGACTTCCCCCGGGGCGGAGACCCGGAAGTTCCAGATGCCCGCCGTGGGCTCCACGAGGCGGAACACGATCAACTGTTCCCCGGACACCGGTTCCACCAGCACGCCGGAAACGGTGACACGGGAACGTTCATAGATAAAACTGTAGGTCACGCTCCGATTCACCCCGAGCCTGAGGGGCGGCACCGTCTCTCCGCCAGGGGTGCGGATGGCGACGTTGTAGATGTCCGGGATATCTCCCCAGAACTCCACCAGGAATCCCCTGTTGTTTTCTCCCACCCGCACCTCCACATCCACATAGTTGTCCGGCTGGCAGCACTCCGGGGAATCCTTCTTCCGGTCCGTGCCACGTTCCAGCGAACCGCTGTAATGATGAGAAGCGTTGCCCTCGTTGCCGCCGCAGACGATCAGGGCCCGGCTCCTCTTCACCGCTATGCTGTTGAGGTACCGGGACAGGGCGGAATTGCCGCTGTGGTCCCCCAGGCTGGTGCCGATTCCCAGGCAGATGATCACCGGACGGAGAAAGGTTTCCGCAAAAGAGTCCGCATATTTTACCGCCAGCATGATATCCTGTTCTTCAAAAACCGGCTCGTCTTCCGGAATCAGATAATAATCCCGCAGATAAGGCTTGCACTCTTTCAGCTTCACCGCCACGATCTGGACGTCCGGGGCCGCCCCCAGGAAAGAGTTCTCTCCGTTGATCCTGCTGCCCGCAGCCACGCTGGCCATGGAGGTGCCATGTCCCACCGTGTCCCTGGTGGGAACGATCTCGTAAGGATCCTCGGACCGCAAAGCCCGATCGATCTCCTCCCGGGTATATTCCGTTCCGAACAAAAACCCTTCCGGCGGCGTTCCCTCCTGAATCGTCTGATCCCAGATAGCCAGAATTCGGGAATTCCCCTCTTCGTCCCGGAATACGTCCAGGGTATAGTCTATGCCGGAACTGATGATACAGATCACGGTTCCCCGGCCCGTCAGGCTCAAGGGCTGCCGCTGCACCTGGAGAATGCCGCTGGCAGTGAGGCTGCCGGGGTCGAAGGTTCCCCGGCTGGAGGGGGAGCCGCCTCCCAAAATGCGCATCAAGCCGTAAAGCTTGGGCATGGCCTGGAAACCCTTGGGCGTATCCATCAGGGGCGGAAGGCCCAAAGCGTTGATATAGACCAGGTTGTAAAGGTTATCCAGATTGACATAACAAAAGTCCAGCTCTTCCTCCGGCTGGATCTGAATGGGATAGTCCAAGATGACATCCCTGTAATTATTTGACAAAATACGGTCCTTGCATTCCATAACGGTTCTCCCGGCAATGGATTATCATATTTTATGAAAAAATTTTCCAAAATATGATGGGATACCATCACTTCATCCAGCACCGCCAGGTCAGACAAATTACAACTTTCTCCGCCCTCCTTGCCTTCCCCCAGCATTTTTGATATAATCATTCATAGCGGTTTGGCCCCAACACTTTCCCCGGCCAAACGGTTCGCAGTGTTTCAGTATCGTGTTCCATCACTATATTGTATTACCATGTTCCCTCATTTTTTCCAGGAAAGGAGCCGCCCATGCTGACCGTAGCCCTCTGTGACGACAATGCCCAGGAACGCCATTCCATCCACCAACTCGTTCTGGATTGGTCCAAAGGAACGGGAACGAACGTCAGCGTGTCCCAGTTCCCCTCGGCGGAAGCCTTTTTGTTTTCCTGCGAAACCGTCCCCGACATCTTTCTTCTGGATATAGAGATGCAGGGAAAATCTGGGATCGAACTGGCAAAGGAACTCCGGGCCCAAGGGTGCCGCTCGGAAATCATCTTCATCACCTCCCATTTCGAGTTTTACGGCGAGGGCTACGAGGTGGACGCTCTGCACTATCTGATCAAACCCGTTTCCGGAGAGAAGCTTTCCTCGGTTTTGGACAAGGCCCTGACCCGACTGGCCCGGAAGCCTCCCTCCCTCCTCATACGAAGCGAAGGGGAGACGGTCCGGCTCTATGAGGACGATATTTTGTATGTGGAAGCCTTCCTGCACTATGTCAGCATTTACACTGGGGACAGGGAGTATCAGGTCAAAGAGCCTCTCTCCGCCATCACTTCCCGGCTCTCCCAGGATTTTTACCGCACCCATCGAAGCTACCTGGTCTCCCTGAAAAAAATCCTGCGGATTTCCCGGAACTCGGTGACCTTGGAGGGCGGTGCGGAGATCCCCCTCGCCAGGGGAAAATATGACGATGTCAACCGGGCCTTTATAGAAAGGGTGTAAACAATGCTCAAGAAAACCTGGCTCAAACTCATGGAATATCAGGCCGAACAGTCCGAGCGGCATCTGAAGGAAGTCAAAAGCATCCACGCAGAGATGCGGGGGTATAAGCACGATTTCCACCACCATCTGCAGGTGCTGGACAGTTACCTGGAAGCGGGAGAACTCACCCGGGCCCGAGATTATGTGAAGGAATTGGACGCAAAGCTTCAAAATGTCGATACGCTCCTGAAGACGGGCAACGTTTCCTTGGACGCCATTCTTTCCGCCAAAATCGCCCAGGCCAGGGAGGAATCCGTCGCAGTCACGGTCAAGGCCAACGTCCCCGACGGGCTTTTGCTGTCCGACGTGGAGCTGTCCATCGTCATCGGGAACCTCTTGGATAACGCCATCGAAGCCTGCCGCACCCTGCAGGGGGAGAAGTTCATCCGCCTGTACCTGTCAGTGAAGGGCAAGATGCTCTATTTTTCCATGCTGAATTCCTCAGGCCCCAAGCTTTCCAAAACCGGGAACCTGTTCCAGACCCGCAAAGGCGGCCTCCACGGCTTCGGGCTGCGGCGGGCCGAGGCGATCATCACAAGCCACGGCGGCTGGATCAAGTACAACAGCGAGGACGGGGCCTTCACTTCGGAATTTCTGGTTCCGGCACTGCCTTGATCCGCATCGGACAATCCGTAATTTTTACAATTCGTGCACGATGGAGCGCAATTCGTGCACGATTTTCCTTTTTGGCCGGAGTCTGTGCTATGATGGCTCCAAAAGGAGGGAGAAATATGTTTTCCCATAAAAAAGATAAAAAGAAGCCCTCCCACGGCCTTCTCTCCAATGGTCTGTGGTCGGCCAAAATGTTAATCAGGTATTCCCCCGCCGCTTTTTTTCTCTTCGCTCTGAACGTGCCCATAAACATCGCTTCCCAATACCTGGACATCTACCTCCCTTCCCTGGTGGTGTCTGAGGTCACGGAGGGACACGCCCTGGAGCGGGCGCTGAAAACGGTGGGACTCTGCATGCTTGCGGTGCTTTTTCTCCACCTTCTGCATTCCGTTCTGGACATTTTGAAAAACGCACACCTGAGCTTTTACCGCTGCCGGTGCTCGAATCTCCTGGAAAAAAAGAACCTGTCCCTGTTTTATGAGATCCTGGAGAGAAAAGAGGTGGCCGACCTGAGAAATCGGGCCGGCGAAGCCACCTGGATGAACAATGGCATGCAGCCCCTTTCCGACATCGTCAGGAATTTTTTCGGCATCATCGAAAACGTCCTGGGGTACTTGTTTTTCGGCACGGTGATCTCCTTCGTCAGTCCCTGGCTGCTGCCGCTTCTGACCCTCTCCCCCCTGGTGCAGATTTATGCCGCAAAACGCTACAACAAATGGGACTTGGGGACCCGGGCCGAGCGGTCGGACAATGACGGCAAGCTCTGGTACGTCTTTCATCTTGCGGACGACTTCGGGGCGGGGAAGGACATCCGGATCTACGGCATGGCCGGGTGGCTTGGGGAAGTCATCAAGGAGCTCGAAGGAATCGCCATGGACTGGAACCGGGAGGCCATGAAGCACGCCCTCTGGACCTGGCTTCCGGAGCTTTTCGTGATCTTGCTCCGGGACGGCGCGGCCTATGGGATCCTAATCTCCCTCTATCTGAAAGGCGGGATGTCGGTGGACCGCTTCGTCCTCTATTTTGCGGCGATCTCTTCTTTCGCCGGGTGGATCGGCGGGATCATCGGCTGTTTCAACGGCATGAGAGGCGCCAACAACTCCATCTGCGATTTCCGGGACTACGTGAGCTACCCGGAGCCGTCCTGCGAAGTCACGGCCCATGCGGAAGATCATCTGACAAAGGCCCCGGAGATCCGTTTTGAAAACGTGACTTATCGCTATCCTGGCGCCGAAAAGGACACCATTCAAGACTTAAGCTTCACCCTGCAGTCCGGGGAAAAGCTGGCCCTGGTGGGCCTGAACGGGGCAGGCAAGACCACCCTGGTAAAGCTTCTCTGCGGGCTGTATCGTCCCACTTCCGGCAGGATCCTCGTGGACGGCGTGCCCCAGACGGCCTTTGAGACAAAGGACTACTACAGGCTCATCTCCCCCGTGTTCCAGGACGTGCGCACGGCGTTTTTCTCCCTGGCGGAAACCGTCTCCGGGCGCAGGCTGGAGGATACCGACATCGCTCTGGCAGAGAAATGTATGCGGCAGGCAGGACTTTCCGAGAAAATAGACAGTCTGCCCGACGGGATCCGCACCAAGCTGGACAAGCGCCTCAACCGCAATGGCACCGAGCTCTCCGGCGGGGAGAAGCAAAAGCTCATGCTGGCCAGGGCCCTTTACAAAAATGCGCCGATTCTGGTTCTGGACGAGCCCACCGCCGCCCTGGACCCGATCGCCGAGAGCAAGATTTACCAAGAATACCGGCAAATGTGTGAAGACAAGACTTCCGTCTTCATCTCCCACCGTCTGGCCTCCACCTCCTTCTGCGACCGGATCCTGCTCCTGGAAGAGGGACAGATCATCGAAGAGGGGAGCCATTGGGAGCTTCTGCAGAAAGGCGGCGAATATGCCAGACTGTTTGAAATGCAAAGCTGCTGGTATCAGGAAGACTATGAAGGAGGTGCGGAAAATGACGCTTCGTGAACACATCCGAATATTCCGGCGAGGGGGAAAGCTGTGCTTCGATTTCTCCAAAACCTATTTTCTCTGCGATGTCTGCAACATCGCACTGGAAGCGCTGATTCCCTTCGTGCCCATTTATTTTTCGGCGAAACTCATCGACGCCCTTGCGGCCCATGCCCCTTTGGAGGAACTGTTTCTATATGCCCTATTGACCGTAGGGCTGGTGTTCGTCTTAAAGGTGATCTCCGGCTTCCTCGGCAAGAAACGGGATATCCTGATGAACCTTTTTTATCTCGAAGAGGATGGAAAATTCTCTGAAAAGGCCATGCATCTGCCCTATGCGGCCCTGGAAGATCCCGAGATTTCAAGAATACGGTTCCGGGTAAAAAGAGCGACTCAGACCGGCTTCAACATCTTTTATACCATGAATGCCCTCGAAGGGGGTGTGCGGGCCGCCGTCAGGATCCTGGCCTCTCTCGCCCTGACCGCCTCCTTTTTCGCCATCCGGTCGGCGGGCGTTGCCGTAAAATTGGGACTCGTCCTGGGCATCTTCCTTGCGGCGGCGGCCTCCATTCTCTCCACAAAGCGCATACAGGACAGGCAAAACCAGTTTATGGAAGAAGCCAACGAACTCAACGCTTATGAATACATACACAACGAATATGTAAGTCATTATGATGCCGGCAAGGATATCCGGCTCTACGCTATGGCGGATTGGCTTGGAGATGAGCATTTCAACGCCGACCTGAAATTTTGGAAGCTGAACGCCAAACACTCATACCGGAACGCCCTGGAAACCGTCCCCGTGACAATTCTAAATGACCTGTTAAAATTTGCGGTCTACGGGGTATTGATCCATGCGGCGCTCTTAGGGGAGATCACGGTGGGATCCATTGCAAAATACGTTTCCTGCGTGACGATCTTCATCGGAGGAATCAGCGATCTGACCCGTTCCGCTCTCCTGGCCTTCCACAACAACCGCTATTTGAAGCAATATTTCGAGTATTTGGACATCCCGAATCATATGTACAAGGGGAGTCTAACCGTTGAAAAACGGGATGATTATGATGTAGACATAGAATTTAGAGATGTGAGCTTCCGCTATCCCGGCACCGAAACCTGGGCCCTCCGGCATATCAATCTGCGGTTCAAGATCGGGCAGAAGCTCGCCATCGTGGGCGAAAACGGTTCCGGCAAGACCACCTTTATCAAGCTGTTATGCCGCCTCTACGACCCCGATGAGGGGGAGATTCTCTTAAACGGCGTGAACATCAAAAAGTACGATTATGGGGAATATATGTCCCTCTTTTCCGTGGTCTTCCAGGACTTCAGGCTCTTCGCCTTCCGGCTGGGAGAGGTGGTGGCTTCGAGCCGAAGCTATGATCCCGAGAAGGTCCGGGAGTGCCTGGTGAAGGCCAAATTCGGCGACCGGCTTGGCTCCCTTCCGGAAGGAACCGAGACTTATCTTTACAAACATTTCAGCGACAAGGGCGTGGAAATTTCCGGCGGCGAAGCGCAGAAAATCGCCCTGGCAAGAGCCCTCTACCGGAATGCGCCCTTCATCCTCCTGGACGAACCCACGGCGGCCCTGGACCCGGTTTCGGAGTACGAAGTTTATAGCAACTTCAACTCCATTTCCGGCCAGGCAACCACGGTCTACATCTCCCACCGCCTGGCATCCTGCCGCTTCTGCGACAAGATCGCCGTCTTCGACCAGGGGCGCATCGCACAGTCCGGCAGCCACGAAGAACTTTACGAAGCCGCCGGAAAGTACCGGGAGCTTTGGGACGCCCAGGCGCAATATTACGTGAAAGACAACGGTCAGGGAGTCTCCCCGGCTTCCCTGGAATTGGGATAGGCGATGCGGTTGGAGTCGGCTGTGCGATTGGAAGCGACAGTGCGATCAGGACTGGCTAGGCGGTTGGGGCCGGCAATGCGATCGAGGCCGTCCTGTCAAACAATTCCTCCGTCACCCGCAATTTCAAAGCGATCATGTGTCAAGCCTCCAGATCCCCGGCATTCACCTTAAGGCAGCGGATGGCGTTGAGCACGGCGATCACCATGACCCCCACGTCCGCAAAGATGGCCAGCCACATGCTGGCTTTCCCCAGGGCTCCCAGAACCAGACAGAGAAATTTCACGCCGATGGCGAACACGATGTTTTCATAGACGATGCGCATACATTTCCGGGAAATCCGAATGGCCAGGGCGATCTTCCGGGGATTGTCGTCCATGAGCACGATATCCGCCGCCTCGATGGCCGCATCGGAGCCCAGGGCCCCCATGGCGATCCCGATATCCGCCCGGGAAAGCACCGGCGCATCGTTGATGCCGTCTCCCACGAAGGCCAGTACCTCTTTTTTCCCTTTGGAAGCCAGCAGGGCTTCCACCTGCTCCACCTTGTCCTCCGGCAGAAGCTCGCTGCGCACCTCGTCGATGGAAAGCTGCGCCGCTACCGACTCCGCCGCCTTTTTGCCGTCCCCGGTGAGCATCACGGTCTTCTTGATCCCCGCCGCCTTCAGCTCCTTCAAGGCTCTGGCGGATTCCTCCTTCAACACGTCGGCGATCAGCAGATATCCGGCATAGACGCCGTCCACCGCCACATAGACCACGGTTCCCGCAGCCTCCGGCTCGTCTGCGGACAGCCCCAGCTGCCGCATCAGCTTTCCGTTGCCGGCCGCCACCTTCCGGCCGTCCACCAGGGCCGTCACCCCGTGGCCGCTGATCTCCTGAATATCGCTGACCCTTTCGGCATCCACTTCTTTTCCATAGGCCTGCCGCAGGCTTTTGCTGATGGGATGATTGGAATAGCTCTCCGCACAGGCCGCCAGCTCCAACAGGCTTTCCCGGGTAAACTGCCCTTCCGGATGTATCTCCGTCACCTGGAACACGCCCTTGGTCAGGGTTCCCGTCTTATCCATCACCACATATTTGGTCTGGGACAACAATTCCAAATAGTTGGAGCCCTTGATCAGGATGCCCTTGGCGGAAGCGCCGCCGATCCCCCCGAAGAAGCTCAAAGGGATACTGATGACCAGGGCGCAGGGACAGCTGATGACCAAAAAGGTGAGGGCCCTGGTGATCCAGTCCCCCCAGGCCGCCGGATGTCCCAGAAGCAGATTGAGAAGCGGTACGCCCAAGGCCAGCGCCAGTGCGCCGTAGCAAACCGTCGGAGTATAATAATGGGCGAAACGGGTGATGAAATTCTCCGTTCTGGCCTTCTTCATGCTGGAATTTTCCACCAGATCCAGAATCTTGGAAACGGTGGATTCCCCGAATTCTTTGGTGGTCCGCAATTTAAGCAGGCCGCTCTCGTTGACGCAGCCGCTGATACAGGCGTCCCCTACCGTCACCTCCCGGGGCAGGCTCTCTCCCGTCAGGGCGCTGGTATTCAGCACGGAGCTGCCTTCCAGCACTTCCCCGTCGATGGGGATTTTTTCCCCGGGCTTCACCACGATGACGGAGCCGATCTCCACTTCCTCCGGATCCACCTGCTCCAGGCTGCCGTCCTCTTTTTCAAGATTGGCATAATCCGGGCGGATATCCATGAGGGCGCTGATATTCCTGCGGCTCCTGCCCACGGCCACGCTCTGGAACAGTTCCCCGATCTGGTAGAACAGCATGACCGCCGCCCCTTCCTGGTACTCTCCCAGGGCAAAGGCTCCTACCGTGGCCACCGCCATGAGGAAATTTTCATCGAAGACTTCCCCGTGGAGGATTCCCAGCACCGCTTTTTTCAGAATGTCATACCCGATGATCAGGTAAGGAATCAGATACAGGCCGAACTTCAAGATCCCTTCCGCCGGCACGAAGGCCAGAATCACCATCAGCCCAAAGGACAGCAGGATCCGACAAAGCACTCTTTTCTGTTTCTTGGTCATAGCGATTCACCCCTTGCGGCCCTTATAAATAAATCTCGCAGTCCGATTCCACTTTTTTGCAGGCCTTCTGCACATCCTGCATCACGGCCTTGGCATCGGCCCCCTCTGCAAACTCCACGTTCATCTTCTGGGTCATGAAACTGACGGTGGCCGCCGCCACTCCTTCCACCTTGGCCGCTGCTTCCTCCATCTTCCTGGCACAGTTGGCGCAGTCCACTTCGATCTTATAAGTTTTCTTCATCTCGACATCCTCCTTGAATTCCTTCACGATTTTCATATGAACTATTGTTCATATGTTTATATTATCACAAATCATAGGAATGTCAATAGGGAGGATAAAATTTTTTATAAAAGTATAGAAGCCGTGCAACTATAGCAACACAAAGCAATAATACATAGAATTCCTCTGCAAAATAAACCTTGGAAATTTGCCGAAATCGGCTTAAACAGTTACCAGATGGGAGTTCAAAAACACCCCCAAAGAACCGAGCTTTTCGCCCGCATATTGATTAGATACATGAATCATCTCACTTGGCCTTCCTGCGGATTTCTCTGACGATATTATCCGCAGTGACGGATCTCATCCATCGCATAGGATATTTAAGATTACTGAGGCAGCATCCCTATGAATTTCTCCACTGAGCCCGCTGAAAGGACCATCTTCAAATAACGCTTCAATACGTCACCATCCTTTTCTGCAAGGATTTGCTCCTTCAGCTTCTCCGGGACCTCACCGGGAAGTTCTCGCAATAGATAAAGCACATCTTCTGCCCTTCCCTGCACCCTTCCAGCCTCACGCTCATCTTGGAGCAGTTCTTCCAACAGCATATACTTCGCCTCCATTTCCCGACTTGCCTTCACCTGACGCACGGCTTCCTGCAATTGCTGTACGTAATCGTCCTGAAAATCCCCCTTGCTATCTTGCAAATCTGCCCCAACAAACTCCAGGAAACGAACCAATTTTTCCGGAACCTTATTTCTGTTTTTTCCACAGGTACTCAAAAACATGGTCGTCAAACCATCCCGAAGCTTGAGCCTCTTTTCCTCCATGCAAACGTTCTTGAACGTATATCGATACTTTCCAAGTCCAAAGGGATCAAAGTCGCAAATAAAAATCACATATGCGTCAGGAAGATTCCCATAACCTTTCCCCGTCCTCAGCAGTTCCATATCAATCTGTCCATGATAATATCTTGCTCTACGTTCCAGATATGGTTTCTGGATCACCTGCATTTCCACATTGTAGCAAGTGTTCTTCTCATCGCTTGCTTCTACATCCAGTCGCACTCCTTTATACTCTGGGTGATACACAAGACTTTTTTCCGTACTGACTGTCAACTTCTTGATTCGGATACCAAGAACCATTTCTAAAAATGGCCTGCAATTCTCAGGATCAGCCATCACAGCTCCAAACATGAAGTTATCCTTCATCGTCAGCTTTTCTAATTTACTTTGTTCTTGCATTCTCTCCTCCACTTTTATGCAGAGGAATTCTATAGAACCATTATAAAACTCCAAAAGGGAATTTGCAAGGCTGTTTTCTCTCGAGTTTCCGCAGTTTTGTCCACCGACAATACATTACTTATGAACATCTTTGAAAAAATCTCAAAAAAATAAGG
>CANQPH010000075.1 GCA_947625675.1 uncultured Acetatifactor sp.
GGCTTATCCGGCAATGTCATTTTTAATCTGCCGTCTTTTACCAATACATCTAAATATTTTCTTCTAAAGCTTGTTCGGCTAGCAAATCCAAATTGTTCCATGATTTCCGGTACAGATTTTGCCTCTTTACAAAAATCCAAAATCATCTTGACCACATCATAACCATCTTGGTCATGATGATTATCATCTTTTAACAATCTTTAATAGAAGATGGCATTGTGTTTTCTGGAGAATACACTTTCATTTCTATTATAACTTTAGGTTTTAGAGAATCAATTCGAGTAGCATACACATCTGCTCGCACTGTTCCATATGGAGAGGTTATAGTTTTTTCATAAAATAATTTGTAATAAAACTTTCATCACTCGAACTCGATCGTCGCCGGCGGCTTGCTCGTGCAGTCATACAGCACCCGGTTCACGCCCTTCACCTCGTTCACGATCCGGCTGGTCACCTTTCCCAGCACCTCCCAGGGAAGCTGGGCGGATTCCGCCGTCATGAAATCAGAGGTGAGAACGGCCCGGAGGGCCACCGCATAGTCATAGGTTCTCTCGTCACCCATGCAGCCCACGCTGCGCATGTTGGTCAGGGCCGCAAAATACTGGGCCAGGCCGGTGACCCCGGCTTTGGCCAATTCTTCCCTGTAGATGGCATCGGCTTCCTGGACGATCCGCACCTTGTCCGCAGTCACCTCTCCCACGATCCGCACGCCCAGGCCAGGTCCTGGGAAAGGCTGCCTGTACACCAGATACTCTGGGATGCCCAGCTCCAGCCCGGCCTGCCGGACCTCGTCCTTGAACAGGAGCCGCAAGGGTTCGATGATCTCTTTGAAATCCACATAATCCGGCAGTCCTCCCACGTTGTGGTGGGACTTGATCACGGCGGACTTGCCCAAGCCGCTTTCAATCACGTCCGGATAAATCGTGCCCTGCACCAGATAGTCCACGGCGCCGATTTTTTTCGCTTCCTCCTCGAAAACTCGGATGAATTCCTCCCCGATGATCTTGCGCTTGCTCTCCGGCTCCGTCACCCCTGCCAGCTTCCGATAAAAGCGTTCCTGAGCATTGACCCGGACGAAGTTCAGATCATAGGGGCCGTCAGGGCCGAAGACCGCTTCCACCTCGTCTCCCTCGTTTTTACGCAGCAGACCGTGATCCACGAACACGCAAGTGAGCTGTTTCCCTACAGCTTTGGACAAAAGCACCGCCGCCACGGAGGAATCCACGCCGCCGGACAGGGCGCAGAGCACCTTGCCGCTCCCCACCTTTTCCCGGAGCGCCTTGATGCTGGTCTCCACGAAGGAAGCCATTTTCCAATCCCCTTTGCAGCCACAGATATTGATCACGAAATTGCGCAGCATCTTCATGCCTTCCTGGGTGTGCATCACTTCGGGATGAAACTGCACCGCATACAGTCTCCGGGCCGCATTCTCCATGGCCGCCACGGGGCAGACCGGGGTGTGGGCCGTGATCACGAAATCCTCCGGTGCCTGGGCGATATAATCCGTATGACTCATCCAGCAGATAGTCCTGGGAGAAACGTCCTGGAACAGGGCACGGCTGTTATCCACATCCACTTCCGTCTTGCCGTATTCGCTGACCGGCGCCGTGGCCACCCGGCCCCCCAACATATGGGCCATCAGCTGGGAACCATAACAAATTCCCAGAATGGGAATGCCCAGCTCAAAGACCTCCCTGTCGCATAGAGGGGAATCTTCCCCATAGACGCTGTTGGGCCCGCCCGTGAAAATGATGCCCTTGGGGCGCAAAGCTTTCAACTTCTCCAGATCCATATTGTAAGGATGTACTTCGCAATATACGCTGCATTCTCTGACTCTTCTGGCGATCAGCTGATTGTATTGGCCGCCAAAATCCAGAACCACGATCATCTCTCGTTCCATTTTTCCTCTTTTCCGGTGCCGGAGGCACCTCGCTTATCTTTCGGCAAGCCCATTATAAAAAAATAAACTGGCCTTGTCAACAGACCAGTTTTCAGAAAATCATTATGATAACTCGAAGCACCTGCCCTTGCCCGGACAATGACGCTCCCACACCGTTCCTCAGTCCTCCCTATAATCCTCGATCAGCTTCGCCAGTTCCTCGATCTCCTTGCGCTTCAGCTTCTTGTGCTCCAGAAATGCCGCCACGAAGCCGGACAAGGAGCCATTGTAATTTTCCTCCAAATAATTCTCCCCTTTTCTGCGGGCATACTCCTCCCGACTCATGAGGGAAGACACCACGGTATCCTTGTTTTGAAAAATACCGTTCTCGCAGATTTTACGCAGCACGGTATAAGTGGTGGACTTCTTCCACCCCAGGCGCTCGGCCGCCAATTTCACCAGCTTGCCGCTGGGCACCGGCTCCTCTTCCCAGATGATCTGTGCCAGTTCGTTTTCCGCCTGCGTCATCACATAAATAACCATACCGATTCCTCCTGCCCGCTTTCGTTCTTTCTTTTTACAGTTGGTTTATCTCTTATAAACTGTCAATAGTTTAAAACATTTAGACCATTTTGTCAAGATATTTTTTTACAACCCAGATCTTTTTTTACAACCCAGATCTTTTGGGAAAAAATAACCCGGAGAGCCTTTATGCGCTCCCCGGGCTTCCCCGCCGCTTGTTTTACAGCCCCATCTCATGCTGGTGGAGATATTTCTCTCTGGTAGCCAGTCCTCCCCTGATGTGTCGTTCGGATTTATTCAAATCCAGAACCTTTCTGGCTTGCTTGGCTAAAGCTGGATTGATCTGCATAAGACGCTCGGTGACGTCCTTGTGAGCCGTACTTTTACTGATCCCAAATTCCTTCGCCGTCTGCCGCACCGTGGCGTTGCAGTCTATGATATAATTGGCAATACTCACGGCCCTCTCTTCGATATAATCTTTCATGATTTGCCCTTAAGAATGTTTTATACATCTTATGAGGGCAAGAAGGGAGTTATGCGCAAAAATCCTCGTCTTTCTATGTCCCGGGCCGGTCTCATCCGTTCGCTCTCTGATACTGTTTCGGAGTCATCCCCATATATTTTTTAAAAGACTTAACAAAATAACTGCTGTCATTAAAGCCGCACTCCATTCCGGCCAGGGTGACGCTAAAATCCTCAGAACACAGGAGGCTGGCGGCCCTTTCGATCCGATAATGATTTACATAATCCATAGGGGTCTGATGGGTGATGGAACGAAAAAACCGGCAGAAATACTTGGGACTCATTCCTGCGACACCGGCCAAATCCTCCAGGGTGATTTTCTCGTCGAAATGATTTTCAATATATTCCAGAACGATTTTTAACTGGGATACCTTTCTGGAACCGCTCTGGGAAACTCCCTTCCCCTGCAGGATATAACCTTTTTCCAGAATCAATGCGAACAGACGGCTTAAGTTTCCCAGGGCGGCCAATTCACAGGGATGAATGCCAGTGTTGTCAGAAACGATATCCGAAGCTTCCTCCGTTTTTCTTTTAAAGGAAAACCCCTTCATCAATTCGTCCACGATTTCATAAACCTTCACCTTCCCGCAATCCGTCTGTCTGCAGGGAAAATAGACCTGCGGGAGCACCAGGTCGTGGTAAATGGGATAAAGATACTTTTTTACCGAATTCACATCCCGGAACAACCCATGGAGATCAAACAAAAAACACTCATAAACACAGTCTTCCGGCGTCCCGCCGTGCAGCATTCCGTCCCGGAGCAGGAAAATGTCCCCGGCCCGGGCGGTATACTCATCCTCATCGGCATGCAGCAGAAACTTTCCTTCCAGGATGCGGATAATTTCCCATTCCTTATGCCAGTGGAAAGCCATGTGATATCGCGGATGCTCCTTATCGATATAATAGTATTCCGCCGGGAAGTCCGCCGTTCCGTGCTGTCTTTTTTCGTGAAAGCTCAAGTTATACATTTTTCTCGCATTCCGCCGTCCAATCGATGACATTGGGTTAAAACGAAAAGTTACTTTTTTACTATTTTAAGAGATTATAACACAAGACAGCCAGAGTACGCAATGATATAATTATAGAATCTGGTAAACTGTTACGGCACCGGAACTGTTACGGCATGCCAACAAATATTCTAACAACACAGTGGAAAGAAAGGGGTACATTATGGCAGAAAGCAGATTGATCGGAAGGTATCCGGTCATCGGAATCCGTCCTGTCATCGACGGAAGACGGGGGTACTTAAATGTAAGAGGTTCCTTGGAGGAGCAGACCATGAACATGGCGCTTTCCGCAAAGAAGCTTTTTGAGGAAAATCTGCGCTATACCAACGGCGAACCCGTGAAGGTCGTGATTTCTCCCACCACCATCGGGCATGTGGCGGAGGCCGCCGTTTGTGCGGATTATTTTGCAAAAGAAGGCGTGGAGATCACCTTGACGGTGACTCCCTGCTGGTGCTACGGCGCAGAGACCATGGATATGGATCGCAAGACCATCAAGGGCGTGTGGGGCTTCAATGGGACGGAGCGTCCCGGCGCAGTTTACCTGGCAAGCGTTTTGGCAACCCATGCCCAAAAAGGGCTTCCAGCATTCGGCATTTATGGGCATGACGTCCAGGATGCGGATGCCACGGAAATCCCGGAGGACGTAAGGGAGAAGCTGCTTCGCTTCGGACGTGCGGCCGTAGCGGTCGCCACCATGAGGGGCAAGTCCTATCTGCAGATCGGTTCCATCTGCATGGGGATCGGCGGCTCCATCATTGACCCTTCCTTCATCGAAGAATACCTGGGCATGCGTGTGGAATCCGTGGACGAGGTGGAGATCATCCGCCGGATGAGCGAGGGCATTTATGACGAAGCGGAGTTTGAAAAAGCATATGCATGGACCAAAGAAAAATGTATCCGGGGCTTTGACAAGAACCCGCCCGAGGTGCAGAAGACTCCCGAGCAGACCGAAGAGGATTGGAAGTTCGTAGTGAAGATGATGTGCATCATCAAGGATCTCATGAACGGCAACAAAAACCTGCCCAAAGGCCGGGAAGAAGAGATGGTGGGACACAACGCCCTGGCGGCCGGCTTCCAAGGGCAGCGCCAATGGACGGACTTTTATCCCAACTGCGACTTTGCAGAGGCTTTGCTGAACACTTCCTTCGACTGGAACGGTGCCAGGGAACCTTACGTGCTGGCCACTGAGAACGACGTGCTAAACGGCCTTGGCATGCTGTTCATGAAGCTGCTCACCAACCGGGCCCAGATTTTTGCGGACGTCCGCACTTACTGGAGTCCGGAGGCGGTGAAGAAGGCGACCGGAGGCTATGAGCTCACCGGCGTTGCCAAGGAAGCGGGCGGCTTCATTCATCTGATCAATTCCGGCGCCGCCTGCCTGGATGCCAACGGTCAGGCCGTGGACGAGAACGGCAACCATGTGATGAAGCACTGGTATGACATGACGGACGCCGACATCGACGCTATCATGGGGGCCACTACCTGGAATGCGGCGGACTTCGGCTATTTCCGGGGCGGCGGATTTTCCTCCAGATTTGTGACCGAGGCCGAAATGCCCGCCACCATGATCCGTCTGAACCTGGTGAAGGGCCTGGGCCCCATGCTGCAGATCGCAGAAGGCTGGACCGTGAAGCTGCCCGCCGAGGTGACGGACGTTCTCTGGAAACGCACGGACTACACCTGGCCCTGCACCTGGTTCGCACCCAGATGCAGCGGCAAAGAAGGCCCTTTCAAAAGCGCATATGACGTGATGAACAACTGGGGGGCCAACCACGGAGCCATCAGTTACGGGCATATCGGGGCCGACCTCATCACCATGTGTTCCATGCTCCGGATCCCCGTGAGCATGCACAATGTGCCGGAAGAAAAGATTTTCCGTCCTGCCGCATGGAACGCCTTCGGCATGGACAAGGAAGGCCAGGACTTCAGAGCCTGCGCAGCTTACGGCCCGCTGTACAAATAGAAAGGAGAACGATATCATGCTAGAATGTGATGCTGCAAAAAGGTGTTGTGGCGGCAGAATAAACACAGGCAAAACCCACTCCACGCACCCATTCATTTTATCGTAGTTGGAAAAATTGATTTGTCACAATGGATGCCCCGGATACCGGCAAGCTTCGAGTCAATTGGCCCGGAGCCGCCGGTATCCGAGAGCTTAGATATCTTTTGTAGAAAAAAGAAACAAGATGCTTATTCTTCAGGAACCGCAAGAACTCCGTACCTTCGATAAGCCTCTTCCAGAAAAGCGGGATCCGATGAAAGCCTTGGGATCTGATCAGCCTCTCCGCCGGCACTCATGCATTGAATGAGCTTCAAAAGCCGGGCCTGCCCCTGCTCCAGGCCAAGCTTCTGACCTTGCTCTAAGCCAAGCTTCTGCCCCTGCTCCCAGCCGAGCTTCTGCCCCTGCTCCAGGCCTCTTTCCATCCCGCTGCGTTCCGCCTTCTTCTCCGCCGAATGGATATAATCCGCAAGCGTCATATAGCGTTCCTCCCATTTTCTGCTCTTTTTCAAGCCCTCAATGCGTCTATGTAGCTTGGTCAGCACCTCATTCCCCGCATCGTGCGCACATTTGTCGCTGCTGTCCTCCACGTAACGCAGGAAGGCCGCCAAAGCCTCCGGAATCTCCTCCCGATTGCTGCCCTTGGTATTCCTCCTCTTCATTCTGCATTTCCACGTCATAGTCCACCTCTACCTCGTCCGAGGCGAACACGTCCAACCTCACACTTTTGTAATCCGAGCTGAACAGGATATTGTGTTCCGAGTGGACGGTGAGGTGGTCAATGGGGATCCCCAGGATCATTTCCATCATCAGCCGACAGTTTTCGGGATCCGACATTGCGGCGACAAGCAAAAAGGCGTCGCTCAAATTGAGCTCTTGAAATCTCTTCTTACGCATAACCCTCCTTCCGGGCGTGTGAAGAAGATTTTGCCTGTAAGTTCAGTATATCCTGTTTTTCCTCAAATTCAAGTCAAAATTCGCAAGAACGTTCAATATAACAGCAGAGATCCATCTAAAGTTTTTTACCGAACCGGCAAATTATGCCCCGTGAAAATAACCATCAAGGGAATGAATAATCATTCTTTTTCGCTGTTTCTTTCAGCATGATCATACAACTTACTAACAATAGAACATAAATAACTATCCGATTTCGAGATTCTGCCATCTAGAATCTCCTGCTCTGTAACAACCGAGAGAAGAATTTCCCGAGCAGAATCGCTATAGTCCCGTTGAGGATCATAATTAGCTCCTCGCTCCCGGTCATGGACGATATATATTTTTCCATCATGTTCCGCAGCATCGGGATAGGAAACCTCGGGACGAGAATCAATGCGAAGAAAACCTTCAAAGGTCTTTCCGTCATCCCGAGAAATCATGGCTGTCAGATTATTCCGACCATGAAACTTGTAATGATTGACCAGCAAAATATTACCGGAGGAAAGCCGACGAATACAGAACCTGGAGCATGGTCCTCCCAATCGACTATCTTCATCCTCGGACCAGGTGATTCCACCATCGGTGGAACGACTGAGGGCAATGCCATATAGAGTACGAATATAAATTTCTATCGATCCATCCCATTTTTCAAGAAAACAATGCTCATCACAGGAACGATTTTCTGCTTCCACCTTTCCGATAATCCGGAAGGTTTTTCCCATATCTTCACTGACTACGGCCAGTGCTCCCGTCTCCTTCCCGACTTTATGACGAAAATTAGAAAAGAAATCATCTGACCAGATGGCGGAAGGAAAGAGCCAGCGACCGTCAGAAAGAACTATGGGCTTATTGATCATGACCTCTCCAAGAATTGTACGAATCTCACTAAAGGAAAGCGACTCTGCATCCGGATCTTCGCAGAGGACATATTCCACCCGGCCGCCCGGCATGACCGCCCAAGCGAACCAAAGACGTCCCAACGGGTCAATCCACAAACAACCATCAAAAGCTCTTGCGCTTTCCCCTACATAAGCGACCGCAATGGCATCGCTGAAATTCGCCCCTCCATCATCGCTTTTCACGAGAACAACATAATTTCCCATCATTTCGCTGCTCCCGCCGCTGTAAAAACAGACAAAGACACGTCCGCCGGTTGTTACCTCCAAAGAAGGAATTCCCTGCCATTTCCTATTTTCTGCATAAAAACGTTTAAGTTCTGCTGAATTTGTGATTAACATACTATTTAACCTCATATAATAAGTTCACAAGCAAGAAAATAGCTTTCAGACTTAAAGAGAACCCAAAATCTCTTCCTTCCTCTTCATCCATTCCCTCTTGATCAGCTCGTGTCCGGCCGCCGTGGGATGGACCCCATCCATCAGCCAGAAATCATTGGGAGCCAGCTTCGTCGCCTCGTCAAGGCAGTGCTGCAGGGGAATAAACAAAAGCTGATACTTGTCCGCCACCGCTTTTGCCATTTCGGCCCTCTTGCGAACCTCCGCACGGAACTCTTCCCATTTCCATTCCGTCTCCGATCCTTTCAATACAAAAGGCTCGAGAATCACAATTTTTACATGGGGAAGAGCCTCTTTCAGCTCTTCCACCAGCATAGAATAAATCTTAAAATACTTCTCAGCACTGATCCCGTTGGCATCTCCCAGTTCACTCCATACGTCGTTGACTCCTATCAAGATGCTGATGACATCAGGCTTCAGATGAATGAAATCCCTCTTGATCCGGGCATACAGATCTATCACTCTATCTCCGCTGATTCCCCTGTTATAAATTTGATATTCGCCAGGGGCATCCGCATGAAGCTCTGCGGACACCAGGAGCGGATAACCCATGCCTAGAAAATAATCGTTGTCCCGCCAACGCCCTACATCCGTGATAGAATCTCCTTGAAATAATATGGTTTTCAACGTCTGTTCCTCCAATCTGTTATTTTAATACAAACTGCCCCCGCTTACGTCAGGTTCCATAAAACCTCTGTCATTTATGTCTGATCCCTCGGTACCTCCTTCACTTATATCAGGTTCCTTGGCTTCTCCATCGTTTGTATCAGATTCCACAGCATCTCCGCCGCTTATATTGGATTCCATGGCATCTCCGCCGCTTATTTCAGTTTCCGCCAAATCATCTCCTGACATCTCGGATGCCGCCGCTTCCCTGAACACAAGAGTCTTGTCCTTGTCAATCCTGGAGCTTAAGAGCGCTACAGATTCCGTCACTTTTTCAAAGACAACGTCATCCAGGTAAAAAGTGGATGTCGTTGAATCATCATTTCCTCTAATGACAAATACAAAGCCTTTCACTTGATTATCCCCAACCGTAATTCCTTCAGAACCGGAGAGATCGATATTGTCGAGCACCGTCTGGGTCCAGTCTTCTGTAGAAGCGACGGTATATTCCTGTCCATTGCCATACGTCACTTTCACCGATGCGGAACCGATGGAACCCTTGCTCCAGAAGCTGAGCCGCCAGAGCCCATCTCCGGCATTGTCCAAGCCATCACTCTGCGGGAAAAAGTCCAAGGACGGCCAGCCTACATTGGGAATATCGAACTTCGCCGAATACTTGCCCCCATGGGCTTCGGTAACGTGGCTGATTCGGATGGCGTTCTCAAGAAGATCATTTCCCCACCATCCATATCCCTTCCATCCTGGGAATACCTCGTTTGTCTGACCTCGACCCACATAACCACCAAAGTCAGGCACGATCCCTTCTGCAAAGCCACCGTTTAAGAGCACTCCGCCCAGTTCCGGTTCCTCTACTACCCCCGACTCCTTCTCCCCTACCTTTTCAAAAACGATATCGTCCAGGTACAAACTAGAGCCGTTTCCTTCCACATTTTCCAGAGAGAACACGAAGCCTTTTGCAGGATCATTATCTCCCAGCGCAAATTCTCCCAATCCAGAAGACAGATCAATGTCATCGATCACGACCTGGGTCCAATCCTCCGATGCCGGAATGGTCTGCTTATATTCCTGTCCGCCACCGTTCTTTACCGCAATCGTTGCGAAGTCGCAGTCTCCCTTGGTCCAGAAGCTGAACCTCCAGATTCCGTCCGTAATTCCGACCAAGTCATCGCCCTTCTGGAACAGGTTTAAGGACGGCCAGCCTCCAGCCGGCATGTCGACCTTCGCCGCATACTTGCCTCCATGGGCCTCCGTGGTCTGACTGATTCGGATGGCGTTCTCAGGCGCATCCCCTCCCCACCAGCCGTAGCCGTACCAACCAGAAAAGACCTCGTTGAGCTGACCATGCCCCACGTAACCGGCGAAGCCATCTACGATCCCTTCCGCAAAGCCGCCGTTTAAGAGCACTCCGCCAAGCTGCGGTTCCTCTGCTACCTCCGGCTCCTTCTCCCTTACCTTTTCAAAGACCACATCGTCCAGGTAAAGGCTGGAACCGTTTCCTTCGTGATCATTCAAAATGAACACAAAGCCTTTTGCAAATTCATTTTCTCCCAGCACAAATTCTCCCAATCCAGAAGACAGATCAATGTCCTCGATCACGACCTGGGTCCAATCCTCCGATGCCGAGATGGCCTGCTCATATTCCTGTCCTGCTCCGTTCTTCACCTTGATCGTTGCGAAGTCGCAGGCACCCTTGGTCCAGAAGCTGAACCGCCAGATTCCGTCCGTAATTCCGATCAAATCATCCCCCTGCTGGAACAGGTTTAAGGACGGCCAGCTTCCAACGGGCATATCGATCTTCGCCGCATACTTGCCCCCATGGGCCTCCGTGGTCTGACTGATTCGGATGGCGTTCTCAGGCACACCATCTCCCCACCAGCCGAAGCCATACCAGCCAGAGAAAACCTCATTTATCTGGCCATGTCCTACATATCCGGCGAAGCCATCCACAATTCCTTCCGCAAAGCCGCCGTTTACAAGCACTCCGCCAAGCTCCGGTTCCT
>CANQPH010000076.1 GCA_947625675.1 uncultured Acetatifactor sp.
AACAGCCTGCGAGAGGTGCATTTGTACGGTTCATAGTCCGTGGAGTCCCCGTTGTCAAGCCCCAGGAGCCTGCCTGCGCCGCTGACCTCCACGTTGATGCGGTTCCTGGCATTTTCCACGGGATTGCCCTCCCCGTCGGTCACGCTCACCTCCACAAAGGCCATGTCCTGACCGTCCGCCGCAAGCTGCTTCTTGTCCGGCCGAAGCAGGATCCCGGCGGGATCGCCGAAGCTTCTTCGGACGGCCTCGCAAAGCTTCCGGCCGGTCTCGTCGTACCCTACGGCTCGAATCTCTCCCTTGTGATAAGGCACCTTCCAACGGCCTGAAAGCCGCTTCCCTCCTTCATGGTCACGCTCAACGGTTCCCATGGAAACGCCATTGACGAAAAGCTCCGTCTGGCAAGGCGCCTTCCAGCGGTCCGAGAGCTGCTTCCCTCCTTCGTGGTCATGCTCATAGGTTCCCAGGGAGACGCCGTTGACGAAAAGTTCCGTTTTCGCACAGTTGGAAAAGGCGAAAACGTCCACCAGCTGTCCCTCGTTGAAGTCCCAATATGGAAAAAGATGGACAAAGGGGGCGGCGGATTCGTTCCATTCGGCTCTATAGGCATAGAAGGTGTCCTTCGGGAAGCCCGCGGTATCGATGTGTCCGAAAAAGGAATTCTTGGAATGATAGGGGGTGGGCTCCCCGATATAGTCAAACCCCGTCCAGACATACTGTCCCAGGCTGTACCTGCGGTCCCGGTCCTCCACAATATTATATTCCACACTGGGAGCGCCCCAGCCGGTGGCGCAGTTCAGCAGGGAAGAACACTGCCCGTCATCATAATTGGTGGCGAACACCTCCGCCGGGAAGTGATAAATCCCTCTGGACTGCACGGTGGATCCCGTCTCCGAACCGTAAATGACCCATTCCGGATGCCGGCCGTGATGCTCGTCATAAACATCTTCGGAATAATTGTAGCCCACAAGGTCAAGTTCTTCCGCACACCTCTGGGCGGGCTCCCAGCGCATATAGTTGGAACCGACCGTCACGGGATGGGCGCACTTGCCGTCCTCCAAGCGCACGCACCGGATGAGCTCCCTCGTGATTTCCAACCCCCGCCGGGAAGCGTGGGTATCATAAATCTCGTTCCCGATGCTCCACATGATGACGCTGGGACGGTTGCGGTCCCGGCGAATCCAGCTTCTCACGTCCCGCTCGTGCCACTCCGGGAAAAAACGATGATAATCGTACTCCGTCTTTTTCAGCTCCCATATGTCGAAGCCTTCGCTGTCCACCAAAAAGCCCATTTCATCGCATAGATCCATGAACACGGCGGAAGGGGGATTGTGGGAGGTGCGGATGGAATTGACTCCCATCTCCTTCAGCATGCCCAGCTGGCGCCTTGTGGCCGCAGGGTTCACCGCCGCCCCCAGAGCCCCCAGGTCATGATGCATGCAGACGCCTTTCAGCTTGCGGTTTTCGCCGTTTAAGAAAAACCCCTCCTTCGGGTCAAAACGCACTTCCCTGTAGCCGATTTTTTCCAGTCTCTCATCTGTGATTTTTCCGTCGACGATCAATTCCGTCTTGAGGAGATACAGGTTCGGCGCATCCGGACTCCACAGCCTGGGATACGCAATTTCAAGGCTCTGGACCACCTTCCGGGCGTCTGCGTCCACCGCTTTTTCGCAGCGGGAAATCATACGCCCTCCGCTTTCGTACAGACTGTGCCGCACCAGGCCGCCCGTAGGACAGTGGAGTTCCGTATCGATCTCCGTATGCCAAGTTTCCCCTTCCCTGCGGCTGACCACATAGGTTCCGTCCGGCAGGATGTAGTTGGAACCAGTTTCCCGGAACCACACGTTCCGATAAATGCCCGCTCCGGAGTACCATCTGGCATTCGGGGAATGGTAACGGACCCGTACCACCAGTTCGTTTTCCCCTTCCCGCAAGGTTCCCAGGAGAACGTCGAAAGCCGTGTAGCCGTATTTCCACTCAAAGACTTTTTCCCCGTTCAGAGAAATCTCGCAATCCATGTAGACGCCGTCAAACCGCAGGGAATAGACGGGGCTCAAATCCTTGACGACAAAGACCTTGCGGTAAAATCCGTCTCCCGAGCCGTATAGATTGCGGGTATCATAGATCTGCCAGTCATGGGGCAGATTCACGGGTTCATACTCCCCCTCTTCCGGCACCTGGCCCAGGGGTTTCAGCGAAAAACTCCAGTTATCATTCCATAATCTGTACATGTTCATCCTCGCTGTCGCTTAATCACTCCTCACCGGATATGGTATAAGAGTTGCCAAAAAACTATTACCATTATGGTTTTGATTTTCTATTCAATATATTAAACTTATTTTTGTCAAATGTCAATATTTATTAATAGAAATATATTTAAAAATCGCATTTTTATTATAGTTAATTTATTTTTACTATTTATATTATTAAAATAAATATAATTCCGTATTTACAAAGTGAGCATTATATGTTACGATTAAAATGATTAAAATATTGGCTCGATTCAGTCAGAATGTTGCAGGGGATGCAAGTGAAGGCAAGTGTTAAAAAGGGAGAGGAGAAGCGGCTTTATGATAACAAAGAAGAAGTCTCTTTGCGGAGAATGGAAGCTGACAGTCATACCTCATGCGGAGTATGCGAAGCATGGGAAGCATGGGAAGGAAAAAGCCTATCATACGATCGCCGAGGTGGAAGCCGACGGCAATGAAGTGATCAGCGCAACGGTTCCCGGCAATCTGGAACTGGATCTGTTCAAGGCCGGAAAGGTGGAAGATCTTTTTTTCGGGACAAATCCGGACAAAATCAGAAGATATACCGAACGGCTGCATTGTTATTATTTTACAAATTTTCAGGTGGAAGAAATCTCTTCTATCCAAGAGACCCTAGTGTTCGAGGGATTGGATTGTTATGCGGACGTATTTTTAAATGGACAATTGGTGGGAAGCTTTGACAACATGCTCGTGGAGCAATCCGCAGACGTGACAGGACTGATCTCCCAGGGCAATAACGAAATCCTCATCCACATAAAGCCCGCCATAATCGAAGCGACAAAATATGACTATAACTTTCTCGTAACCGCAGGCAGAAGCGCTTACGAACAGTTGTATGTACGGAAACCGGCGCATATGTTCGGATGGGATATTATGCCGAGATATCTGTCCGCCGGTATTTGGAGACCCGTTTATCTTTCTTTCCTGCAGCAGGAAGAAGGGATACGGGAATATTATCTCTGCACCACCCAGGCCGATCAGGAACATGCCATTGTAGAGTTATTTTACGCAACGATCTGTGATATTGACGGCGACGTCAGACTGACCCTGAACGGGAAATGCGGCGAATCCGTTTACAGCAGGGAAATCAAGATGATCTTTCCAATCGGAAGAAGAGCTTTTGAATTGGAAAAACCGAAGCTCTGGTGGCCCAACAATTTCGGAGAACAAAACAGGTATGAATGGGAGCTCCTGTTGAGCAGAGACGGAAAGGTAATAGACAAAGTCACCTTCACGCAGGGTCTGGCCAAAATCTCCCTGGTCAAAACGGATTACCTTGACGGAGAGGGAAACGGAGCGTTTCATTTCGTCGTCAACTCCGAAAAAATATTTATCAAAGGAACGAACTGGGTACCGGCCAGCCCGTTCCATTCGGAGGATAAAAAGCGGATTCCTCAAATGATCGCCCTGGCAGAAGAACTGAAGTGCAACATGATACGGTGTTGGGGCGGGAACGTCTACGAGGATGATCTCTTTTATGAACTTTGCGAGCAGAAGGGAATTATGGTATGGCAGGATTTTGGGATGGCCTGCGGAAAACATCCACAGGATTCCGAATTCGCCGCCCGCATCAAAAAGGAAGCCACAGCCGTCATTAAAAGATTAAGAAGATTTGCTTGTATTGCCCTCTGGTCCGGAGATAACGAGGGAGATTTGCGTTGGAGACAGTGGGAAAGCATTAAAATGAATCCCAATGACAATGTCATCACCCGAAAAATACTCCCTGAAACTATAATGGAACATGACCCGGCTCGCTCTTATTTGCCGAGTTCTCCGTTTTTCAGCTCTGCGCTTATAGAAAAGTCCGAAAAAGATTGGAGCTTCATCGCCTGCGAATCTCACTTTTATATTTGGGGCGAATTTTACAAGGACGGGGCTTCCGGCAAGAGGATGCTTTTTGCCAGCGAATTCGGCACGATATCCATTCCCTCGCCGGACAGCATGAAAAAGTACATCAGTCCCGATAAGCTTTGGCCCGGCAGGGATATCAACGACGAATGGCTGATGCACGCCACCTCGGCGATCCCGGAAACAGAGGAAAATTCCCAACGCCCTCTCATTCCTTTTATGAATGCGGAATTCCTATTCGAAACAGAAATCGACTCTCTGGCCAAGCTTTCCGCAATGAGCCAGATCGCCGCCTGCGAAAGCGACAAATATTACTTAGAGCTTTTCCGGTCTTCCAAATGGGACAAGACCGGTATGCTGTGGTGGAACCTGGTGGATGGCTGGCCGCAATTATCAGACGCCGTGGTGGATTATTATTTTGATAAAAAACTGCCGTTCTATGGATTGAAGGCTTCTCAGCAGGACGTGGTTCTCATCATGCGGGATTCCTTCCAAAGCGGTTTCCATCCCCTGGTTCTGGTAAATGACACCTTACAGGCCAAAACGATTCATTTTAAGGCCACGGACGTGGAAACGGGAGAGATTCTGCTTTCCGGCATCACGCAGATAGCGAAAAACAGCGCAAGGAAGGTCGGCGAAATACCGGAAAGTGCGGACACCCGCTTTATTCTGCTGGAATGGAAGGGAGATGCGGAAGGCAGGAATCATTATTTGGACTTCCAGAAAACAAAGCCAAAACTGCGGTTAAACACCTATCTTCATTGGCTTGAGGCATCCGAACTTTACAAGGAATGGACGATAAAAGCCAGGACATGGCTGGAAGGATGAGGCATCTATGAAAGGGTGCGTATTCTTTAGGAACCGCAAGAACTCCGTAATTTCTTCCCTCCGCCCCTTGACAATTTCCTTTCCGTGCTGTATATTAGACATACTGCGGCGGAACCGTCCGCCGCAAAGCAACATAATACATTCGCTAGGGGAGCGCATCGCTGAGATTGAACCTTCCGTTTTTTCAGGTTCTAACCCTCACTACTTGAACCGGATAATACCGGCGTAAGGAAGCAAACGTTTATGATGGAAGTGACATATTCCGTCATAGGCCCGATGTCGTCCCTCCTCGCAAACAACGAAGGAGGTTTTTTTATGCAACTTGTTACCGCAGAGGGCGGCCTCACCGGATGGGGCTACGCCGTCAGCATCCTGGCCATGGTCCTGTTAGTCCTGGCCGCCGTTTATCTCCGCAACCGGAGCAAACATTCCCTCAAACTCACCACCAGGCAGCTGGTCTTCTGCGCCGCCGCCATGGCCCTGTCCTTTGTAACGTCCTTTATCAAGGTCTGGTCCCTGCCCTTCGGCGGCTCCGTCACCCTGTTCAGCATGCTCTTCGTCTGCCTGATCGGAAATTGGTACGGTCCCGGCGTGGGCATCCTCACCGGCCTGGCCTACGGCATCCTGCAGTTCCTGCAGGAGCCCTACGTGCTGTCCCCCTTCCAGGTCTGCTGCGACTACGTGCTGGCCTTCGCCGGCCTGGGACTTTCCGGACTGGTCTGGAAGCAGAAAAATGCCCTGGTCAAGGGCTATATCCTGGGCATCCTGGTCCGGGGACTCTTCCACACCATTGGCGGCTACCTATACTGGATGGACTACATGCCGGAGAATTTCCCGGAGGCGCTGGCACCGGTCTACCCCATCGTCTACAATTACGCCTACATCCTGCTGGAGGGCGTGATCACCGTCATCGTGATCAAGCTGCCGCCGGTGGAAAAGGCCCTGGCCCAGGTCAAGCGGCTGGCCACCCAGGAAAATTAGCTGCTGGACCGAAAAAATTTGCACCGAACAGGGAGCCTCTTCCGAGGCTCCCTATTTCAACTCTCCAGGAATCGCTTGAGTTCCTCCATGCGTCCTCTGGCCACATCGATGCCGTGCTGGTAATATTTTAAAAGCACGTCCGCATCGCTCTCGCTGTTATGTACCGTCATTCCAGAGGGTCTCAGCACAAAGGCCCTGCCCTGCCGCTCCAGTTCGGCGATCTGTTCAAGGGAAGCGTTGTACCGCTTGTGCCTCTCGGGAATCAGGGCCCGGAATTTGGGATATTGACGGTACAGGAGCCAGTTGGCGGCCCGGTACCAGGCCCCGCTGGGCTTTTTCCGGTAGGAGGCGTCCCTGGTGAAGACCACCACGATCTTTTTCCATCCCTCTTCCAAAGCTTTTCCGATGGGGATGGCCTCCGCCATGCCGCCGTCCAGCATGGGGATGCCGTCGATTTCCTTGACCTTGCAGATCAGGGGCATGGAATTGGCCGCCTGGCAGACGTCAAACAGTCTTTCCATGGTGTCGAACCGGTCAAAATAGATCAGTTCCCCCGTCAGACAGTTCACCGTGCTGGTGATAAAACGTCCGCCGCTCTCCAGCATTTTCCGGAAATCAAAAGGAGCCCTGACCCGGGGGACTTCCCGGAACAAATAGTCCATGTCAAAAAAGGTTCCGTGTTTTAAAAACGTGCCAAACCCCATATACTTATAATCCCGAAGGGGCTTGATCAGCGTCTCCACCACTCTTCCCTTCTGCCCGGAGAGATAATTCATCCCGGCGTAGGCCCCCGCAGAAACGGCCAGCACATTGGGAATCCAGATCCCTTCCTCCATCAAGCACTCCAGGACCCCTGCGCTGAAAACGCTGCGCATGGCTCCTCCTTCCAGCAAAATACCTGTGTCTGTCAGCATAATATTTCCTTCCCCAAATAAAACGAATACAGTATTTTCCGGGTCACGGGCAGTCCCGTCAGCTGGGACAGGGCCTCGCCATAATAGGCCAGCTGAGTCTCATAGCGTTTCAGAAGCTCTTCCCCGTCTGAAACCGCATCCGTCTTGTAATCCAGCACCGTGATTTCCCCGTTTTCCTCAAAGTAAGCATCGATGATCCCCTGAATCAGCACCGTCTCATCGGCCGGGAAATTTTTCCCCAGACGGCTGGCACTGACCCCGTACACAAAGGGCTGTTCCCGGTGCAGGCCGCCCCGCCTGACCGCCTGCCACATCTGAAAAGCGATGGGCCGCCGCAGGAACCCCGCCAGCTGATAAAGATTCAGGGCCCGGGCAAATTCCTGGGAGAGCCTGCCGGAGGACTGCTGCCCTTCCAGCCAATCTTCCAGATTTTGATATAAAATGGCCCTGGCCCGCTTTCCGGAAACATTGCCTTCCGGCAGGGTCTCCGGAAACATCTCTTGAAAATCCCCCGGAGAAACCCTGCCTCCCTCCGGAAAGATTCCCCGATACACCGCCTCGTAGTCCAGCAGTTCCATCACCCTGTGGTAAGCATTTCCCCGCAGAGTGGGGCCCGGCTCCTCCTGCTGCCTGGCGAATTTCGGCAGATAAGGAATGACCTCTTTTTCCTCAAAGGCATGATAAGCTTCCTCGTCCTTCTCGGCCATGGCCGCCAGCTTCAGCTCCGACACCGTGGTCTTAGTATAAAGTTTCCGCAGGGCCTCCAGGGGATATTTCCAGGCGAAACGCTGCCGCAGCGCTTCCAAGTCTCCCGGGTCCGCCAGGGCGGAAGCGCCTTCCAGCCAAACCCTTTTTTCCAAGAGCCGCACCTGTTCCCGCCGCCTGCCTCCCTCTAAGTTCGGAGGTTCCAGGATCCGCACTTCAACGCCCGCCTTCTCCGCCACCGGCAGGAGGAAATCCAGGAAGCTTCCCGCTTCCATGAACTCCGGATAGGTCAGGCGGTTCGTCTGCAGGGCCTTTTGTTCTTCCCATTTCTCGGCGGCATTTTCCAGGACGGCGGTCATGATCAGCTTTTCCTTGGGTCTGGTCAGGGCCACGTACAGAACCCGCAGCTCCTCAGACAGGTTGTCCTCCTTCATCTTCCGGGCCAGCACCAGGCGGCGCAGGGTCTTGTTGCGCAGTCTCCTGCCCGCATCCACATAATCGGTTCCCAGACCCATGTCCATGTCCACGATCAGGGCCTGATTGGTATCCTGCATGTTAAACCGTTTGGAAAGGCCACTGACAAAGGTGACGGGAAATTCCAGTCCTTTGCTCTTGTGGATGCTCATGATCCGCACCACATCCGCATTTTCGTCCAGGGTCTCCGCTTCCCCGTAGTCCACGTCATATTTCTCCAGCTGTTCCATATATCGGACAAAATGAAACAAGCCGTGATAGCTGGTTTTTGCGAAATCCGAGGCTTTCGTGAACAGCATCTCCACGTTGGCCCGGCGCTTGCTCCCGGCGGGCAGGGCCGATACATAGGACAAATACCCGGTGTCCTCGACGATCTGTCCCAGCAGCTCCCGGATGGGCAGATACACCGTCAGCTCCCGATAATGCCGGAGCATTTCCAGGAAGGACCGCACCTTTTCCACCAACCCCGCCGGGAGATCGGAGGGTGGTTTTTCCGCAGCCTGGGCGGCTTCTCCGGTCGCCCTATTTAGCACCTCGATCAGGCTGCTTTCTCGATCTCGGCTGCGCAGCAGGGCGATCTCTTCCTCCGTAAAGCCGCCGAACACGGACTTCATGACGCCGAACAGAGGAATATCCTGCCGGGGATTGTCCAGCACCCGCAGAAGCTGCAGGAGGTTCTGGACCTCCGGGGCTGCGAAATAACCGGTTTTGGAAGCGATGTACACGGGAATCCCTTCCTCCTCCAGCACGCTTTTGAATTCCTCGTCCCAACCGCTGTTGGTGCGAAGCAGGATCACCATGTCCCGGAAACGCACCGGCTGCAGTTCTCCCGTCTCCTTGTTCGTCACCTGGAAATCCGCCAGCAGCTCCTTGATCCGCCCGGCGATGGCCAGGGCCTCCGCCTGCTTCGAGGTGAGTGTTTCCCCGGACGTTGCTTCCATCCCGAATGAGAACCCCTCTTCTTTCTCCGGCTTCTCCACCAGGAGCAGCTCGCTTTCGCAGCCCTCATTGGCCGGGTATTCCGCCCCCAGGTACAGGGCCGCCCGGTCATCATACTCAATTCCTCCCACGTCCCGGCTCATGATCCGGCCAAAAATCCCGTTGACCGTATCCACCACTTCCCGGCGGCTCCGAAAGTTCCGGGACAGATCGATGCGCTGGCAATCGCTTTCCTCCGCCGAATAAGTCTCATATTTTTCCAGAAAAAGCTCCGGCCGGGCCAGACGGAATTTGTAGATGCTCTGCTTCACGTCCCCCACCATGAAACGGTTGCAATGGCCGTCCTCTTCCCCGGAGACGGCCCAAAGCAAGTATTCCTGCACCAGGTTGCTGTCCTGGTATTCGTCAATGAGAATCTCGGCAAAGTGCTGGCGATACTCCAGGGCGACCTGGCTGGCCGTGAATCCGGCTCCTGACGAGGCGGCCACACCCCCCGGCGCAGCGACCTCCGATGCCGCGGCCTCCGGCCCAGATGCGGCGGCTCCGGCTTCCCCGCCGTTCCGCTTCAGCAGAATCTCCAGGGCGTAATGCTCCAAATCCCCGAAATCCACCTTTTTGTCCGCCTGCTTCCGCTCCTTTAACCTCTCCCGAAACTCCAGCACCAGGTAGAGCAGAGTTTCCAGGGGCTCCGCACACTTCGCCCCCTGGGCAAGGGCCAGCTCCAGGGGAGTGGTGAAGAACTTCTGCCCCAGTCCGCTCAAAACATCCTTCATCTTCGCCCGCAGGTTTTTGGCCAATTCCCGTTTCAAGGGAGAGACAGTGTCATCGTTTTTTGAGGGCAGACGTCCGAAGGAAAGGGCAGGCAGGCGGGCCGCATATTCCTCCAGGGAAGTCAGCTCCGTCAGGCGTTCCAGCTGCTCCAACTCCTGATCCACCAGGGCCCCGTACATATAAGGCCCGTCCGGCTCCTGGCACAGAGACTGCAGCCTGCGGTAGATCTCCAGACAACCTTCCAGCATCTTGTGCAGATGATCTTTCAGATATTCGGCATAAGAGGTTTTTTCCAGCTCTTCCAGGCTGCTCTGTCCATAGTCTCCCAGCCGCTCCTTCAGCCATTCCTCCG
>CANQPH010000077.1 GCA_947625675.1 uncultured Acetatifactor sp.
AGAGGCAAAATGGCAAAAGTGATTACCATGGGGGAGATCATGCTGAGACTGTCCACCCCCAATTTTGAAAAATTTATTCAGGCGGACGAATTTGATGCCACCTATGCCGGGGGCGAGGCCAACGTGGCGGTGTCCCTAGCCAATTATGGCCATGATGTGGAGTATGTGACCGCCGTGCCCGCCAATGAAATCGGAGAGTGCGCCGTGGCCGCCCTCCGGAAATACAACGTGGGCACGAAATACATCGCCAGGTGCGGGGAGCGTCTGGGCATCTATTATCTGGAATCCGGTTCCTCCATGCGCCCTTCCAAGGTGGTGTATGACAGGGCTCATTCCTCCATCTCCACGGCCACCGAGGCGGATTTTGACTTTGACGCCATCTTCGAGGGAGCGGACTGGTTCCACTTCACCGGCATCACCCCCGCCATCTCCGATGCGGCGGCGGTCCTCACGGAGAAAGCCCTGATTGCGGCCAAGAAGCATGGTGTGAAGGTTTCCGTGGATCTGAACTTCCGCAAGAAATTGTGGACTTCCGAGAAGGCCCAGAAGGTGATGACCAATCTGATGCAGTACGTGGATGTGTGCATCGGCAACGAAGAGGATGCGGAACTGGTGCTGGGCTTCAAGCCCGGGGCCACGGACGTCACCAGTGGGGAGTTGGAGCTGGCCGGATACAAGTCCATTTTTGAGCAGATGGTGGAGAAATTCAACTTTGAATATTGCGTGTCCTCTCTGCGTGTCAGCCATTCCGCATCGGACAACGGCTGGTCGGCCTGCATTTACAAGAGGGATACCAAGGAATTCTATCATTCCAAGGAGTATCGCATCCATCCCATCGTGGACCGGGTGGGCGGCGGCGATTCCTTCGCCGGCGGCGTGATCTGCGGTCTGCTGGACGGCAAAGACTTCAAGTCCGCTTTGGAGTTCGGCGTGGCGGCTTCCGCACTGAAGCACACCATCCCCGGCGACTTCAACCTGGTGACCCGCAAGGAAGTGGAGACCCTGGCCGGAGGAGACGCTTCCGGAAGAGTGCAGAGATAGAAGACCTGGAGACTGCGGCGGAGGATGCATATTTTTCCAGATTTGTTCATATACTTGTAGTAAATGGACAAACAGGAGGAAAAATATGGCCAGAGGACCGAAAAAATCCATTGAGGAAAAAATTGCAGCCAAAGAGGAACTCATTTCCGCACTGCTCACCAGAGCGGAATCGGAAAAAAGGGAATTGGAGGCGCTGTACGATGAGAAAAAGGTCAGGGACCTGGAAATGGTCAGCGGCCTGATGGAAGAGGCGGGCCTGAGTCCGGACGAGGCGGCTCGGGCACTGCAGCAGTATATCGACAACAGGATCGCAAATGCGTCCTGAGATGGCATAAACCGTCTCCCGTAAGCGGCAATGAAAAGGGAGACGGTTTATTCTGTGGATAGGTGGAAATTCATATGAAGAAAAGGATACTCTGTTTTATTGTCAGCTGGATCTTGTGCATGATGTTTTTCACGGGATGCGTTTCCCGGGAAGACGGGAGTTTTTCCTCGGAGGGAGAGTGGAATGAGACTCCGCAGTCACCCCTTGCCGATGCGGAGGGATGGACGGAAGAGGAAGGAGTGCTCCAGGAGACTTCGGAGGAAAACGGTTCCGAGATCCTCTTGGATTCTGAGGATTCGGAGGCTGACGTTCATCTGCCTTCCGTCTTGGGAAGGGGAGAACTGGAAGATTACAGCGATCTGAGCTTCGATGAGTTTTTGGACGCCTTATTTCAGGAGGCGGCGAATGCGGATACGCTGACGCTGCATTTTTTCCTCACCGATCCGGAGAAGGCGGGCATTGAACCCGGGCCGGTGACCCTGGGGAGAGTGGAGGGCGCAAAGGAAGAAGAACTGGAATCCATTGCGCTGCTCGGGGAGATTCTGGAGAGCTATCCCCGAGAAGAACTTTCCAGAGAACAAAGAATCACCGCAGACATTCTGACGGAGTATTTGGACTGCTTGGAAAAGGATTTCGAAATGCAATACTATTTCGAGATTTTCAACCAGGGAATGGGCCTGCATGTCAGCTTACCTTATGCCCTGGCGGAATATGTTTTTTATGATGAGCAGGATGTGGAAGATTACCTGACGCTTTTACAGGACCTGGACGCTTACTATCGGTCCGCCTTGGACTGGGAACGGCAGAAAGCGGAAGAAGGCCTGTTCATATCGGATGAAAGCCTGGATGCGGTCTTGGAAGAATGCAGGGTTTATCTCTGGGATGGGGAGGAAGATTTCTTTCTTCGGGAATCTTTTCGGGAGCGTTTGGAGGAACTGGAGGGCCTGACCGAAGCCGAGATCCGTTCCTACATGGAACGACATGATAAGATTTTGAAAGAAGATTTTACGGCCGCTTACAGGAATTTGATAGACGGTCTGGAAGAGCTCAGGGGGAGCGGAACCAATGACAAGGGGCTCTATTATTATCCCCGGGGAAAAGAATACTACGAGTACTTGATTGAATGCAATATCGGAATGACGTATGAGAGCGTGGAAGAGCTTTTTGAAGTCATCCATCAGGACGTGCTGGACATCCTGGAAGAGGTAAGGGATATCCTGTATGGAGAGGGGAAGGAGGGCGTTTTGGAGGAAGTCACCCGTAAGCGGGAAGTGACGGAGACCCCGGAAGAAATGCTGGAGGATCTGCGTCGGCGGATCCTTGAGGATTTCCCGAATGCGGAGGGCAGCGATTATCGCATCAAAAAGGTAACGCCTTCCATGGAAGATGTCACGAGCCCGGCTTTTTATATGATTCCTCCGTTGGACCGGTATGACCGGAACGTGATTTATCTCAACGACAAGACTTTGAAGGAACAATCTTATAATGTGTATTCCGTGCTGGCGCATGAGGGATTCCCCGGGCATTTGTATCAAAATCTGTTGTATCACGGCAATCCTCACAGCAGGTTGCGGGCCGTTATGCAGTATACCGGCTATAGTGAAGGCTGGGGCACTTATGCCGAGCTGTACAGCTACCGCTGGATGGAAGAGCAGTCCGAGGACGCCAGGGAGGCGAATTACCTCATGGCCCGCCTGAATCTGGCCTATGCCGCTTATCTGGACATCGCCATCCATTATTATGGATGGGATGAGACGGAGGTGCAGAAGTTCTGTCAGGAATGGATGGGAATCGATTCCAAGGAAGCGGTGGATTCGCTGTATGACTATATCATCGGCAATCCTGCCGGATACCTGGATTATTACGTGGGATATTTGGAAATCCTGAAACTGCGGGATCGGGCGCAGGAAGCGCTGGGAGACCGCTATCAGACGAAGGCTTTTCATCAGTTTGTCATGGAATTCGGCCCTGCGCCCTTTACGGTGATCCGGCCTTATCTGGAAGAATGGATCGAGGGGCAGCGGTAGAATGGCGCAAAACCAGCAGCGGAGCGATGACGGCGTCCGGAGAGACGGGTTCTTCGCCGCTGGCATTGATGAGATGAAACATCATTCTGGCGGCCCGTTCGCCGACCTCGAAAGGCCGAATGTCAATGGTGGTCAGGGGCGGCAGCATCATACTGGAATACTCATTATTGTCGTATCCTACGACGGAAATATCTTCGGGAACCCTCAGGCCGCAATCATTGATGGCGGAATAAACTCCGTGGGCCATGTAATCGCTGAAGCAGAAGATCGCCGTGATGGGGAGCGGTTTTCCCTGGAAGCTTTCCAGATATTTTTTGACGTTTTGATTGATTCCGCTTCCCATGTTGTCGCATTCAAGAATCCGCACGCAGTCCTCTCCAAGATGCCGTTCCTTCAGATAAGACACGAAGCCCTCGTACCGTTCCCTGGCGGAGGATATGTACAGGGGGGCGGACACGTACAAAAAGGAGCGGTGTCCCAGTCCGAAGAGGTGTTCTGCGGCAAAATATCCTCCTTGAAAATCACTGCTTTGGATATAATGGGTGCTTTGGCCCGGGAATTTGCGCTGCAGCATGATGTAAGGGACGTTGGCATTTTTCAGCGTGGACAATATGCGGGTGTCCTTCATGCTGGGAACCAGGAAAATCCCGTCCGCCCCATGCTCCAGCATATTGTTGATGATTGCGCATTCCTCTTCTGAATTCTCATTGGAATTGCCCAGCATCAGGGTATATTTTATCTGTTCGCAAATCGATTCAATTCCTTTATACATGGAAGAAAATACGGGATTGCAGATGTCGGTGACCACGATGCCCAGCATCATGGATTTATTGACCTTTAAATATCTTGCCGCCAGGTTCTTGCGATATCCCAGGCGGTTCGCCGTTTCCTTCACGAGATGGGTGGTGGAAGGGCCGATATCCGGCATGTCCCGGAGAGCCCGGGAAACCGTGTTGACGGAAACATTCAATTCATCTGCTATGTCCTTTAATGTGACTGGCACGATTCACTCCTCCGATTCAGTCTGACTGTTTCTGATAATTGCTTGATAATGACGAAATTATAATTTGTCCTGGGTGTTTTTGTCAAGAGAATTTCCCCCCCTTTTCATTTTATATCCAAAACGTTAAGAAAATATAAAAAAATTGTTAAAGAACCTATTGACAAACAATTCTAAACGCTGTATAGTGAAATTATAACATTAACGTTAAAGCTATAAAATCTGAATTATTTTAGAAAATAATTAACGATAATGCAACAAATCAGAAAAGGAGGAAAAATTTTGAAATTAGCATTATTGATAGCGAACAGAGGTTTTTTCCCCAGCACCGTTATAGAATCTGCCAGAGAGGAGATGATCCAGGCCGCTGATAAAGCGGGAGTGGAGCTTCTGGTGATGGATCCTTCTCTGACCAAGTACGGTGCGGTGGAGACTTGTGCGGAAGGGGCGACCTACGCTCGGTTCCTGGCGGAGAATGCGGGCGGCTACGACGGCCTGGTCATTTGCCTGCCGAACTTCGGCGATGAGAACGGGATCAAGGAAGCCATCAAGGACGTGCGGGTGCCCATCCTGCTCCAGGCCTATCCGGACGAGATCGGGAAGCTGGACTTCGCCAACCGCCGGGACGCCTTTTGCGGCAAGCTGGGACTGTGCGCAGTGCTGAAACAGATGGGCGTGCCCTTTGTCTCCGGAGAGCCTTTCGTCATGCATCCTTCAAGTGAAGCCTTTCATAAGGAACTGACTGATTTCGTGGCGATCTGCCGTGTCGTGAAAAAAATGCGCCACATGCACATCGGAGTTCTGGGTGCCAGGACCACTGCCTTCAAGAGCGTGCGTTTCGATGAGGCCGCCCTGGAGGGAAGGGGAGCGGACGTGGAGACCTTGGATCTGACCCAGATCTTTGCCCGTATGAAGGACGTGAAGGACGGAGACGAGCGCCTGGCGGCCTGGGAGGAAAAGATCAAGGCTTTGTCGGATACGAAGGACACCCCCGAATATGCCATAAAGGAGCAGAGCAGGCTGGGAGTCGCCCTGGAGGAACTGCAGAAGGATATGGGGCTGGACGTGATGGCCATCCGCTGCTGGAGCGAGCTGCAGTATGAATACAAGATTGCGCCTTGCACCGTCATGGGCATTCTGAACCAGAGGCAGATCCCGGTGGTCTGCGAGACGGACGTGACCAATGCTCCGGGAATGCTGGCCCTGACCCTGGCATCCGGAACCGGAGCGGGCTGTCTGGACGTCAATAACAATTACGGCGAGGAGTCCGATCGCTGCATCATGTTCCATTGCGGTCCCTTGCCCATGGATCTTTTGACGGGTCCCGGCCATATGGAGGAGCACAAGATGTTCGTCAAGACTCAGGGGGAGAATTGCTCCTGGGGCGTGAACGTGGGAAGAATCAAACCCGGCACCATCACCGTCTGCGGAATGCGCACGGAGAACGGAGAAGTCCGTTATTTCGTGGAGAAGGCGGAAGTGCTGGACGTCCAGGTGGATGCGGGATATTTCGGTACTTACGGCGTGGTGGAGATCCCCGGCCTGCAGACGAAGCTTCGCCACATGAGCGAGGAAGGGTTCCGGCATCACGTGACCATTACTTCCGGAGATCAGACCAGAAGAATCCGGGAAGCGCTTTCCAAGTACCTGGGATATCGGGAGATTGAGCTGTAAATTTCATTCTGGATATGGGTATCGTAATGTGGGTTTCGTATATTGATGTCAAATAACGGAGATAGTTTAAATGGGAAAGCATGCCGTTAGGGCGGCGGGAAGGAGAAGGATGTATGAATAAATTAGGTATTTTTATGAACTTCTGGGAAAAAGGCTGGGATGCGGACCACAAGAAATATATCAGGAAAGCGGCGGACATCGGTTTTGATATTCTGGAGTTCCAGGCGCAGCCTCTGTTGGAGATGACCGACGACCACATCCGGGAACTGCGGAAGCTGGCGGACGAGGTGGGCATTGAGCTGACTTACAGCCTGGGTCTGGACAGACGTTATGACGTGTCCTCCCTGGATGAGACGGTTCGTCTGGGCGGCGTCAAGTACCTGCAGAATATCATCCGCAAGATGGCCGTGGGCGGCGGTACCCTCCTGTCCGGCGTCAGCTATGCCGGCTGGGGAACGCCGGACGACATGAAGGACACGAAGCAGCCTTACTGGGAGCAGAGCGTCAAGAGCATGAAGGAGATCATCAAGGTGGCGGAGGAGTGCGGCGTTACGTACTGCGTGGAAGCCGTCAACCGTTTCGAGACCTGCCTGATCAACACGGCCAAGGAAGCCCTGGCTTATATCGAGGAGATCGGCAGCCCCAACATCGGCGTTCTGCTGGACACCTATCATATGAACATTGAAGAGGACAGCCTGGGCGACGCCATCCGCCTGGTGGGGGCCGATCGTCTGAAGAGCTTCCATACCGGCGACAACAACCGCCGGGCCCCCGGAAGAGGACACATCGATTGGGACGAGGTGTTCGGAGCCCTGGCTGAGATCGGCTACAAGGGAAGAATCGTGTCCGAACCCTTCGTGATGCAGGGCGGCGAAGTGGGCCGGGACATCCACGTCTACCGCGACCTGATCGAGAATCCTTGTGAAGAGACCATCGATGCGGAAGCCAAGTATCTGCTTAACTTTGAAAAGGAGATGCTGCGGAAGTACGGTATGGTTTAGTATTAAAATGTTCAAAAAGCAATGTAAAGGCGCACAATGAAAAAGGAAGGGAGATTAGAAAATATGGCTTATCATTATATCAATTATCGTCGATATTACGTGAGGTTTGATGAAACTGACCGCAGTTTCATTGTGGGCAGGGAAGGCAAAGGCACTCTTCTGGATGGCTGCGGTTTCGTCATTTATGCCCGGGATTTGCAGCATAAATGTAAGACGATTCGACCGTCCGATTACAGAGAGGTGGCTTGTGCGCATGAAAAGCATATTGACGGAAATGGCCTTTCTATTTGTTTTACCGGCGGCCCGGAAGAAGTCCCGTTCTTGACGATTCGGATTCTTTTGTCAACGAAGAAAGTGACGGTGTCGCTGGAATCGGTGCAGGATGAGGACTATTTCTATGATATCAATGGTTATTCCTTCTGGGGAGAGAAGCCTGAAACGGATACTTACGCCGTATATTCGGAAGGAAAAGAAAGGGGACTTCGCTGTGCGGTGGGTCCGGCGGCAGCGAGAGGATGCGATTCCCTTTTCGATCGTTTGACGGACTCTTTGCTGACCCTGACCCCGGCTCCCTTTTATCATTACGATTATGAAAAAGGAGCCTGGAGTTTTTCGGTCAGGCTGGGAAAGCGGGCGATGTCTTTTGAACTGAAGGTTCAGGAAAATCTTTTGGCTGACAGATTCGACCTCCCTTACAAACCGATGAATAACAACACGGTATTCAAACGTCCCCCGGTAGGCTGGATGACCTGGTATGCCGTTAAGTTTGATGCCTGTGAGGAAATCGTGCTTGCCAACAGTGCGATTCAAAAGGAAAAATTGAAGGCTTATGGCGCAAATTCCATTTGGGTGGATTGGGAATGGTATCATACAAATCGAGAGGGAATGTTGAAGGAAGAAAAGGACTTTGATACGTTCCATCCGATTCCTGACAAATATCCCAGGGGACTTGGCTATGTGGCGGATCGAATTCGGGAGGATGGGTTCGTGCCCTGCGTTTGGATCGGGGCTTCCCACGATGTGAGGGAAAATGATTTCTTAAAGAAATATCCGAAAGCGCTTCTTGTGAAACGGGCTTCCTGGTGTGGGGATTATTGGTTTGATCCCACTTATCCGGCATATTTAAACGAGTTTCTCCCCGAGGTTTTTCGCACTTTAACTGAAAAATGGGGATACGAAGCCATAAAGTGGGATGCCCTTCCTCGGGCGTTGGATTATTTCGATCAGTATCATGATAAATTTTATGACACATCCGTCACTTCCGAACAGGCGATGCGGAACGTGGTGCGGAAAGCGAGGGAGGTCGTAGGAGAAAAGGTTTATATGTTGTCCTGTCTTGGAGAGGCGGATCGGGATGTTCGGATGTATCCTGATGTTTTTGATGCGGCCAGGATTGGAATGGATGTCTTTAGTTGGAATGAGTTCCTGAAATCCTGCGTGGGTCGTTTGCTCCGATATTACCCGATGCATAACGTCCTTCAATATTGTGATCCTGATAATCTCGTGATCAGGGAAGAGTTCAACACATTGGATCAGGCCGTTTCAAGGGCTTCTCTTTTAGCCTTGCTTGGAACTCCGATTACGCTTGGTGATGATTTGCGTCACTTGGGAGAAGAACGATTTGAGATTATACGCCGGGCCATACCGCCGTTAAACGCTCATCCTCTGATACTGCAGGAGGGGGAACTGGAGAAGGAATGCCTGACGGTGGGCTGCTTCGTTCGGACGAAGGCGGTGGAGTACCAAATCGCCGATGTGTTTAATCTGACCCAGCGCCCTCTTGACACAATTTTTGCTTTTGACCAACTAGATTTGGATCCTGAAGAAGAATATCTGGTATATGATTTTTGGGAGAAGGAATTTCTTGGGAAGGTGCGGCATGGTTTGAAATTGTCTCTCCGGCCCTGCCAGTCGAAAGTATTCTCCATTCATCGGATTTTGGACAAACCGCAGCTTGTGGCTACCAGCCGACATATCACCCAGGGAGCATTTGACGTGGAAGAGGTTGGTTGGGAGGAAGAGAAGAACAGGCTTTACGGCCGCTCCAAAACGGTGCCAGGTGAAGATTATACCTTGGTCGCATATGATTCCCGGAAAGACAACGTTGTCTCGATAACGTTAAAGCCGGAAAAGGAAGTGACTGAGTGGGAAATTCAGTTTTGAATTAAGAAAGAGAATAGAGAGGCGCAAATGGCATCGTTCCTTTCTGTACGTGTCCGCTCCCATGTACATATCCTCCGCCAGGGACCGGTATGACGGTTTTGTCTCTTATCTGAAGGACAGGAAGCTTTCGGAAGATTGCGTACATGTATTGGAATGCGACAACACGGGGAGCGGGAGCAATCAGGCCGTCAAAAAATATTTAGAGGGTTTTCGGGGAGGGAAACTTCCCGTCACTGCGATCTTTTGTTTCAGCGATTATATGGCCTACGGGGTTTATTCCGCCATCACCGAGTGCGGGCTGCGGGTACCGGCAGACATCTCCGTCATTGGATATGATAACAAAGTGAATCATGCATTCCCTGTCAGGGGAAAATAAATCGTAAACTGTTCTGTTGACGATGACAGACGGTATGCCTCCATGTCGGACGGCATACCGTCTGTTTATTTTTGACCGGGTCCGCTCTTTGGGAGATGTCCTGTAGGTTGATAAAAAGCCCCTTATCCGCATTGGTCATGATACGGATAAGGGGCTTGAGTAATACAAATGCAGTTGATATTTTCGCAAAGTTGGGCACTCCACGAAGATGAATGGCACACAACGAAAGGTATTTTACCATAGAAATTTGAGTTTGA
>CANQPH010000078.1 GCA_947625675.1 uncultured Acetatifactor sp.
CCTTATATTTTTGGGATTTTTTCAAAAAAGTTCATAAGTAATGCATTGTCGGTAGACAGAACTGCGGAAACTCAAGATTCATTTTTGTATTGCAAATCCCAAAGATATCTGATATAATCGAAAGCAGAACGTATGTTCTGCTTTCGGCATAAATACAGAAATTTCGGAGGGATCATGTATGGAGGTCAAAATTTTAGAGGTACGGGAAGAAAGCTGTCCTGCGGCCAGGCTGATCGGCAAAAGGTACGGAGAGGGTGTAAACTGGGGCGAATGGTGGGAAAATGATTGGTTTTCCATATTGGAACGAAATCAAAGCATTGCGTTTAACGGGGATGCTTATCTCGGTGCGGTGCGGATCGTCGACGGGATGCCGGAACGTTGGATCGGCATGCTTTTTCCGATGGACACGGAAGTCCCGAACGGTTTTGAGTATGTGGATATAGAACCGCTTGATTTTGCGGTATGCTATTTGTATGGCAGGGACGGGAGCAGCCAATTTTATACCATGGATACGCACAACATGTGCTTAAAAGAATTAGAAAAGCATCATCTGAAGCGCAAAGAAGATGATTGGTGCTTTGAGAGGTATAATTGTCCTCGCTTTACTACCCCGGATGAGTCTGGAAATGTCATTCTGGATTATGCGATTTCGATTGAAGGCTAAAAATGTAAAAAAAGAGAAAAATATTCGTGTAATTTGATGCAAATATTTTAGAAAAATCAGTTGATTTTTACATGAATATCCGCTACACTATAAGTGACTTCTGGAAGGGAGGGGCGCTTATGTATCGAAAAATCATGGCTTTTTTGGAAGCATGGAAAGAGAGCGGACATCGCAAGCCTTTGATTCTGCAGGGAGCAAGGCAGGTCGGAAAGACTTATTCCATTTTGGAGTTTGGACGCACGCACTATGAAAATGTGGCGTATTTCAATTTTGAAACCAATCCGAAGCTTTCCGAAACCTTTGCGGAAAACTTGAATCCTGATTACCTGGTTCCTATTTTGTCCCATATCGCTGGACAAACCATTGTCAGGGAAAAAACGCTGATCGTTTTTGACGAGGTGCAGCTTTGTGAACGGGCGCTGACTTCTCTGAAGTATTTTTGTGAGGCCGCCCCCGATTATCACATTATCGTGGCAGGCAGTCTCCTGGGCGTTGCGGTAAACCGTGCAAAGTTCTCTTTTCCCGTGGGCAAGGTCGATATGAAAACCCTTTATCCCATGGATATGGAAGAGTTTATGCTCGCCCTGGGGGAAGACGCCTTGGTAGAGCAGATCAGGAAAAGCTTTCAGACCGACACGCCCCTGCCTTCCGCCTTGCATGATGCGGCGATGCTGCTTTACCGACAGTACTTGATCGTGGGCGGCATGCCGGAGTGCGTACTGCAGTTTTCCCAGACAAAGGACTATATCCTGGTACGGCATACCCAAGATACCATTTTGGTAAGTTATCTGAATGATATGAGTAAGTACAACAACCTGAACGAGATCAAGAAAACAAGGCTTGCTTATGACAACGTCACTGTGCAGCTTTCCAAGAAGAACACTCGTTTTCAATATAAGCTGATCAAAAAAGGCGGCCGGGCCTCCGAGTTTGAAAATGCCATTGAATGGCTCTGCCTTTCCGGGATCGTGTCGCAGGTATTCAAGGTGGAACAGGTGAAAAAACCTTTGGAAAACTACCGTGATATCGATGCCTTTAAGATATATGTTTCCGATCTGGGCCTGCTTGCCGCCAAAAAGGATTTGGCTGCAAATGATGTCCTCTACATGGTGGAGGAACTGGATGATTTCAAGGGCGGACTTACGGAAAACTATGTGAACGTGCAGCTCGTGATAAACGGCTACCGGACCTATTACTGGGAGTCCGAACGAGGAGCGGAGATTGATTTTGTCATCCAGCGGGAAGGCAAAATCATCCCCATCGAGGTCAAATCCGCTGACAATACGAAAGCCAAGAGTTTAAAGGTCTATATGGACACCTACGAACCCGCTTATGCCATCAAACTTTCCGCCAAAAATTTCGGCTTCACGGATGGAAAAAAGACTGTTCCTCTCTATGCCGCATTTTGCATCTAAGAAATGAAGCGGCTAAGAAATGAAACAGGCCTGCGGGGCCTTTTCCCGGGAATGGGAAGGGAAAAGGCCCCGCTTATTTTATTTGTCGCCGCAATCTTTGCACTTGTCGAACTCAGGATTGAAGGCGTAGAAATTCTTGGAATCCAGCTTTTCCTGGACGAGCCGCAAGCCTTCCCCGAATCTTTGGAAATGCACGATTTCCCGTTCCCGCAGGAAGCGGATAGGAGCGCAGACGTCCGGATTTTTCACCAGACGGAGAATGTTGTCATAGGTGGAGCGGGCCTTTTGCTCCGCCGCCATATCCTCTGTCAGGTCCGTGATGGCGTCGCCCTTTACCTGGAATTCACAGGTGTTGAAGGGGATGCCGCCCGCCGCCTGGGGCCAGAGGCCCAGGGTGTGATCCACGTAATATTTGTCGAAGCCGCTTTCCTTGATCTCTTCCATGGACAGATTTTTGGTCAGCTGATAAATGATGGCGCTGATGATCTCCATATGGGCCAGCTCTTCCGTGCCGATGTCCGTGAGCAGTCCCGCCACTTCCTTGTAGGGCATGGTATAGCGCTGGGAAAGATAGCGCATGCTAGCGGAAAGCTCCCCGTCGGGCCCGCCGAACTGGGAAATGATGATCTGGGCCAGTTTGGCGTCGGGTTCCTTGATGTTCACCGGGAACTGCAGTCTTTTCTCATAACTCCACATCTCTTAACATCCTCCTTCCCGCATCTTGCAAGTTTCACAGGAGCCGCTTTTGTCCTGAAGAACGTCGGCCGCACAGGGGCAATTCTCCCAGGGAAGGGGAGCGGCGCCCCAGGTCCATTCTTTGCTGCAGTCGGCATGGTTGACGCTGATGGGGAAATACTTTTGGGAGAATTCCTCCACCATCTGATTCCTGATCTTGGAATAATGCTTGAAATATTCCAACGCTTCCGCACAGTCGGGATGGACATCCAGAAACTCCGTCAGCTCCACGACCACGAAGTCCACGATCCCGATATCATAAAACATTTGTTCCTTCTCGGTCATTTCACACACCTCTTTCCCGTGAAAGGCAGATCCAGCTCCGGAAAGATGGTGCCCGTCCGGTAGGCCTCTTCCAGGTTATCAAAAATCCCCTTGAAACGCTGCCAGGGCACGTAGGCCATGGCCAGGGGAAAGGTATCGCTTATTTCCGTCTGAGAACGATAATCCTGCATGATATTTCCTTTCATGAATCCTAGTTCTAAGGTTATCACAAATAAATGCAAGCATTTTTGTGATAACTTACGAACTATGACAATTCTTTGTTTTTGTTAATATTATGGTATGTTTGCGGGGAAAAAAGGTTACAGCGCCGGGAGTTCCTTTTTTCAATATTCATAATTTCTTAAGTTGCACAACCCGGGGAGAATGGATAAAATGAAATTGAAAATTATGAAATCATGCAAGTCGGATACAAATATGATACATGTGTCAGGCAGACTTAAGGACGGAATAGATGATAGGAAACCAAAGGTGTGAGTGAAAATGTTTAAAATATTGATCGCAGAGGATGAGGAGCCCATTTCCAACCTGATCCGGATCAACCTGACCAGAGCGGGATATTCCTGCGTCTGCGCCCTGGACGGGGAGACGGCGGCGGATTTGATGGCGTCGGAGCGCTTCGACCTGATCCTGCTGGACATCATGCTGCCTGGCATAAACGGTTATGAACTGATGGAATATGCCAGGGACCTGGAGATGCCGGTGATCTTCCTGACGGCCCTCTCCAGCACTGAAAACAAGGTAAAGGGTTTGCGGATGGGGGCGGACGATTATCTGCCCAAGCCTTTCGAGATCGTGGAGCTCCTGGCCCGGGTGGAAGCGGTGCTGCGCAGATACAACAAGGTGGAAAAGATCATGGAGGTCTTCGACATCACCATCGATTCCGCCTCCCGGACGGTGATGCAGAACGGGCAGCAGGTGGCCCTGACCATGAAGGAATTCGACCTGCTCCTTCTGTTCGTGCGCAACCGCAACATCGCCCTGTACCGGGATACCATTTACGAGAACGTCTGGGGCGGGGAGTACCTGGGACAGAGCAGGACGGTGGATCTGCATGTGCAGCGGCTGAAAAAGAAGCTGCACTGGGAGGATCACATCGTGGCGGTTTACAAGGTGGGCTACCGGCTGCAGTAGCTGGGGAAATGTATGAGATTTTCGGATAAACTTTTTTTTACCATGACGTCGCTGATGACGGTGATATTCGCAGTTTTCGGGGTCTGGATCCTGTCCTCTTTTTTTCAGAACCTGCTGAACCGGGAGCTGGAACAGGGGAGCGTGGAGAGCCAGATGTATCAATATGTCTTCGAGATGGCTTATGAGGCCGTCCCGGAGGAATACGGGCCGGACTACGCCCTGACCCGGGCCACGGAGTCCGTCATGGGCACCCTGACCAGGGAAGGCTGCACCTACTTTATCTTTGATGCCGGCCTGGAGCCGGTGTATGGGAGCTTCAACGCCCAGACCCTGCCTCTTAGGGAGGAACTGAAAAAGCTCTGCACCCTGCTGGACGACCAGAACAATTACGGGAGTCGGATGGCGGTGCAGGGGGAGCGTCATTATCTCCTTTCCTCCTGCCGAAGCGAGGTGGGGGAAGAGGCGCTGTATCTGGTGCTTCTCAAGGATATCAGCGCCATTTTCCAGGACCGGGCGGTGCTGATGAATCAGTATCGCTTTGTGCTGGGGCTGCTCCTGCTGGTGGGGACGTTTTCCATGTTTTTGCTGTCCCGGTACATCACCAAGCCCATCCGGGACCTGACCTTCATGACCAGGCACATCGCTTACGGCAACCTCACGGTCCGATCTAAAAACAAGTCCCGGGACGAGATCGGGGAGCTGGCCAGGAACATTAACCGGATGGCGGACACCCTGGTGGAGCGGATGCAGGAAAAAGAAGCGGAAGCCCGCAGGAAGGAAGCGGAGGCCCGGGAAAAAGAGCTGGAGGCGAAACGTCAGGAGGACTTCACGGCGGCCTTCGCCCACGAATTGAAGACGCCCCTGACCTCCATCATCGGCTATGCGGACATGCTGGGCACCATGCAGCTGTCCGAAGCGGAAAAAAACGAGGCCGCCTACTATATTTTCCGGCAGGGCAAACGGCTGGAAAGTCTGTCCCACAAGCTGTTGGAGCTGGTCAGCATGGACAAGCAGGAGCTTCAGCGCAAGCCGGTTTCCGCCAGGGAGCTGGAGGAAAACCTCCGGGAAACCATGCGGCCGATTTTTGAAAGCAAGGGGATCCACGGCAAGATCACATTGGAAAAGGCCCGTCTGCTGGTGGACAAGGATCTGTGGCTTTCCCTCCTGTACAATCTGTTGGACAATGCGGTAAAGGCGGTGGAGCCGGGCGGTTTCATCCTGTTAAAAGGGAGCCGGACGGGGGAGGGCTACGAATTCAAGGTGGTGGACAACGGACGGGGGATCCCGGAAGAGGAGATCGCCCGCATCACGGAGGCCTTCTACATGGTGGACAAATCCCGTTCCCGGAAGGAGGGAGGGGCCGGCATCGGCATGGCCCTCTGTCAGAAGATCGTGACCCTCCACGGCGGCGGCCTGCAGATTGAATCCCATCCCGGAGAAGGAACGGTGGTGAGAGTCACCATACCGGAGGAAGAGGAAGTCGGCGGCACAAACGGCCCTGATGGCGGATGAGAAATTTGCAAGTGCGATTTCCCAGAGGAGGCGAAAACTCATTTTGCCATGATTGCAAACGCTCTGGAATGGAGATTGGCGTGAGGAAAAACCCCGGCAGCTCATTTTGTGTAAACGCTTCGGAATGGAGATTGAGATGAAATTTGGAAACCTGCAGAAATACGGCCTGTGCATCCTGCTTTCCGCAGCCCTCATTGCGGCGGCTTTTTTCCTGCCGGATCTGGCCATGGGCTGGATCGACAGACAGAGCCAGTCGGAGTATTCCTTTGAGAGCAGGAACGAGCTGGATTACGCCGTGGTCAATGCCAGATATGAAACGGACTGTGAAACTCGCCTGAACGCCTTTGCCAGGAGCTTCCGGGAGGGCAGCCAGCATTTTATCATATCTTCCAATGCCGAACTGAAGGAAGAGGATCTGTATGGAACCGTTTTTGGGAACCTAGAGAACCAGGAAGCTTACTGGATTCTGTTCGACGCCCTGTCCGATTCCTTCCTGTCCAGCTACACGCTGCTTCGGAGGGAAAACTATCTGATTTATGACGGGGACGCCAACGGGTCGGTGCTTCTGTGCTGGTACCTGGAGATGATCAACGATGACGGCTGTATCCTGCGTTTGGTGATGGACGCCGTTGACCAGACCATTTATTATGGGGAGGTCTATGGATGGAACTCCGAAAGTTTTGCCAATGTCATGGAAGAGTACTATCAGGAGAAGAGCCGCAAAAGGTATTGGGAAAACATGGGAGGGCTCTTCCTGGCCATGTCCTGTTACTATCAGGTGCAGGATCAGGAGGAAATCCGGGCTTTTCTGAATGAATATATGGAAAACGGCATGTCCTACATTGTCCAGAATCAGGAAAAAAATGACGGGAAAGCCAAGGTCAGCGTTACCATCGATCTGGAAGAGGTTTTCCCGAGATACGGGAATCGTCTGTCAGGCGCACTGGACTATGCGGACGGGACGCTGACCTATGATTTTCGCTATGTAAAAGAGGACGGAATCAGCTTCAGGGGAATCGGGTCGGGCATCCGGGAGATTTACGAGCTGCTGCCCGACGAGCTGATCGGAGATTTGATAGAATAGTTTTTTTGGAGGAAAAAATGGACAGAAGACAACGAGTGGTCAGACGACAGAGACGGACATACCTATTTTACATTATCATCAGAGTACTTGGGGTGGCCGTGCTGGTCGTAGGGGCATTCAGTGCGGGTCATTACGTGGGCAGCGCCCAGACCAGAAAGGAAATGACCCAGCTTCTGGCCCAGGTGACGGGCGGCGATTTTGGGCAGGGCGCAGGGGGCGCTTCCGGCAACGGAACGGGTGGCGCAGGAGACGGTGGCAGCGGAGGTGCGGGTGTTTCCGGCTCTGATGGAACGGGCGGCGTAGGAGATGGTGGCAGCGGCGGTACGGGCATTTCCGGCTCTGATGGAACGGGAAATGGCGGAACAGGCACCAACGGTTCCGGCTCGATGGGCGGCAACGGGGCCGGGGAGGGCGGAGCTTCCGGCACCGAAGCTTCCCGGGAAGAGGAGCTGGGGGACATTTCCTGGATCTGGGAAGAGGAACCGCTGCTTTTGCTGGTGAACAAGGATTACAAGCTGCCGGATGATTATGAAGTGAACCTGATGAAGATGCCGGACGGCACCAACCGGGCGGCGGACACTGCTTACCAGCCTCTGAATGATATGCTGAAGGCCGGCCGAAAGGAGGGGCTGAAGTTTGAAATCTGTTCCTCTTATCGTTCCGTGGAGCGGCAGCAGGAGCTTCTGGACGAGGACATCGACGCTTTGATGCGGCAGGGATATTCCTATGAAGACGCTTATGACGAGGTGACCATGGAGACCATGCCGCCGGGTTACAGCGAGCATTCCACCGGCCTGGCCTTCGACATCGTTTCCCTGGATTATCAGATGCTGGACTCCAAACAGGCTGATACGAAGGAATGCAAATGGCTGACGGAGCACTGTGCGGAATACGGCTTTATCCTGAGATACCCGGAAGATAAGGAGGATATCACCCAGATCCATTATGAGCCTTGGCATTTCCGGTACGTGGGGGAGAAGGCGGCCAAGTACATCATGGAAAATGATCTGACCCTGGAGGAATATCTGGAGGAGCTGGCCAGGGAAGCCAAGTCGAATATCAAGGGGTAGGTTTGGGGATTCTCGTCATAATTGCCTGGGACGCCGGATATAATGTAGCAACGTAAAAAGGCGTTTTACAGCGGGAAGCTCGGAGAGTTTGCAAAGTTTGCAAAGTTCGCAAAGCCCGCAAAGCGCCCCAGGCGGTGCCAAATCCATGGAACAGATCCGGAGCCTTTTGAGACAGCTTGACGATATGATATGGGGGCCTGTGCTTTTGGTCAGCCTTTTGGGAACGGGAATCTTTCTCCTGATCGGGATGAATTTTCTGCCCCTGAGGAACCTGGCATGGGCCTTAAAATGCGCCTTTGGGCGGGAGAATAGCGGAAAGACGGGACGAACTAGGGTGACCGAACCGGACGGGAGCGGCCCTCGGCGGGGTGGAATCTCCCAAGGGAGAGGCATCTCCCCCTTCTCATCTCTGATGACGGAGCTGGCGGCCACCATCGGCACCGGCAACATCGTGGGAGTGGCCACGGCCATGGTCCTGGGCGGACCCGGAGCCCTGGTCTGGATGATCCTGTCCTCCCTGGCGGGCCTGTCCACCAAGCTGGCGGAGAGCACTCTGGCGGTGCGGTACCGCACTTATAATGAAAAAGGAGAACCGACCGGGGGCCCCATGTACACCCTGTCGGCGGCCTTTCCCCTGAAAAGACTGGGGCGGGGGCTTGGAAAAGCCTTCGCCCTTTTTGCGGTGTTCGCCTCCTTCGGCATGGGGAACATGACTCAGTCCAATTCCATTGCGGAAGCCCTCTGGAACACCTTTCGGACGCCCAGAGCCGTCACCGGACTGGTTTTGACGATTCTCACCATTCTGGCGGTGCTGGGAGGCATCGCCGTCATTTCCAGGATAACGTTGGTGCTGGTGCCGGTCATGGCCATTTTCTATTTGCTGGGAGCCCTGACGGTGATCCTCCTTCATCTGGAACATCTGCCGGAAGGCCTGGGAATGATCCTGTCCATGGCCTTTTCCCCCAGGGCAGCGGCGGGCGGAGTCGGCGGCCGCCTGGTGGCGGATATGAGCCGGGCCCTGCGCTGGGGAGTGTCCCGGGGCGTGTTTTCCAACGAGGCGGGCCTGGGGGCCGCCGGGATCAGTGCGGCGGCCGCCGACACCCGGGACGCGGTGCGCCAGGGCTATATCAGCATGACGGGAGTGTTCCTGGACACGGCGGTGATCTGCACCGCAACGGGGCTTGCCCTGGCTTCCTCCGGAGTGCTGGGCATGACGGATGAAAAGGGTGCCCTGCTCACCGGGGCGGCCCTGACTGCGGCGGCCTTCGCCACGGTGTTCGGTCCCGGAGGAGCCGCCTTTGTCAGCATCGGCATCTCCCTCTTCGCCTTTGCCACCATCATCGGCTGGGCCTATCAGGGAGAAAAAGCCTTTGAATTTCTGGTAAAGCGGAAAAAATACTGCATTTTCTACCGATTCCTCTATGGTTTTGCGGCTTTCCTGGGGGCGGTCTGCTCCCTGGAAGCGGTGTGGGATTTCTCCGATATCTGCAACGGCCTCATGGCCGTGCCCAACCTGATCTGCCTTCTGGCCCTCTCCGGGGAGGTCTGCGGAATGGTGCGGGAATATGGGCGGCGTTTTATGCTGTGAAAAAAGGCTTGTGAAAGTGGGAGAGATAAAGTATAATAAACTCCAGAATCCGCCTGCTGCGCAGGCGCAGTGCTGTCGCACTGTCTGATTCTGTCGTTACCATGTCAGGTGAAATCAAATGCCCACTGCGTGGGCGCTTGATTTCCTGCTGACATGGTATAATAATTCTGCTATCGCAGAATTCAAGCCGATTCTATCGGCTTGCCGCCGCTAAAGCGGCGGATTATAC
>CANQPH010000079.1 GCA_947625675.1 uncultured Acetatifactor sp.
CTGTGGCTCATGTCCACTTTTAAAAACTAAATCTGTGGATTATTATTTTTCGTGTCTACTTTTCTTGACTGCTACATAGCATACATATTTTATTTGAAATGTCATAAAAATGTCGAGCAAATTCTATTGAAATGTCATGGATTTTGTGGTATAATCTTATTGAAAAGTCAGGAGGTGTATCATGCTATACCGCAAAATTGAGGCATTGATCGAATCGCACCTAACGTCCAACTCCCAAAAAATACTTTTGATCGACGGCGCAAGACAGGTCGGCAAAACGTATATCATTCGCTATGTCTGCAGGAAGCTGTTTGAAAACTTTATTGAAATCAATATGGTTGAGGATTCGCTGGGCGGCCGGCTGTTTGCGGGCACAAAAACAGTGGAGGATTTCTATCTTCAGGTCAGCATGCTCGCAGGCAGCAAAATGAAGCAGAAGGAAAATACGCTGATCTTCCTTGATGAAATTCAGGTGTACCCGCACCTGCTGACACTTCTCAAATTCCTGTCGCAGGATGATAAGTTCACCTTTATCGCCAGCGGTTCGCTTTTGGGCGTCACGCTTTCGCAGACGACTTCCATCCCGATGGGCAGCATCCGCAAGGTCAGAATGTTCCCGCTTGATTTTGAAGAGTTTCTCTATGCAAACGGGATGAATGAAATCGCCGTCTCTGCGATGCGGAAGAAGTTCGAAAATCGGGAAGCCCTTGACCAGCCGGTCCACGAAAAAATGATGGATTTGTTCCGGAAATATTTGCTTGTCGGCGGATTGCCGGACGCCGTGAACGCCTATCTTTCCGAAAAGAACATCCAGGCCGTGCGGGAGATTCAAAGTGAAATTCATGACTACTATGCTACGGATGCATCTAAGTACGGGGATGAGAACAGGCTGAAAATCCGGCGGATCTATGACCTGATCCCGTCAAATATGGAAAACAAAAAGAAGCGTGTAGTGGCGCAGACGATTGAAAACAAGCGGGGCAAAACCTTCCGGGATTATCAGAAAGAGTTCGAGTATCTGATCAGCGCCGGAATTGCCCTGCCTGTGCAGGCCATCTCCAACCCGGTGTTCCCGTTGATCGAGTCCAGCGGAAAGAATTTGCTGAAACTCTATCTGAACGACGTCGGCATTTTGACCGGTATTTTGTATGGGAATAACATCCGTGCGGTTCTGGACGATGAAAGGAGCATCAATCTCGGTTCGGTGTATGAAAGCGCCGTTGCCGCCGAGCTTGCGGCACATGGGTATAAACTATTCTATTATGATAACCGCAGCAAGGGCGAGGTTGACTTCCTGATCGACGATTATGACAGCCTCTCCACTGTGCCGATTGAAGTGAAATCCGGGAAGGATTACACGGTGCACAGCGCCCTCACAGCCTTTGTGCAAAATGAGGACTACTACATCAAAAAAGCGTTTGTGCTGTCCAATGCACGGGAAATCACGACAAACGGCAAGATTACCTATCTCCCGATTTATGATATTATGTTCTTCCAAAACGCCGCAGAGAATGCAAAAAACCTGCAATTTTGAAAATCGCACATTCGGCGAAACCGAGCCTCCTTTGTACAATGGTCGTGCAAAGGAGGTTTGCATGATGCTTCAAAAATGTTTGTTGACTTACATCGTAATTTAATTATTAATATTTTTCGATTATTCGCTTGAATGTATTGACTGGAGCAGAAGCTTTCCTGAATCGTATACCTTCACAGGATATGGTCATTTTCGGGACTTCACGCAAAGAGGAATACCGGGGACTTACTGAGGATTTTTTGCTGTACTTCTTGATAAACCCTGAAAAATGTTATATAATCGGGACAAAAGGAAAGTCTGCAAATAAAATGTCAATAGGGAAATGGAGGTTTCATATGATTACATCCAGAAAAAACGGAAACTTTTCATCATTTCAGTTGGGCAGCTTGGACAGATCACCCTATGATATCAAACAATACTGGACGCCTGAGCGGAAGAATGCCGCAATTCCCGTTCCTATGGAAATGATGCCTGACGGGCTGAATCTTCCCGAGGGGGAAGGCTCCGGACCCGCGACGGATCCGGAGCAGGCGGATTTAAGCAAAATGCCCTTTACCGCGTGCGGCAAACTGTTTTATACCATGGATGGCAGGGACTTTGTTGCCAGCGGCAATATTTTCATGCAGAGAAATATGCTTTTGACGGCGGCTCATTGTATTCAAAATAAAAAGTCAGGCAATCTCGCAGAAAACTTTATATTTGAGCAGTGCTACACGGGCGAACAGTCGTCCGAGGATTTCACCTTTAAGACCGTCGCGCTGAAAGAAAACTGGTATCTGGAAAAGAATGTTACGTTTGACTACGCCATCGCGATCCTTGATAAGAATTCAGATTTTGGTGTGCCGCTCCGGTATTCCATTGACCCGAACATCATGGGCCGTACTGTCATCTCCATGGGTTATCCGACCCAATATTTTGACGGCGCACAGATGATGTTTGTGAAAGGATCTGTCACGCCAAGGAAAGACCACTGGATTATGGCGGGAAGTAAGATGGGTCCGGGATCATCCGGCGGCGCATGGGTTCTCGAGGATGGAATAACGGCTGTCGGTGTGAGCGCGTATGTTGTCAGGTCGGGGAAGGAAATCATCTTCGCAGGCTCCCCGCGCTTCAACGATGATTTTGATAAATTGTATCAGTATGCGCTGACTTTGATGTAGGAGGAATGCAGATGAACAACAACCCAAACGGCGGGCGGTTTATGCCGATGCAGCTTGGCAGCATCGACAATTCGCCTCATGACATTCGTGAATACTGGACGCCCGAACGGAAAAAAGCCGCAATCCCGGTCATAGGCGGGGCGCCCATCTCCCTGGGAATGCCGAGCGCGGACAATGCCCCGCCACCGCCTCCGCCAACCGATCCAAAAGAAGCGAACCTCGCCGAAATGCCCTTCACCACGGGCGGGAAGCTGTTCTATTCCATGAACGGCAAGGACTTCGTCGCCAGCGGCAATATTTTTATGAAGAACAATATGCTTCTGACGGCGGCGCACTGCATTCAGGACAAGGATTCCGGCAGTATTGGCGAGAACTACGTCTTTGAGCTTGACTACACGGGCGAACTCTCGTCCGAGGATTTTACCTTCAAAACCGTGGCTTTGCGTGAAAACTGGTATCAGACCAAGAATGAAAAGTACGATTACGCTATCGCTATTTTAGACAAGCCGTCGCGCGTCGCCACGCCTCTGCGGTACACCACCGACACCCAAATCCGGGACAAGCAGATCACCTCGATGGGCTATCCGACTGCATATTTTGACGGTGCGCAGATGATGTTTGTCAAGGGTCTTGTTGTCCCGATCTACGGCCATTGGGCCATGTTTGGCAGCAAGATGGGCGCGGGTGCTTCGGGCGGCGCTTGGGTGCTGGACGACAACGTAACAGCAGTCGGTCTGAACGCCTACGTTTCCGTTTCCGGCAAAGAGATCCTCTATGCCGGTTCCCCGCTGTTTGATGCGGAATTTGACAGTCTGTACCAATACGCGCTGACATTGATGTGATAGGAGGCAGAATATGAATACATTGCGATACTTAAAGCTTCAAAACGACGGAGCGTTCGTCGCTCAAATCGTCATGGAATACCGGGAGCGCCATACCGACGGGCAGGGGAATGTCAGCTTCGCCGGCGAGTGGAAAAGCTGGTACACCGCCGAATACCGTGACATTTTACAGTACGCCGAGCGGTCGGTGGACCTGGCGAAGGATTCCAACATTCCGAACGGATCTCAGGTGCGTCTGCACGTCTATGTGGCGGCGGGATATAGCAATCCGTCTGTCCAGCAGTACATATTCGATAAGGATAGCGGCGCGCAGGCGGTATATGAGATCAGCGGCACAACGCTGAACAACTATTTACAGCTCGTTTCTTACGGTTAATTTTCCAGTCAAAGTCAAGAGGCATGTTTCTTCAAATCTAAAAATTTTTTATCTAACTGAAGATCTAATTTACGTGTGCCTACGTACCTGCGAATATATAGTTATTCAGAATTAGTACAAATTATATCTTTAGACATAGAGGTCAATACGCATGAACATCGCAATGAATGAGGATTTCCGGATCGCATACAAATATTCAGATGAAGTCATTGCCAACATCAAAATTCCCAGGGACGGTCTTGTGGATGTAAACGAGGTTCTCAATTACATCCGCTCATTGTATTTCCCTGAACTCGTTGTGTATTCCCGCTCCTTTGCGGGAATCGGGTCTCCTGCTGGCCCTTGTGACACATGCGGTGCGATGGCAAGACTTAGCTTCAACGGCGGTGATTACAATGCGGCGATCGTGTTAAACAGTGACCTTGACCCTTCTTTTCAGCGGTTTGCCCTGATACAGCAGATCGGTCATCTGCTCACATTGCCGCCTGATGTGGAATTGGATCCGGACAGCTATGTCGTCAGTACCAGGATCAGCTATGATCTTAGCGACATTTCCCAGGAGGACATGGAGAGAGACCGGTACCTGTTGCGGGAGCAGGTATCGAATGTGTTTGCTCTTCGGGTTCTCATGCCGGTTGATCAGTTTTTCCGAAAAATCAGAGAATTGGACAGTGTAGAGAGTATTGCGAGGTTTTACGGTGTTCCCGTGGAAGCTGTGATTTCCCGCATGATGATTGGGGCGTGATGGTATGGATGCGGAAGTGACAACTGGTACGGCGGAGCAAGGTAGAGGAACAGTAGCATCAACTGTGAAGCCCTCCGCTAAGGAAGCAAAGACAAATGGTTCCAATTATAACATGAACTTCAGAATCCCAAGAAATCAGGTGGATGGTTCTCTCAAGAAGCTGGAGATTCCCATGATCCAGGACCGGATCCAGACGGAGTTTGAGTCGGACCGGGGATACCACATGATCGCGGACCGGATCATCAGCGCGTCCCAGAAGCATCTGGCTGAGCAGCAGAGGGACAAGACCGCCCTTCGAAGAATGTTTGCCAAGGTTTTCAGTGCCCTTCTGGTGGCGGAGTATGCTGTCCTTGTGCTTCTGATCATCCTGGATGGGGCAACGAAGATACCGGTAGAGATCTCGGACAATATCCTACAGCTCTACATCGCGTCTGTGTTCGTACAGACGCTTACCACCATGGGCATTATGATCGCGTTTGCCTTTGTGTCGAAGGAGGAGACCCGGATTGTCGGGCTGCTGAATCAGATCATCCAGAATTACCAGAAGGTGAAGCTGGATGATGACACAACGCCAAAGCAATAACCTGCATGCAAAGAATCTGCGCCTGAATTCTTTGACAGGAAGAATATCACAGATACAACAATACGAAGAAGGTTATGATGGGTGTGGGTAAGTGATGGCTGTGAGTAACCAATGGACGCGGGACGCAAAAGGAACAAGAAAGCCAGAAGTAAGATATAATCACTGAATCAGATAAATATTCAGCAGAAGGGAGCGCAGCTCATGAGTGAAAACAACCAGCCTCAGAATCCCGCGTTTGTTGCGGCACAGACCCTCCCCATGCCGACTCCCCCGGAACGGCAGGATGGGTTCACATACCGGGATATCTTCTTTACGAAGACGGGCAGCTTTTTCAACAACAAGATCACGGTCAGGAACATCAATACAAGCCTGAACTATGTCTATGGCGTAGCGGAATACAACGTGAATACGGGTATGGCGGAGGAGATCCCGGAGCGCGGCTGGTACAAGCCGAAAGATGGTGCAGTCACTTTTCCGATTCTCTTTGGGAGCACTTTCGTTGTCACTTCGGACGGCGAGCCTGAGTCAAAGGACACTACGCCCGCCCAGCGGTTCAACGATGGACGCGGCGTGAAGGTAGTCGCCCCCGGCCCCGGACAGTATTACCTGATGCGCCCGGTTATCGCTTCCGCCGTGAAGCGGATGGGGAATACGCTGGTGATCCGCCGGACAAGCGTTACCGAGCAGTATACCCTCATCAATCTGGCTACAGGCTATCCGATCTATATGTGGGTGGATGGCGTCGGCGGTGATTTGGGCTTCGATTTTGAGAAATTCCCGGATTTCCCGGTGATGGCTGTGGAGAGAGACAAGAGCCCCAAAGGACCTCTCGTTCCTGCCCGCCCACTTCTTGTCCCCGGAGCAGACCCTGCACACACGCAGGCAAGTTTTGATGAGAGGACCGCGCAGGGACTCCTGACTGTGGATATAACGGATGGCTTCGCCTATGCTGTAGCGGATGAGAACGGCCTTCCTCTGGATCGAAAGAAGAAGCTGTTCTGGAGTGTTACGGCGGACACAGATCAGGGGTTGACTGTTACCGAGGATGAGCTGGGTTTCTATGAAGCGCCTGCAGTGGGGAAGAAGATCCTCTTCCGTGTGCCGCCCGGAGGGACATACCACATGCTCACCCGTCTGGATGATGGCTCTGTCGTCAAGTCGGATCCTATCACGGTTCCTTCTACTGGCAATAACCTCAAATTGAGGACAGTCCAGGAGGGCGGCAGAGATGTGACTGAGGTGCGCATTGAGCCGGTATCCTTCTTTGCCGAGTATGCAACGAAGGAGAAAGCTACGGGGAAGATCAACAAATTTCTGAGACCGCCTGCAAATACGGACCTCCTGCGCTTCACCACTAGCCTTTCACAGGATGACTTTATTGTGATTGCCAGGCCGAGACCGTTTTCCGGACCTCAGCCGTTCCCTCCTTTTCCGCCGGAGAGCGGCGGAGAGCCGCAGGCGGAGAATGCGCTTCCGACCCTCAGTAGAGTGAAACAGGGCGACGTCCTGCGCATCGGAAACGAGGTGAGAGTCACCAAAGTCTCGGAGGATCAGGAATATGCTCTGTATGTACCGGGAACGGTGAATCCTGCGTCGGCATGGAAGAAACCGGAACAGGGTGAGGTGGACTTCTTGGATATCAGAGGGCCTGTTCAGGTGGTGACAAGGAAATCTGAGTCCACTCCGCTGCCGAGTATGATTGTCCAGGCGGACGGGATTTCGGTTTAGAAACCAGCTTATGAACGTAATCTAAGACTATGCTGATTGGTAAGACTGTTAGCACAAGAAGGTGAGCTCGGCAGTATGACCTTGCACTTGTGTAAATTGACATGGATTTTCCCGATTGGCCGGGTTATGATCGTCATGATCTGGAGCTTTACAAGAATACAAAGAAATATCTCGGGAAGAAAAAGATTCCTCCGTGCCGATTGAAGTAAAGTCCGGGAAGAATTATACGGTGTACAGCGCCTTCGCAACCTTTGTGCAAAATGAGGACTACCATATCAAAAAAGCGTTTGTGCTGTCCAATACACGGGTAATCACAACAAACGGCAAGATTACCTATCTCCCGATTTATGATATTATGTTCTTCCAAAACGCCGCAGAGGACGCAAAAGACCTGCAATTTTGAAAACCGCACCTTCGACGAAAACGAACCTCCTTTGTACAATGGTAGTGCAAAGGAGGTTTGCATTATGGAAAAAACGAGCAAATGGGCGGCGTCTTTGCCCAGCAGGGAGATTATCTTTTACCGAACTTGGTGTTACCCGCCGAGGAAGAACAGCCTATCGAGACGTGGGGGTGCGGGTGTCCGGTGGACAGACTGGTCGGATGAACAACACCCGAAACAGGGCAACAGGAATTGTCGGCAACGAGCTGATTTATAGGTAAGGCAGCGGCGGCAGAGAGAAATCTCTACCGCGCTTTAATAAGGAAAAAGAGCTGGGAAATGTGTCGCTGTTGAGGTATAGGGATTATATCAAAATTGTTATAGGATCGGTGCTTTTCCATTTTTATGCTCGGCTTTGAAAAGCGAGCCGTTTGCTTCCATAGTTGTCCAGATAGAACCGTTGCCATAGCAGGGTTAGTTTTTCAAGCACCCAATGGGGACAACATATATGCCGTCTTGACGACGATAGGCAAAGTCCCCCGTTCCTGTTAAAACCATAAGAAAAGACGGGATGTTCATCTTGTCAGTATCAATTTTCGTTTCCATTGCCTTCAGGTTTTTGGCCCCTTCTTCAATATGTCTGTCACCGCCAAGCTTGATTTCGATAAGCCCATACTTGCCGTTTCTCAAATGGATCACTGCGTCGCATTCCTGCCCGTCTTTATCTCTATAGTGATAGACGTTTCCATTCAACGCATCCGCAAAAACACGGAGGTCCCGGATACAAAGCGTTTCAAACAGGAATCCGAAAGTTTTCAAGTCGTTTAACAGATCGTTTGGGCCGATACCTAAGGCTGCGGCAGCGATAGAGGGATCAACATAATAGCGGGTATCTGACGAACGGATGGCGGTTTTCGACCGCAAATTCGGATTCCAGGCAGGCATATCCTCCACGACAAAGATTTTGCGGAGAGCGGCTACATAAGAAGAGACAGTTTCCTCATTAATTGGAGCGTCATCGTTTGCCGCAATGTCCTGTGCGAGTACTGTGTTGGGCACCTGTGCGCCCTGACTTCTCGCATAGGAACGCATCAATCTGCGAACTTTTTCGGGATTCTTCTGCACATGATCGGCCCGGTTGATATCAGAGTGAACCACGGAATCGAAATAATCCACAGCCTGATCTAAGGCAATCTCGTCGCGCATATCGACCGCCTGCGGCCATCCGCCACGGCATACAAGAAAAGCCAGTCGGTCTATGCTTAGATCTGCGGATCCGTCAATTTCTATCGAGCCGTCAAACAGATCCTTCAGGCTGACTTCCCCTGTAGAATCTCCTGATTCATATAAACTCATGGGCCGCATCATTAACCAGGTAAAACGCCCTGTACCGGAGTGCGTAATCTCCTCGGTGTCTGCCGGAACGGCGGAACCAGTGAGGATGAACTGTCCGAGTTCGCTGCGATGATCCACCTCGAAGCGGATCGCGTCCCAGAGCTTTGGAGCAAGCTGCCATTCGTCGATCAATCTTGGAACCGCGCCCTTCAGCAGCCTTTTAGGATTCAGTTCGGACATTGCAATATTCTGCGCTTTCTTTTCCGGGTCATCCATATATAAAATGCTGGCAGCGATCTGCTCTGCGGTTGTCGTTTTGCCACACCACTTGGGTCCCTCGATCAACACTGCGCCCTTGCCTTCCAGCTTCCGTTTCAGAATATCATCGGCGACTCTTTTTCTGTAGATTTTCATCTGGCACACCTCATTCCTCATAGACACTACCTATATTATACGCTATCTGCACGCTCTTTACAATGCTTTTCCGATGATTGGCGAAAAATTATTCCGACGATTGGCGATATATTTTTCCGATGATTGGCACTGACCGCAGCTTGTAGTTGTAGCAGTCAAGAAAAGTAGACACGAAAAATAATAATCCACAGATTTAGTTTTTAAAAGTGGACATGAGCCACAGT
>CANQPH010000080.1 GCA_947625675.1 uncultured Acetatifactor sp.
CCCCCTGAACTTCCCGCCGCTTCAGAACCTTCCATCCCCTTGAACTTCCCACCGTTTCAGGCTCTTCCGTTGCAAACTTTTCTGCTCCAGGTTTCTCGCTTCAGGCTCTTCCGCTTCAGAACATTCCATCCGCCTTTTCTCGTCGATCTCTTCCTCAGCCTTCCTCTTCCTCCAGCTCCTCCACCAGGCGCATACCCGCCGTATCCGTCACCGGCAGGGAGAACACGATGGACCTGGCCTTGGATTCCAGTCCGGCCTTGTCCATGATGGAACGCATGATATCGTTCTTCTGAGATTTTTTCACCACGATGAAAATCATCTCCTTCTCCGGCACGATGGTCACGCCCAGGAATTTCTCGGCCTTCTCCGTCCCCGTCCCCCGGGCATGGATCACGGTTCCGCCCGCCGCATGAACCTCTCTGGCCGCATCCATGACCATTTCCGTATAACCCTGATTGGAAATTACCACTAACAATTCATATTTCGTGTCCTTCAATGTGGATTCCTCCCCTTTTACAAATTCCTGGCCTTCCGTCAGATAACTCAACGCTTTTTTGCCTCCGATGCTGCTCAAAGGCACCAGAAAGGCGATGCCGATTCCCGGCGCATCGATCTGCATCCTTCGCCGCAGCCCGTATTTCACTTCCTTCCACTTGGCATCCGTGACCACGTGGAAGAGCACGCTCTTCTGAGAACCGTCCAGGCCGAAATAATCCAGGATTTCGCTGGCCGCCGTCCCCGTCCCCAGAGAGATCATGGAAACTTCCAGCCCGCAGCTTTTATAAAATTGGAGGAACTTCTGATTTTTCTTCCTGTCAACGATGGTGACCATCATGTACAACTCGCTCATCTCTTCTCCTTCTCCTGCGGCCCCGCCGTTTTCCTACAATTCAATGATCGTATCCTCATCCAGGGCCGCAAAGGCGTATTCCGGTGCGGAAAGGCTTCCGGAACCGGAACGCTGCTTCAGCCGATAGGCCACTCCCAGGATCTGAATGGTGATCAAGGGCGTCATGGCCACCATGGCCACCACGCCGAAGGCGTCCGTCACCAGATCTCCCCCCGCCGCCAGGCAGGCCCCCTGGGCCAGGGGCAGCAGAAAGGCGGCCGTCATGGGGCCGGAGGCCACGCCCCCGGAGTCGAAGGCGATGGCGGTAAAGATCCGGGGTGCCGCAAAGGACAAGGCCAGCGCCAGCAAATATCCCGGAACCAGGAACCAAATGATGGAGATGCCTGTGAGCACCCGGATCATGGCCAGGGCGATGGACAGGGACACCCCCGCCGACAAACTCACCCCCATGGCCCTGGCGGAAACGGCCCCTTCCGTGATCTCCTCCACCTGACGCTTCAGCACGTAGACCGCAGGCTCCGCTTTTACAATATAATAGCCGATCAGGGCCCCGACAGGCACCAGGATCATGGGGAACTTCAGGCTGGCCAGCACCCCTCCCAGATAATTTCCGGCGGGCAGGAAGCCCACATTGGCCCCCGTCAGAAACAGCACCAGGCCCACATAAGTATATGCCAGCCCGACGAGGATCCTGATCAGGGATCTGCCGGAAAGATGCAGGAGCGTGATTTGGAACAGCCCGAAAAACAGGACGATGGGAAACAGAGAAACGGCGATCTCATGAAGATAGGCCGGAAGTCCCCGCCCGAACAGGCGGAACAATTCCACGGAGTCCCGAATCTCCGGGATTCCGGCCAGCTGGAAATCGCTCTCCCCGGGCTGGTAAATAATACCCAGGAGCATCACCGCCAAAATTGGCCCCACAGAGCAGAGGGCCACCAGGCCGAAGCTGTCGTTGGCCGCTCCGTTATCGTTACGAATAGAAGAAACGCCCACCCCCAGGGCCATGATAAAGGGCACCGTCATGGGCCCCGTGGTCACGCCGCCGGAATCGAAAGCCACCGCCTGGAAGCTTTTGGGCACGAAACGCAGCAAAAGAAAGGCGGCGACATAGCAGATCACCAATAAAAAGGTCAAAGGGACGCCGAACAGGATCCGGAGCAGGGCCGCCACCAGAGAGATTCCCACCCCTGCGGCCACCGCCAGGATCAACGTCCTGTTGGGCACGGAAGGCACCTGGGAAGCCAGGACCTGCAGATCCGGCTCCGACACGGTAATGATCACCCCCAGGATAAAGGAGATCACTATGATCAGCCAGACGCTCCTTCGCTTCGTCATGGCGGCCCCCACCTTTTCCCCCATGGGCGTCATGGACATCTCCGCCCCCAGGGTGAAAAACATCATCCCCGCCATCACCAGCACCGCTCCCAACAGGAAACAGAGCAGAATGCTGGGCGTAAGGGGCGCTATGGTGAAGCACAGCGCCAGCACGATGGCGATGATGGGCAGCACCGCCTTCAAGGCTTCCTTCAGTTTTTCCTTTAATTTCTCATTGAAAATCCGCACCCTTCCCCTCCCGGAAAACATTACTCCATTAATTGTACCATAGAAAAAAAGATTGTTCCAGAGTTTCTTGTCGATCCGGAACAATCTTTTTCCATTATCCTTACACTTCCCTTGTCATTCAGGGACATATGAGCCCATCCAAGCCGTAATCCGTCAGCCCTGGGTCTCCTCGGGCAGCCCCGGGAACCGCAGCAGCACCTTAAAAAGGTCGCCGTCCACGTACAGCTGCATCTCCCCTCCCTGGAGCCTGGTCAGGCTCTCCGCAATGGACAGCCCCAGGCCGTTGCCCTCCGTGTTTCTGGAGTGATCCCCCCTCACGAACCGCTCCTTCAGTTCCTCCGGCGTGGTATCCAGCGGATCCCTGGAAACGTTTTTGAAAGCGATCTCCACCCGTCCTTCCGGTTCCTCCACGGTCAGATAGACCCGGGTGTTCGGCTGGGCGTACTTCAAGATGTTGTTCAACAGGTTGTCAAAGACCCTCCAGAGCAGCTTCCCGTCCGCCATGATCCGGGCGGACCGGACGGAAAGGCGGGTGACCAGCTCCAGATCCTGCTCCGCCAGTCTCTGCTCGTACTCCCCCACCACCTGGGTCAACAACACGGAAGCCTCGCAGGGCGCCAGGTGCACCTCCAGGTTGCCGGTGGAAGCCTTGGACACCTCCACCAGATCCTCGATCAGCTTTTTCAGCCGGGCGGACTGGCGCTTCAGCACCAGGGAATACTCCGTGATCTTCTTGTTCTCCGTCTCCTCCTTCACGATCAGATCCGTATAATTGATGATGGAAGTCAGAGGAGTCTTGATATCGTGGGAGACGTTGGTGATCAGTTCCGTTTTCATCCGCTCGCTCTTCATCCGTTCTTCCACCACCTGGTTCAGCCGTCCCCCCAGACTGTTCAGATCCGTGGCATGCTCCCTGCACTCCCCGAACATTCCCGAAGGATCCACCTGATACCCCAGGTTCCCCTTGGCCAGCTCCCGGGCTCCCTGACGCAGACGGTACAGGATCACCCCGAAATAAGCCGCCAAGACAAAGAGCAGGATGCGCTCCGCCGCCCACAGGAAAAACAAGGCTTCAATTCCTGTCAGACCCACCATCAAACCTGCGGCCAGGACTTCCGCCAGGAGAATCAAAAGCACCAGCAAAGGCAGCTTGGCGGAAATAGCCATCCACTGACTGATATTTTTAAAAACCTTCCCCAAGAACCGGGCTCCCCTTTGAAGCGTCTTCCAGCACCAACAAAGCAAGGTGCTTTTCCAGAGGGTTCCGGCCTTGCCCTCTATGGCCAGGATCATGCAGTACCCGATTCCTGCCGCAAGACCTATGGCCAGAAGCAGGCTTTTTCCAAGAAATTCCTGGATAAAAGCGTTGATCTCCGGGAAAACGGCGGAGGCTGCCACACTCTCCTGCAGCACATACAGAAGCCAGAGTCCTCCCAGGGCCGCCGCCAGGGTCAATAGATCCGCCGGAATCCTGGCAAGGCCTGTGGCCGGCACGCCGCTTCGTCCCTCTCTGTGCCCTGCACTGCACAAAAGGAACAAGAACATACAGATTCCCAGGAAGGCCGACAGGATGAACAAAGGGAAAAGATCATCCAAATAGGGATACCCCGCCTCCAACAGGGAGAACTGACTTTTCAATTCATCCCAATGGGACAAATCCTCATCTATATATATGCTGATGCGGTAGTCAGCCCCTTCCTCCCGGTCCGTCAGTTCTTTTCCCCGGCTTAAGTCCATGTAATAGGTAAAGGCATATTCCGTTTCCCCTCCGGCATAATTCCCCCGAACGATTCCTTCCTTCAGAGACTCCACTTCAAACTGCAGATTGGTATCCCGATAAGACATGATCAGCCCCTGCATGGCGAGATCCCGGTACAAAAGACAGTTTTTCACCTCCAGGGCCTTCGAATAGGCGTAATCGACAATCTGCTCCTTTTCAATCTGCTCCAGGGTCTTCCGATAATATCCCCTCTCGGAAACGGCGATTATTCCCGCCAGGCTCACCAATGCGGCGTACAGGGACACCACCGCCAGGAAATACGCTATGATCTTGGCCAGCACGCTGTTCACAAGTCTTCCTTTTTTCATGACACGTTTCCCCCTTCCATTTTATACCCCTGTCCCCAGACCACCTTCAGGTACCTGGGCTCCGCAGGGTTGATCTCCAGCTTTTCCCGGATATGACGGATATGTACGGCCACCGTGTTTTCGCTCCCGTAAGGCAAATCCTTCCAGATCTGCTGATAGATTTCCTTGGGAGAAAAAACCTGTCCGGGATGCATCATCAAGAGCTTCAGGATCTCATATTCCGTGGGCGTCAGGGAGACCGGCTCCCCGTCCAAAGTGACGCTCTTGGCCTTATCGTCCAGTTCGATGCCGCCGATCTGCAGGAGACCGCTTTGCACCGCCTGGCCGCCGCCCAGCTGCATGTACCGGCGCAGCTGGGATCTCACCCTGGCCGCCACTTCCACCGGATTGAAGGGCTTGGTGATATAATCGTCCGCCCCCACGTTCAGCCCCAGGATCTTGTCCGTGTCCTCGCTCTTGGCCGTGAGCAGGATCACCGGCACGTTGCTGAGCTCCCGGATCGCCACCATGGCGGAGATCCCGTCCATCTCCGGCATCATGATGTCCATCAGCACCAGATGGATCTCCTGCTCCCTCATCAGCTTCACGGCCTGCTTGCCGGTATAAGCCTCGAACAGCCGGTAGTTGGGATCCGTCAGATAGATTTTCAATGCGTTGACGATGTCTTTTTCATCATCACAAATCAAAATGTTGTACATATGGCATACCTCTTTCCGCTTCCTGGATACCATTGTACAACAGGTTGATATTAATAATAAATAGGGGAAATGTTTAAGAATTGATTAAATTTGCGAATGAATCAGCCGATAAATCGCCTGTCCCGTGGTATTGATGATCCACCGCTTCTGGGTGGTCTGATTGACCAGCATCAGGACGCCGCTGTGCAAGAAATCCCACACCATCACCGCCATCAGCAGGGTGGCGGCAATCTTCAAGAAGTCCTGGTCCCAGGAAAGGAAATACCGATAAAGCCTGGGATATGCCTGATCCATGAACAGATAAACCAAAATGGTGAACCCCAGGCTGGTGGGCACGGAGGTGTAACGGGTGATGTGCAGGGGAAGGCGGGAATAATCCCACCAATAAAAATGACAGGTCAGCTCCACCGTTTTTCCCAACAGGATCTCACCTGCGCAGATACAGCAGAAAACCGTACAGAAGTACAGCAAAGACTTCATTTTCGCACTTTTCACCGGCAGATCCTGGGCCAGGAAAGTCATCTGATCCGGGGTTCCGAACAGCAGATAAATGGCGGCAAAGGCCATGCCGTATCCCAACAAGAACGGGAAAATCATGTTGCGGTTGTCCATGTAACCCTTCGTCACCGACAGCCAGATATTTTCCACACAGAACCCAATAAAAGAAGTCAGCGCAATCACCATTGAAAAAGCATATTTATTTAACATCATACCGGAACACTCCCTCACTCCATCATTCCGGTATCATTCTATTTCAGAAATCTAAACTGAAACAAAACTTTTCGAGAAAATTTTAAGGGAAAATTTCGATGGGACTTTGTTTGGCAAAGGGTTTATGGCACAAGGGGCTGATGTCCAAAAAGTTGGGCGGGTAAGAAATTTTGAGGGCAAGCTGTTTGGGCGGGTAAGGGGTTAGGAAAGTCAGGCAGTTTGGGCAGGCAAGGAGCGGAAACTCAAGAGACTTGAGTGGAAAGGGAACCGAGGTTGCGGGGCAGCCACACGGTAAATGTCACCCGGCCCGACCCGCTTTGCACCGTCACCGCCCCCTGATGGAGCTGGACGACCCTCTTGACGATGGCCAGTCCGATGCCGTTCCCGGATTTGGCGTGGGATTTGTCCGCCTGATAGAACTTATTGAAAATCGCTTCCCGGTCTTCGGGGGCGATATCGCTTCCGGTGTTGGAGATCGCCACGCTAAGCCCTTCCCGCTCCTCTTCGATGCTCACGCTGACGGTTCCCCCTTCCGGACAAAACTTGACGGCATTGTCCAAAAGGTTGATCCAGACCTGTTTCAGGAGCTCCTCGCTGGCGGAAATGTCATATTCCTCGAAGTTCAAATCCATCTCCTGTCCCTTGTCCGTCCACTTGCGTTCCAACAGCAGCACGCAGCTGCGAAGTTGTTCGGAAAGATTGTAGGTGGTAACGTCCGTCAAAATGGACTGACTTTCCACCCGGGTCAGTTCCAGCACGTTGGTGGCCATGGAGGCCAGACGCAGGGATTCCTCCTCGATGATGCCGATATATTCGTTTCTTTCTTCCTCCGTCAGGTTTCCTTCCTTCAAAAGCCTGGCGAAGCCGGAGATGGAGACGATGGGAGTCTTGAATTCATGGGAAAAATCGTTGATGAAGTCCGAACGCAACATTTCCGTCCGTTCCAGCTGTTCCGCCATGAGGTTGAAGCTGTCGATGATCTCCGCCAGGGCGGGATGGGATCTGGTAAGTCTTCCGAAGGAAAGCCGCACCGTAAAATCACCGCCAGCCAGCCGGTTCATCTGATTGATGAGACGGTTAATGGGCTTCAGGGGAAGTCTGCTGGAAGCAAAAGTCACGCAGACGCCGATGATCAAGCTGACGGCAGACATCAGGAGAAGAAAGGGCATGGGATGCCGCAGCTCGTCCTCAATGGCCGGAATATGGGCGTAAACCGCCAGAAGATACACGAGCAGAATGGCGATCCCCAGAGAAATCAGAAGGATCAGGAACACGATGCAGGAAAACAACAGGGTCAGGGAAAGACGACCGTTTTTGATTTCTTTTTTCCCTTGTCTTTTCATCTTTCTCATACTTTTTTCACCGCCTTGTATCCAAGCCCCCGCACGCTTTCGATGGAGAATTCCTCCCAGCCCTCAAAACGCTTGCGCAGGCGTCCCACATGAACCGTCAGGGTCTCCCAACCGGTCTCGCTGTCCGCTCCCCAGATTTCGTCCATCAGCTGGATCCGGGTGAAAATCTTACCGGGATAGGACAAAAGCTTGTAAAGCAGCAGAAATTCCTTTTGGGGCAGCTCCTGGACCGTCTCTCCCCTCCGAACCGTCAGGGAATCATAATCCAGAATAACGTCCCCAATGACGATCTGCCTTTCACTGGCGATCTTGGCCCGACGCAGCAACGCCTTGATGCGAAGGAGGAATTCTTCCGCATCTATGGGCTTGGTCATATAATCGTCCGTTCCCGCCAGAAAACCCTGTTTCTTGTCAGAAGGCTGCTGCCTTGCGGAAACCATCAGGATGGGAAGATCGTTGTCGTTCTCCCGAAGCAGCCTCGTGAACTCATAACCGTCCATTCCGGGCATCATGATGTCCAGCACCACCAGGTCGATGTGCTGCCGGTCCAGGAGCTCCAGGGCCTGTTCCCCGTTGGCCGCCAGAGAAACGTTATAATTTTCTTTTTCCAGCACCGCCTTTAAATACAGCCGGATGTTCTTGTCGTCATCCGCCACCATAATATGAAACATACCGCCTTAGGATTCCCCTCTCCTGTCGTTGACCGTTTTTTTCAGTTCCTCCAGCACCTCATCGAAGCGCCTGGATCTCATGGTAGGATTGGAACGGATCAGATCCCTCTGGAAGAAATCCTTCAGGGACTTTAAGCGGCTGTGCTCCGCCACGTTTTTGCGGTACTGCCCCAGCAGCTCCTGAATCTCCCTTCCGGCATTTTCGGAATATTCCGCCGCCCGCTCCGTCACCTCGGCGTGCAGCCTCTGCAGGCGCTCCTCCAGGCTGTAATTCTTCCAGTTCTTCGCCAGTTCTCCAATCCGGGAATTCTTCCACTCTTCCGCCAGTTCTTCCTTCCTGCTGGAAAGATCCTCGTTCGCCACGGCGATGATCACGTCCAGCCGCTTCTGGATGCGCAGAAGCTCCTGCCTGGTCTCCTCCATTTTCACCAGCACGTCCCTCAGATCCAGGGCCGCCTTGAAGGACAGGGCGAAATCCGCACTGATGTACATCGTCAATATCACCACCAGGACGGACAGGACTGCGGCCGGAATGGAAAGCACCAGCTCTTCCACGGGCTTGTGGATCACCTCCGTCATGAGAATGGTCAAAAATCCCCAGGCGAGGGTGGAGCCCAGACAGATCTGTCCCTGAAAATTAAAAGGCTGGTTGGAATAATCCCAATACCGCACCTTGAACAGGGCCTCCATGGTCACGCCGGTCACGTACTCCAGGGCCGTGGCCCCCACGCACCCCGCCAGGTAAACCAGGATCAGACTGTCTTTGAAAGGAATGGAAACCACCAGCATCATGATGGCGCCGCTGCCGTACAGGGGCAGGAAGGGCCCTCGCATAAAGCCCCGGTTCACCAGTCTTTTTTCTTTCAGGGAAACATAGGCAGACTCGAAGCACCAGCCTGCGAAGCAATAGAAATAAAAGAAAAATAGCCATTGTGTCACAGAATAATAATACATGACTCCCCCTTCCGCCCTACCGATAGACCTCTGCCTTCACGGAAAGCTTTCCCTTTCGGGTTTCATACTGCACGCCCCGGTAGATCAGCTTGCCAAAACCTCTGGCGTTCACCACTTCCCCTTCCTTCAGCGTCCTGGAAGGATTTTCACAGAGTCTGCCTCCCACGTAG
>CANQPH010000081.1 GCA_947625675.1 uncultured Acetatifactor sp.
CACAGGTTGAAGTGACGATTTATGGAAAGATACTGAATGATAGTTATATGCACATATTGTATGATCATCAGGATTTGGACTTGCAGACGGTGTTTTTGCTTGATCGGATACAGAAAGGTCTGTCGGTAGAAAAGGAAGATGTAGACAGACTACGGGCGCAAAAGCTGGTAGAGGGAAGGGTGACGAGTTTGTATCTGTCGGCTTCGGCGGCCAAAAGCATTGATGAGAGTACGACATATATTAAAAATAAGGGATTTGATGATAAGTATTATAAGGACTTGATCGTTGAATACTTGAAACAGTATAAAAAAGCCAAAAAGAAAGATATTCGGGAGCTATTGTGGGATAAGTTGCCAGATGCATTGTCAGACAAACAAAAGGAATATAAGATAGGGAATTTGCTGGCTATATTAAAAAGGAATAATATTATTGATACGGATTCAACTAACCAGCAGCGTTCTTATTGGGTACTGAGGTAATAGCTTGAGTAAACCTTGCGTAATTCTGAGTAAATTTACGCAAGGTTACGCAAGCATTTACGGTATTGAATCGGAAAAATATTTTTGGGTGGACGGGCTGGAAGAAATAAATGTTCATCTATCCAATATTTAAAGCAAACGTAGCTTATGTAAAAATATGGCTCAGCCCCTTGTAATTCCAGCGGATGGGCTTCCTGCCGTTGACGAACCGGATGTAATAGATCCGGTTCTTTTCATCCACTTCCTCCACCATGCCCTCTCCGAAGACCTTGTGCCGGACCTGGTCGCCCACCCGGCAGACGCTGGGCTGGGTTTTGTCGAATACTTTGGACTGGGTCTTGAATTCCGCCTGCAGCTCTTCCGGGATCTGGCCGATGATCTCCAGGTATTCGGGGTCGATGTCGAAAATGAAACGGGAGGGAACCTTGGAAAAGCCCTTGACGCCGAAGCCCTCGCTTTCCGTGAGGAAAAGCTTTTGGCGGGCCCGGGTGACGGCCACGAAGCAAAGCCTGCGTTCTTCCTCCAGGGCTTCTTCCTGCCGCTCTTCCAGGCTTCTGGCGGAAGGGAAGATCCCCTCCGTGAGCCCTACCAGAAATACCTGATCGAACTCCAGGCCTTTGGCGGTGTGGATGGTCATGATCCGGACGCAGTCGTTGGTATCTTCCGCATCGCTGTCCCGCAGCAGGGTGATGGTCTGCAGGAAGGCGGTGAGGGACAGGTGCTCTCCGAATTCATTTTCCTGGGTCACGATGCTCCGGAGCAGCTCCGTCACGTTGTCCAACCGCTCGATGTCCCCGCTTTCCCGGATGTACAATTCATATTCCATGACGGATAAAATTTTCTGTAAAATCTCGGAAACGGACAGTTCCTCCGCATCCCTCCGCAGCCCTTCCACTTTATCCACAAATTCCCGGGCCTTGCTTCCCCGGAAGGTCTCCGTGTCGCAGAGGGCCCGCAGGGCCTCGTACAGGGAGGTGCGGTGGGATTCCGCATAGTCGCTCAGCGCCCGCAGCTTCGTCTTGCCGATCTTGCGCCGGGGCACGTTGATGATGCGGCGGAAGGACAGGTCGTCCTCCGGGCGGTCGATCAGGCGCATATAGGAGAGGACGTCCTTGATCTCCGCCCTCTCATAAAAGCCCACACCCCCATAGACGGTGTAAGGAATGTTATCGCCTAAGAACCCCTGCTCCACGAAGCGGGACACGTAATTGGAGCGGTAAAGCACGGCGAAGTCCGAATATTTGCCGCCGTTTTCCACGTGCGCCTTGATCTGGGTCACGATGTATTTGATCTCTTCCTTGTCGTTTTTGGCGTGAAGGAAGCGCACCTTCTCGCCCTGGGGCAGCTCGGAATAAAGCTGCTTTTCCACCCGGTTGCGGTTTTTCTCGATCAGGGAATTGGCCACCTGCAGGATCTGGGCGGTGGAGCGGTAATTGCGGTCCAGCACGATGTCCCGGGCCTTCAGGTTCAGCTGGTTCTGGAACCATGGATTGTTCAGCCAATCCTCGAAATTGACGATGACGTCCATGTTGGCGCCCCGCCATTCGTAGATGTTCTGGTCCGGATCCCCTACCACGAAAAGGTTCTGATTGACCTCGGACAGCCTGCGGATGAGCTTGAATTCTTTTACGGTGATATCCTGGAATTCGTCCACGCAGATGTAGCACAGTCTGTTCTGCCATTTCAGCAGGACGTCCGGGTAATGGTCGAAAAGGTAGATGGTGAAATTGATCAGGTCAAAAAAGTCCAGGCCGAAATATTTGCGCTGTTTTTTAATATAACGGTACATGATCTCCTCGGACTGCACCTTGGAGGTGAGGGTGGAATAATCAAAACCGGGGTCGGAGAGATATTCCACGTAGGTGAGCAGATTTTTGTAATACCGGATCTGGTCGATCATGAATTTGAAGCTGGCGGTATCCATCCGGATGCCCATTTCGTCATAGACCTCTTCCAGGATCTTTTTCTGGTCGATATTGTCCAGCACGATGAAATTGTCGGGATAAAAAAGCTTGGTGATATCCTCCCGCAGCACCCTGGTACAAAAGGAGTGGAGGGTGGCCACGAAGGAGGTGTCGAATTCCGCACCCAGCATGGCCTTGATGCGCCGCTTCATCTCGTTGGCGGCCTTGTTGGTGAAGGTGATGCACAGGATGTTGGCCGGAGAAATGCCCAGTTCCTCCACCAGGTAGGCGTATCTGTGGGTCAGGGCCCTGGTCTTGCCCGTGCCGGCCCCGGCGATGACCCGGATGTAGCCTTCCGTTGCGGTGACGGCTTCTTTTTGCGATTCATTGAGTCCCTGAAAAATGTCCGACATGGCCCTTTTCCCCCTTGTCCGTTTGCGGCTGACCCGTTTCCCTTCTTTTCCTATTTCCATCATACTATCCGGCGGGGAAAAAGTAAAGGAAGGGGATGCCAAAATTATCTTGAATTTAGGATATAAGTTTGGTACACTTAGAGTAATCGGGGCCGAGGGAGCCGCAGGCTTGCCCGGCTGACATAGTTATCCCAAAGGAGGAACAGCAACATGAGCAAAGTAACCTTTGATTATTCCAAAACAAGTTCTTTTATTTCTGCGGAAGAAGTGAGCTACATGAGCAAACTGGCTTTGGACGCCAAGGAGCTTCTGGTGTCCAGGACCGGCGCAGGCAATGATTTCCTGGGCTGGATCGATCTTCCGGTGAATTATGACAAGGAAGAGTTCGCCCGTATCAAGGAAGCGGCCAGGAAGATTCAGGAGGATTCCGAAGTGCTTCTGGTCATCGGCATCGGCGGCTCTTATCTGGGAGCCCGGGCGGCCATCGAATTTTTGTCCCACAGCTTCTATAACGTCGTGGACAAGAGCATCCGCAAGGCCCCGGAAATTTATTTCTGCGGCAATTCCATCAGCTCCACTTACTTGAAGCACCTGATGGACGTGGTGGGCGACAGGGATTTCTCCATCAACATGATCTCCAAGTCCGGCACCACCACGGAGCCCGCCATCGCTTTCCGGGTGTTCAAGGCCAAGCTGGAGGCCAAGTACGGCAAGGAAGAGGCGGCCAGGAGGATTTACGCCACCACCGATAAGGCCCGGGGAGCCCTGAAGCATGTGGCCGACGAGGAAGGCTATCAGACCTTCGTGGTGCCTGATGACGTGGGAGGCCGGTTCTCCGTGCTCACCGCAGTGGGTCTGCTTCCCATCGCCGTCAGCGGTGCGGACATCGACAAGCTGATGGAAGGTGCGGCCAGCGGCAGAAAGAGGGCCCTGGAGAATGATTTTGCAGAAAATGACGCCCTGCAGTATGCGGCCCTGCGCAACATCCTTTTGAGAAAGGGCAAGAGCATTGAGATCCTGGCCAATTATGAGCCCGGCGTGCACTATGTGTCCGAGTGGTGGAAGCAGCTTTACGGCGAGAGCGAGGGCAAGGATCAGAAGGGCATCTTCCCGGCCAGCGTGGATCTGACCACGGATCTGCATTCCATGGGACAGTTTATCCAGGACGGCGCCAGGATTCTTTTTGAAACCGTGCTGAACGTGGAGACCTCCAGGGAAGAGATCGTGATCGGGGAGGAACCCGTGGATCTGGACGGCTTGAACTATCTGGCGGGCAAAACCGTGGACTTCGTGAACAAGAGCGCCATGAACGGCACCATTCTGGCCCATACCGACGGCCAAGTGCCCAATTTGATGGTCAAGATCCCGGAAGTGAACGAGTTTTACCTGGGAGAGCTGTTCTATTTCTTCGAGTTCGCCTGCGGCGTCAGCGGGTATCTGCTGGGGGTGAATCCTTTCAACCAGCCCGGCGTGGAAAGCTACAAGAAGAACATGTTCGCATTGCTTGGCAAGCCCGGCTACGAGGCCCAGAGAGAGGCTCTGCTCAAGAGGCTGTAGGAGACCAGATTGAAAAATAAGCTTGATAGCTTATTTTTCAATCGGCTATTTGTGCCGGAGCGTCACAAATAGCCCTGATGGCAGATGAGAAATCGCATTCGCGAATTTCTCAAGAGGAGACGAAGTCTCATCTTGCCTTGATCGCATAAATGCTCCGGAATGGGGATTAGTATATGAAAATTGTGGTATTGGAAAGAAACAGCGTGGGCACGGACATCGAGGTTTCCAGCCTGGAAGAGCTGGGAGAGGTGACTTATTATCCCAACACCGTGACCCCGGAGGAAGTGAGGGAGCGCATCCATGATGCGGATATCGTGGTGGCCAACAAATCGCCCCTGCGGGAGGAAACCATGCAGGATGCGAAGAACGTGAAGCTGGTCTGCGAGTTCGCTACGGGCTTCGATAACGTGGACATCGCCTATTGCAGATCCCGGGGGATCCCGGTATGCAACGTGGTGGACTACAGCACCGCCATGGTGGCCCAGCACACCTTCACTCTGGCCCTGGCTCTGTCCCAAAAGCTGGCGCATTATGACGATTATGTGAAGTCCGGCGCATACGGGGCCCAGGACCGCTTCTCCAATTTCGATGTGCCTTTTTATGAGCTGGACGGCAAGACCTGGGGCATCGTGGGGATGGGCAACATCGGCCGGAAGGTGGCGAAGATTGCGGCAGATTTCGGCTGCAGGGTGATCTTCCATTCCATTACCGGCAAGAGCACCTGTACGGACTATCCCCAGGTGGACAAGGACACGCTGTTTCGGGAGAGCGATTTCCTCTCCCTGCACTGCCCTTTGAGCGATCTGTCCCGGAACTTCATCGATGCTGAGGCTCTGAAAAAAATGAAAAAGACCGCCTACCTCATCAATGTGGCCAGGGGTCCCGTGGTGAACAACGAGGATCTGTATCAGGCTCTGGTGGACGGGGAGATCATGGGAGCGGGTTTGGACGTGCTGGAGAAGGAGCCCATTCATGCGGGCAATCCCCTGGGAAGGCTCAAGGACTCCAACCAGATCATCATCACACCCCACCTGGCCTGGGCCAGCGTGGAGGCCCGCAGACGCTGCGTGGAAGGGGTGTATGAGAACATCCGGGCCTTTCAGAACGGGACGCCGAAGCATGTGGTGAATCCGTGAGGTGACGGCGGGAAAGCGAACGAAAAAAAATCAGACCCGCCGGGAGCACCGGATCGGGTCTGAAAATTTTGGAAATGAGGACGAAATAACAGATGATAGATAAAATCAAACAGCTTTGGACGAAATATGAGGAGATCATCGTTTACCTGATCGTGGGCGTCCTGACCACCATCGTGGCTTGGGGGGCGAAGTTCCTCTGGAACTTCCTGTTTTATGAAAACACCATGTATCCCACCTGGGGCCAGAACCTGGTCTTAAGCATCGTGAACTGGACGACCGGCGTGATTTTCGCCTATTTTACCAACCGTCGTTTCGTATTCAAAAGCCATGAGCCCATGGGCACAGAGATTCCGAAGTTCGTGCTTTCCAGAGTGGCCACCCTGGTGCTGGACGCCGTGGTGATGCAGGTGCTCACGGCCCTGGGCGTGAACCTGGTCGTGGCCACGCTCATTTCCTCCGTGCTGGTGGTGATCGGCAACTACGTATTCAGCAAGCTGTTTGTATTCAACAAAAAATAAGCTGCAGTTGAATGTTTTAAGTTGTGATTAAATTTTCTAGGCTGCAGTCAAATGTTTCGAGTTGCGGTTAAATGTTCTGCACCATGTCCAACACAAGGCGGGCGGAATGCCTGGCGGCGTCCCGTTCCACGATTGGGTACTCCACCCTGGCGGAATCGTCCGCCTTGTCGGAAATGGCCCTTATGATCACGAAAGGAACCTGGTTCAGGTAAGCGGCGTGGGCGATGGCGGCTCCTTCCATCTCCGTGCAGTCTCCCTGGAAGGTGGCGATCAGACGGGCCTTTATTTTTTTGTCGGAAATGAACTGATCTCCGCTGACCACCCGTCCGATGTGGGCGTGGATATCCGGGTTGACCTTTTCGCAGGAGGCCTTGGCCAGGGCGATCAGACGCTCGTCCGCCGGAAATTCCACCCGGCCCATCTGGGGCACTTCTCCCGGCTGGTATCCCAGGGCGGTGACGTCCATGTCATGATGAATGGCCTCCCTGGAGATCAGGATGTCCCCGATGTCCAACGTTGCATTTAGAGAACCGGCCACGCCGGTATTGATGACGTGGGTGACCTGGAACAGATCCGCCAGAAGCTGCGTGCAGACTGCGGCGTTTACCTTGCCGATGCCGCAGCGGACGACCACCACGTCGGTCCCGTTCAGGGTTCCTTCCTGAAACTCCATTCCGGCCTTTGTAACGATTTTGGAAGTGACTATCCTGGACTTTAATTCTTCCACTTCCAGTTCCATTGCTCCGATGATTCCAATTTTACTCATATTTTCCCTCTTTTCTATACCATTTCTGCTCATAAGGAGTTTGCGGTTCCCTTTTTCTGCTTATGCTGATATGTTAAAATTTTTTCTGCAAAAGATCCGCCAAGGGCATAATCTGTTCCTTGGACGTGGTTCGCTGGCGGGCATCGAATGCCCTTTCGGAAAATTTACTGCGGATACACCAGGCGTTTTTCCGTAATATGATACAGCACCTGCTCCAGATACCTGTTCGCCAGGTAATTGGCCATGCCCAGATTCATATCCAGATAGTTGCCGCAATCTTTCGGGGACGCTCCGGGCACTTCGCCCCGGTAGTCCCGGATGAATTCGTACATCTCGATCATCAATGGCACGATATCCTTCGACTCATAATCTCCGGCCAGCAGCAGGTAAAAACCGGTGCGGCAGCCCATGGGGCCGAAATAAATGATCTTTTTGCCATAATCCGGGTGGTTGCGCAGGAAGGTGGCCCCCAGGTGCTCGATGGTGTGCACCTCGGCGGTATTCATGACCGGTTCCTCGTTGGGATTGGTCATGCGCAGGTCGAAGGTGGTGATGACTTCGCTGCCCACCGTGTCCTTGCGGGAGACGTAGAGACCGGGCACAAGCCGGAGATGATCGATGGTAAAGCTGGCGATTTTTTCCATAAAACAGATTCTTCCTCCAATGATTCCTATTTTTCGCTTCACTTTTCTCAAGATAGAAAAAGTATACACTATTTTCCCTAAAATGAAAAGATTGAATTGCGAATTTGATTTTACATCCATTTTACATAAGTGCGATAGAGGATTTGATATTCCGGCGCTATGATGTAATTGTAACCTGAAAGGGGATAAAAAAACATTCAAAGGAGAACTTTAAAATGAAGAAAGTATTTTCACTCATGCTTGTAACGGTTCTGGCAGTCTCGATGCTTGCCGGATGCTCAGGAAGCCGAAAAGGCGGTACTGTCAACACGGACGGCTCCACCTCCATGGCGGACGTGATGGGAGCGCTGACCGAGGCGTTTCGGGAAAAGGAACCGGATATCACGGTCAACTATTCCGGCACTGGTTCCGGCTCCGGCATCAGCGGCATCCTGGACGGCACCTGCGACATCGGCCTTTCCAGCCGTGAACTGAAGCAGGAAGAAATGGATCAGGGCGCCGTGGCGCATGTGGTGGCTCTGGACGGGGTCGCCGTCGTGGTGAACCCGAAGAACGCCATAGCGGATCTGACCACGGAACAGATCGCAGACATTTTCACCGGGAAGATCACAAACTGGTCTGAGCTTGGCGGCGCAGACGCACCCATTGCGGTATATGGCCGTGAGGACGGAAGCGGAACCCGCAGCGCTTTTGAGGAAATCGTGGGTGTGGAAGGGGCCTGCACATACACCAACGAGTACGGCTCCACCGGCGATGTCATCGGCAACGTCGCTTCCAATGAAAACGCCATCGGATATGCTTCTCTCTCCGCCGTGGACAGCAGCGTCATTGCCGCAAAGGTAAACGGCGTTACGCCCAGTGAAGCCACCGTTAAGGATGGAAGCTATACCATCCAGCGTCCCTTTGTGATGGTCACCAAGGACGGTGTGGAACTCTCTGAAGCAGCACAGGCCTTCCTGGACTTCGCATCCAGCGAGGAAGCGGCAGAGTACATTGCTGCGGCCGGCGCCGTGTATCCGAATTGATATGAAAAAGGCGAAAAATAAAGCGGTGGAAAGAGCCATGCAGGTTCTCTTTACCCTATGCGGACTGATAGCGGTGGGATTCGTGCTGCTCATTACCATATACCTTGTCATTTCCGGCATCCCGGCGATTCGGGAAATCGGTCTTTTTCAGTTCCTTTTCGGGAAGACCTGGGCCGCGGGCCGGGATCAATACGGGATTCTTCCGCTGATCCTTACTTCCATATACGGTACGGCCGGGGCCATCGTCATCGGCGTACCCATCGGCTTTTTCACGGCGGTATTTCTGGCCAAGGTTGCGCCGAAAAGC
>CANQPH010000082.1 GCA_947625675.1 uncultured Acetatifactor sp.
AACCTTTTTACAGGCAGGAAGGAGAACATCCGTCACCTGATGGACAACCCCCATTTTGAGTTCATCCGCCATGATGTGGTCGAGCCGGTCTACGTGGAGTGCGACCAGATCTACAACCTGGCCTGCCCGGCAAGTCCGCCCCATTATCAGTTTGACCCGGTTAAGACCGCTAAGACTGGCGTGATGGGAGCCCTGAATGTGCTTGATCTGGCGAAGCATTGCAGGGCAAGGGTCCTACAGGCAAGCACCAGCGAGGTCTACGGCGACCCGGAGGTCCACCCCCAGCCGGAAAGCTACTGGGGGCATGTGAACCCGAATGGGATCCGCTCCTGCTATGACGAGGGCAAGCGGATGGCGGAGACGCTCTTTTTCGACTATCACCGTCAGGAAGGCGTGGATATCAAGATCGTGCGTATCTTCAATACCTATGGACCCCGGATGCGTCCGGACGATGGGCGGGTGGTGTCCAACTTCATCATGCAGGCGTTACGGGGGGAGAATATCACCATTTACGGCGATGGGAAGCAGACCCGCAGCTTCTGCTACGTGGACGACCTGGTGGAAGGGCTGATCTGTATGATGAACAGCGGGGACGGATTCACCGGGCCGGTGAACCTGGGGAACCCTGGGGAGTTTACCATGCTGGAGCTGGCGGGGCTGGTGCTGGATCTGACGGGTTCTAAGTCAAAGCTGGTACATAAGCCCCTGCCGCAGGACGACCCTGCCCAGCGCAAGCCGGTGATCGACCTGGCGAAGAGGGAACTGGGCTGGGAACCGACGATTCCCCTCAGGGAGGGATTGTTATCCACGATCCGGTATTTTGAAAACGTACTGACATCAGAACCGGAATGATGGATGAAGAATGACTGGATGAAAAATGATTGAAGAAAGGAATCATCAGGTACAAGTACAAATGAACATCACAGTGGTTGGAACAGGCTATGTAGGACTTTCGCTGGCGGTTTTGCTGGCGCAGCACAATACGGTTTATGCCGTGGACATCATCCCGGAAAAGGTGGAGATGATCAACAGGGGGAAGTCCCCGATTCAGGACAAGGAGATCGAGGAGTATCTTGCGGGCGGGAAGCTGTCCTTGACTGCAACCATGGACGCAGCCTCCGCTTACAGGAAGGCGGATTTCGTGATCGTGTCCACACCCACCGACTATGACCCGGACAGGAACTATTTCAACACATTCTCCGTGGAATCCGTGATTGCGCAGGCCCTTGAAATAAATCCCAAGGCGTATATCGTGGTAAAGTCCACCGTCCCCATTGGGTTTACCAGGCGTATGCAGGAAGAGCATGGGACAAGCCATATCCTTTTTTCCCCGGAGTTTCTGCGGGAAGGGCGGGCGTTATATGACAACTTGTACCCGTCCAGAATCATTGTGGGCGTGGATGGGGAGGATGCGGAAGCGGTGGAGCGGGCCCATGTTTTTTCAGGGCTTCTGCGTCAGGCTGCGAAGAAAACGGATGTAGATGTCCTTGTCATGGAGCCTACGGAAGCGGAGGCGGTCAAGCTGTTCGCCAATACCTACCTTGCCCTCCGTGTGGCGTACTTTAATGAATTGGATACCTATGCGGAGATGAAGGGGCTGGATGCAAAATCCATCATCCAAGGCGTTGGTTTTGACCCGCGGATCGGCTCTCATTACAACAATCCTTCATTTGGTTATGGAGGATATTGCCTGCCGAAGGACACGAAGCAGCTTCTGGCGGATTATGATGGCGTACCCAACGACCTGATCGCAGCCATCGTGGCCTCCAACATCACCCGGAAAAAGTATATTGCGGAACGTGTCGCACAGAAAGTCAACGGCGCTGAAGCTAACAGGGTTGAAGTCATCGGGACTGAGGCCAGCGGGGCTGGGAACGGCGGGAAATCCCATGTCATCGGCATTTATCGGCTGATCATGAAGGCTGGTTCGGACAATTTTAGACAGTCTGCGATTCAGGACATCATCGGGATGCTGAAGGAGCGAGAGATGAATATTGTAATCTATGAACCTACAGTTTCAGAAGATTTTTTCCTGGGCTGCCGGGTAATTCATGACTTTGACGAGTTTGCCAATGAGTGCGGCCTGATCATGACCAATCGGTGGACTGCAGAGTTGGAACGGTGTAAGGATAAGGTATATACCAGGGACATCTTTTCAGTGGACTAAGGATCAATTTATCTGATTTCAGAATATGCATATGGATATTAGGCTGATACTTATCATGAAAATGGTGGTAAATCCAAATGGCACAAACAGAAGAAAAAGACAAGGAATTTCTGGCCCCCATAAAAAGACTATTGTGGCGATTCCGAAATTATCTCGAAAGTAAAAGGAAAAAGAATCCAAAAATCTTTGATGCATTGACGAAGCTGGCTGAGATTATATGGTTCTTTATCAGCACATTTTTTACGAACCTGGCTCAAAATACAATATTGTTGGTGCTAGTCATGCTGATTGCCTTTGGCGGAATGTATCTTCTGCAGTGGGCATTGTTAAAGAATGAAAATGACCGTATTCAAGAGCAGGATCGTCTAAATAATACGGAAAAAGAGAGTGTACTACAGGATCAAAAACTAGGGGCTATCCGATTTGCGCACTCTGTTGCGCACACGATCAGAGATCATAAGGCTAAAATTCCGCATCAGGAAATGAAATTAACAAGGCAGGCCCTGGCAGATTTCCTGAAAGAGAGTTTGAACACTTTGGAGAATAATTTGTCAGGGGAGTACGGAGTGGCCATCTCAGCCAGCGTAAAACTATGCACAAGCAAAAAAAGACTGAAAACATTTGCCCGTGGCAAAAACAGTATCGAATCCCGTGGAGGACTTGCAAAAGTAAAACAACGTGACGGAAAAGATATCCCTATAGATAAAAATTACGCATATAAAGCAATTATTGAGCGTCAGTTGCAATATTTTGCAGATGGGGATTTGGAAAATCTTTCTATGAAAGAAAAGGACGATGATAAATTCTATTGCGAATATGGGGCAAACTGGTCTGAGTATTTTATGGCTACAATCATAATTCCGATACGTTGCCCTAATTTTGTAGGAGAGGGCGAAACTACGGAGTATGAAGTGAAAGGTATGATATGTATTGATACAAAAGAGAAAATGCCACAATGGACGAAATCTACTGAGTCGGCTGCATATAATATGACGGCATTTCTTGCAGATTCTGTATATGGATATATTGAAGCCTATAGAGAGCAGCAGAAAATCAGCAAAATAAAAACAAACAATAGTGACAAAAACAAAATGACCAGGAGAGGTAAGCATGAAGAAGAACAAAATGGACAGTCCAGTCATGGCGCCAGAGCAGAGTGATCTCTTATTGGTAAAAGGAGCCATCAAAAGAGAAAAGAGGACAAAGAATGTACTGGTGTCTATTTTCCTGAGCAAACAAGAGGAAAGGCTTTTTGAAGATGCTTCCAGAAATAGCATGGAAAATGAAAAAGTGCTTGTATGTAATCCGAATTAAGAACAGAGAAGAAGAGATCTGAAATGAACCGGGCAAACATCAGCTGCGGAAAACCATGTCAGAATTACCACGGCACGTTGGGAGCAGAATCCGAAACTTGCGGAAAATGCAGCATCTCAGTCAGGGAGAACTGGCGGCGCAATGCGGCCTGCATCCCGCATATATAGGGCAACTGAATTGTAATCCTACCGTTTTTGTGGTAATATAATAATGTATTAGTGGTCTGGCATAAATAAGAATGCCTCAAAACGGCAACATCGTCATCTTGGTAGAACAGCAGTCCAGCTGGAGCATTAATATCGTGGTGCGCTGCCTGCTCTATCTGGCTCAGACCTATCAGGAACATTTTACGGACAGATTGATTCATATGAATTGACACGATGAATTGATTTGCTATAATTGAATCATCAATAATAATGGGGGAGAGATGCCGATATGCTTTTTCGAGAAACTGAACTCGTAGAACTGAAGGAGACGGATGACACTTGATGAAAGTATGAAAATGAAAAGTATGAATATGGAAAGTATGAAAATGGAGGGTGCGGCATGAAGCGTTTTCTATATTTTATCGTGGATGTGATCGCCAGGTTTCACAGTAAGATCCTGAGTCTTAACGATTCTTTTGAATATGATTTCAGCGATAAGGAGCTGCATTTTCTGATTATCGGAATCATCGGAATGGCCATGATCTTTGTGGTGCATCCCGTTTTTAAATGGCTGGTCAAGAGGAACCATATCATGGTGATCAGCTGGATCTATGTATTTACCATGATTCTCGTGCTCACCTTCGCCATAGAGATCGGCCAGAGGGTGAGCCATACCGGCAACATGGAGTTTGCGGATATCGTGTACGGATTGGGAGGATTCCTGATCATGTTCGCCATTTTCTCCGCAGGACGGGCCACCTACCATGTCTTGCGGCGTATGCTGCGGGAACGTCTGGCCAGAAGGGAAGAAGCGGAAGACGAGAGGGAAGAGGAGGATTTCACCGGTATGGCCCGGTGAGCTCTTCTTCTTCTTTTTCCCTCTAGTTCGGATGTGTTTCCGTCTTACCTCCGATTCCCGACACTTCTTTGCCCCGCCCGATTTCGGGTGCTTTCTTTCACTTTCTTCGTCTTCAGTTATCTTCCCGGTTCCTGCGGCATCAGGGAGTTTTCCGCTTTTTTCCTATGCGCAATTGTTTTGCGAACAACCCGGATTCAGGCGCTTTTTTCACTGTCCCGGTTCAGGTTTTTCTGGGCCGTGGAGAGCATCAGTTTGATACGGTTCAATTGGTTCACCTCACTGGCGCCGGGGTCGTAGTCGATGGCCACGATATTGGACTGCGGATAATGCTTTCGCAGGGCCTTGATCACGCCCTTGCCCACCACGTGGTTGGGCAGACAGCCGAAGGGCTGGGTGCAGACGATGTTGGGCACCCCATCATGGATCAGCTCCACCATTTCCCCGGTCAAAAACCACCCTTCCCCGGTCTGGTTGCCGATGGAGACGATGGGCTCCGCAAAGCCTGCGATCTCCCGGATGGGAGTGGGCGGCGTGAAATGGGCGCTCTTCTTGAATTCATCCGCAGAAGCCTTCCGCAAAATGTGTTCGATGGCCCAGATTCCCAGGTTGCACACTTTGGCGGCCTTTTTGCTGGTGCCCAGGTACTCCGCTTTGTAGATCTGGTTGTAGAAGCAGTAGAGCATGAAATCTATGAGATCCGGCACCACCGCCTCGGCCCCTTCCGATTCCAGAAGCTCCACCAGATGGTTGTTGCCGGCGGGGGAGAACTTCACCAGGATCTCTCCCACGATGCCCACCCTGGGTTTCTTGACATCCAGGAGGGGCACCTTGTCAAAGTCCCGGATGATGGCCCGGCACAGGGAAGGGAAGCGGAGCAGGTTCAGATGCTTGGCGGAGACGTAGGCCTTCACCTTTTCCGCCCATTTCCGATGTAAGGCGTCCACGCTGCCGGGTTCGGCCTCGTAGGGCCGCATCCGGTAGACGCACCGCATGAAAATGTCCCCGAATTGGGCCGCCACCGCCGCTCGCAGCAGAAGAGTGGCGTTTAAGTGGAACCCGGGATTGCTCTCGATCCCCGCCAGATTCAGGGAAATCACGGGGATCTGGCCCATGCCCGCCTTGGAAAGGGCCCGGCGGATGAAGCCGATGTAGTTGGTGGCCCGGCAGCCGCCGCCGGTCTGGGTCATGATGATGGCGGTTTTGTCCAGGTCATATTTGCCGGACAGCAGGGCCTCCATGATCTGTCCCACTACCAGAAGAGAGGGATAGCAGGCGTCGTTGTTCACATATTTCAGTCCCACGTCCACGGAGTGCTTGTTGTCGTTGTCCAGCACCACGAAATGATAGCCGCAGGCGTTCATGGCCGGTTCCATCAGCTCGAAATGGATGGGGGACATCTGAGGGCAGATGATGGTGTAATTCTTGCGCATTTCCTCCGTGAAAGGCACCTTGGTGATGGCGGAGGAACGGATGGTACGCTTCTTGTGGCGCATTTCCCGCACACGGATGGCGGACAGGAGGGAACGGATCCGGATCCTGGCGGCCCCCAGGTTGTTGACCTCATCGATCTTCAGGCAGGTGTAGATCTTGTCGGAGCCGGAGAGGATGTCGTTCACCTGGTCCGTGGTCACGGCGTCCAAGCCGCAGCCGAAGGAATTGAGCTGGACCAGATCCAGGTTCTCCGTGGTCTTCACGAAGCTGGCCGCCGCATAGAGCCTGGAGTGGTACATCCACTGATCGGAAACGATGAGGGGCCGCTCCGGGCAGGCCAGGTGGGAGACGGAATCCTCCGTCAGCACGGCGATGTCGTAGGAGGTGATCAGCTCCGGAATGCCGTGGTTGATCTCCGGGTCGAGGTGGTAGGGGCGGCCCGCCAGCACGATGCCCCGCTTGCCGGTGTCCTTCAGGTATTGGAGCACTTCTTCTCCCTTTGCCTGGACGTCTCTGTGAACCTGGGCCATTTCCTCCCAGGCGGCGGCCGCAGCCTCCCGGATTTCTTCGGCAGTGAAAGGGGCCCCCTGATTGGCGGCGGAGCCGGGACGGTATACCCCGTCTCCGATTTCGTCGGTTCCAGACGCCGTGCGGCCGGAAGCATCCCTGCCTTCAGACCCCGTGAATTCCTTCACCAGGGCCTCCGTCGCAGCCTCCAGGCTGGCAAAGGAGAGGAAGGGATTGCGGAAACAGATGTCCCCCTGGCCGATTTCCTCCACGTTGTTCTTGATGTTTTCCGAATAGGAGGTGACGATGGGACAGTTGTAGTGGTTGTTGGCGTCCTCGAACTCGTTGCGCTCATAGAACAGGGCGGGGTAGAAGAGGAACTTCACCCCCTTGCGGATGAGCCAGGTCACGTGGCCGTGGGCCAGCTTGGCCGGATAGCATTCGGACTCGCTGGGAATAGATTCGATCCCCAGCTCGTAGATGTTGCGGTTGGATTCCGGGGAAAGGATCACCCGGTACCCCAGTCTGGTGAAAAAGGTGAACCAGAAGGGGTAATTTTCATACATGTTGAGAACCCGGGGGATGCCCACCACGCCTCTGGGAGCCTTGTCCGGATCCAGGGGAGTGTAGGAAAAAATCCTCCGAAGCTTGTAATCGAAGAGATTGGGCACGTTGTTGGCGTTCTTTTGTCCGCCGATGCCCCGCTCGCAGCGGTTGCCGGACACGTACTGGCGGCCGCCGGAGAAACGGTTGATGGTCAGGCGGCAGCTGTTGTTGCAGCCCCTGCACTTGGCCATGCTGGTGGTGAACTGCAGGCTGCAGAGCCTTTCGTAGGAGAGCATGGTGGTCTCATAGCCTTCCTCGTAGCGCTCCCTGGCGATGAGGGCGGCGCCGAAGGCGCCCATGATCCCGGCGATATCCGGACGGATGGCCTCGCATTCCGCTATTTTTTCAAAGCTGCGCAGCACCGCATTGTTGTAGAAGGTGCCGCCCTGAACCACGATGTTTTTGCCCAGCTCTGCGGCGGAGGAAACCTTGATCACCTTGAACAGGGCGTTCTTGATCACGGAATAGGCCAATCCGGCGGAAATGTCCGCCACGGAGGCCCCTTCCTTCTGGGCCTGTTTCACCTTGGAATTCATGAACACCGTGCACCGGGTGCCCAGGTCGATGGGATGGGGGGCGAAGAGGGCTTCCTTTGCGAAGTCCTGGACGCTGTAGTTCAGGGATTTGGCGAAGGTCTCGATGAAGGATCCGCAGCCGGAGGAACAGGCTTCGTTGAGCTGCACGCTGTCCACGGTCTGGTTCTTGATCTTGATGCATTTCATGTCCTGCCCCCCGATGTCCAGGATACAGTCCACCTCCGGGTCGAAGAAGGCGGCGGCGTAGTAGTGGGCCACGGTCTCCACTTCTCCGTCGTCCAGGAGGAAGGCCGCCTTCATCAGGGCTTCCCCGTAACCGGTGGAGCAGGAGCGCACGATCTGCACCCCTTCCGGGAGCAGGGAATAGATCTCCTTCAGGGAACGGATGGCGGTGTTCATGGGGCTGCCGTCGTTATTGCTGTAAAAAGAGTACAGCAGAGAGCCATCCTCCCCCACCAGGGCAACCTTGGTGGTGGTGGAGCCGGCATCGATGCCCAGGAAGGCCCTGCCCCGGTAGGAGGACAGATCCGCCGTCTTCACCCGGTGTCGGCCGTGACGCTCTTTAAATGCTTCATATTCTTCTTCGGAAGCGAAGAGGGGTTCCATCCGCTCCACTTCAAATTCCATCTTGATCTCGGAGGACAGCTTCCCCACCATTTCCTCCATGCTGTAGGTGACATCCTCCTTGGCGTTCAGGGCGGAGCCGATGGCGGCGAAGAGGTGGGAGTTGTCCGTGTTGACGATATGTTCTTCATCCAGGTTCAGGGTGCGGATGAAGGCCTCTCGCAGCTCCGACAGGAAATGCAGGGGCCCTCCCAGGAAGGCCACGTGTCCCCGGATGGGCTTGCCGCAGGCCAGTCCGCTGATGGTCTGGTTCACCACGGCCTGAAAAATGGAGGCGGAAAGATCCTCCTTGGTGGCGCCTTCGTTGATCAGGGGCTGGATGTCCGTCTTGGCGAACACCCCGCAGCGGGCGGCGATGGCGTAGAGGGACTTATATCCCTTGGCGTATTCGTTTAAGCCTGCGGCGTCCGTCT
>CANQPH010000083.1 GCA_947625675.1 uncultured Acetatifactor sp.
CTGCATGATGGGGCTGGCGATGGCCTTGGCCGCGCCGAAGCCCGCCACGGCCAGGCCGGTGGCCAGACCCTTGCGATCCTCGAACCACAGCATCAGGGTTTTCACGGGAGACAGATAACCGGTTCCCAGGCCGATGCCCATGATGAAGCCATAGCTGATGTAAATGCCGATGAGAGAGATCACGTTTCCGGGATGGGCGCCGCCGAACCAGATGAAGAAGCCGGTGCCCGCCATGCCCAAGGCAAAGCAGATGGAAGCGATCAGGGATGATTTGTGGATGTCCTTTTCCACGATGTTGCCCAGGAACGCAGCAGACATTCCCAGGAAGAAAATGGCGAAGCTGAAGGCCCATTCCGTGGCCCCCTTGGAAAATCCGATGTAGTCGGCGATTTCCTGGCTGAAAATGGACCAGCAGTACACGGTGCCGATACTACAGTGCAGCAGTAGAGCTGGGATGGCTGCGCGCACCCATTTGTTTTGGATTTTGATCATTTTGTCCTCACATTCCGCCGCCGGATGGCGGCTCGCTGAATCTTTTGTGACCTGCGGCGCAGGAAAAGCGTCCGCCGTCATATGCGCTACAGCAATTCTACCCCAATCTCCAATATTTTGCAAGCGTGTATTTTTCAAAACCATTCATTCATCTTCCGACAAGATCAGCCCTGCTCGTCCGTTGATGATCTTCGCCGTGTCTTCGGAGGAACGTCTTCTCCCGTACATCTTGTCAAGCTCCCCCGCCAGGATTTTTTGTTCCTGGAATCCAAAAAAGGATGCCGCCTTGGCGCTCACCGCCGCCAATGAGACTTCCCATGACACGTTTTCTGGAAATAATTGTTTCGTGCCCAACAGGATATATCCAATATTCTCTGTCTATATTAACAGATATTGTACATATTTCAATACACCATTTTCAGTTCGTATATGTTCAATATGTTTTTACTATTGATTCGGTAATGGTTTCACTGTTTGAATGTGTTTTTACGGTAACTGTTATGCTAAGGGTGTAGGTTTCTCCTTTTGTTACACCACTGGCGGTCTTTGTTGTAACGAGCATAAGGCCTGAAGCTGAAAGGTTGTCCCACTGTTGAATAATGTTTCCTTTACTGTCTGTCAAAACAAGCGTTCCATCCGTAATTTCAGTAGTATCCTTCCCCCTATGATTTTGACATAGGAAGATAATAATAATTTCTTTTTCATAAAAATGCTCCTTTCGTATCATGAGCTTGCCCGTGATTTTGCATCAATTAATATCCTGCTCGTTCACTCCCTCTCCGACATGTACAGCGCCACCCGCCTCTGGATGGTGTCCACCACCTCTTCCAGTTCCTTGTCGGAATCGAAATAGTAGTCCGCCTCTTCCATGACGATGTCGAATACCTCCTCTGTGTCACTCTTCACGGGAGCCGCCCCTTTCAGGAATTCCATATACTCCTCCAGGTAGGAGGAGCCGTCCTCCTTAGCGGGCAGCAGGAAGCCGTTCCCGTTCGGCGATGTCCAGATATAGCTGCCTCCCCCATTGTACTTCAGCTGGGCCTCCGGGATGTCCGCCCTGACGCTGATCTGATTGTTCTGGTATTTCTGGCTCTCCAGGCCCAGGAGGTCATTGACCAGCTCCCTCACCCCTTCCTTCTCCATGGCGTTCCGGTTCACCGCCAGTAAACCAGTGTTGGAAAGGTAATGGCCGTTCCACTCATCGTTAGGGTATCCCACCAGGTTTCCCTTGTCCCCCACCATATCCAGAATGTTACAATAACTATGTATGTTCGGGATGAGACACTCTATTCCCAGGTAGTCACCATCCATGACCGGCGCAATCTGCTCTTCCGTGAGAGTGCCCTCCACAACCCGCCGGGGCTTCGTCCTTTTCTTCACCGTTTCCAGCACGTTCCGGAACTCCTGGCAGTCAAAGTTGCTCTCCCCGTCTCTCAGGAAGGGCGTGTTCCAAATGTTCGCCCCCACCAGGTAATACATGTTGTAAAAGTAGTCTTCCGTTGCGGTCATGTCCAGAAAGATTCCCTTCAATCCGGGATCTTCTTCCAGTATGGACAAGATGTCCTCCACGGTCCAGCTTTCCCCCTGCCAACACTCCCGGCTGGTCAGGAGGCTTCTTGCGACCAGACACAGGGGAACCGCAAACAGCTTGCCTTCATAGGTCCCCATGGAAAGGGCCGCAGGCAGCATGGCATCCCTGTTTTCCTCCGAAACGAGCTGACCGATCTCCCCCAGGACCTCGTTGGCCAGCAGGTTTTCCAAGGTGCTGCCGTCAACATACAACAGATCCGGCCCGCCCCCGTTGACGGTCTCCATCAGCATCCTTTCTTTTTCTGAATCTTTTTCGACTTTCACATATTGAATCCCATAAGAAGGGTTTTCTTGGGCAAATACGGGCACCCTCCCCGCCAGGAAGCCGTCGCTGGCCCAAAAATCGGCGACAACGATGTTTCCCTCGGGTATGTCGGCCGGCGGTTGCTCCGAGACAGAGGCATCTGTAACAGAAGACTCTGAAGCGGAAGGCTCTGGGGCGGATGCCTCCGGCGCAGAAGAACCGGAAATATCAGAGGATGCCGGTGCTCCCGATGCGGAATCTCCCGCATGCGAAGACTCCAGGGCGGAACCTTCGGCCGCAGAGAGCTTTGAATCGGAAGTTCCTTCCGCAGCCGAACCCGACGCATCGGAAGGCTTGCCTCCCGCCTCCCCTCCGCCGCAAGCGGTCAGAAGAGGGATGGCCAGCAATAGGATGCAAATGGCTTCAAGAATTGGCCTATTTCTTTTCATTTTCCCTTTTACCATTATATTTATGTCCTCCTTGCGAGCAAAGTATAAAAAATGAAAATATGGGGATAGCATCATTTTTCTATACTTTCTTGTAAATACTAAAAACTAATAATTTTGGTTGCATACCGAATGAGTTTCGTGATGGTATATTTCTGATTTAAGTACGTAATGACATTTTGTACATCTCCAAGATAACTTGACCACCACATGCAAATATTCACATGTCACTGGATCTTGGCCTTCTACAAGCAATATATCATGACTACCGCACCATGTCGATAAAGTTTCACTACCATACTGCTCCACTATGGGATGCGTACATGCGCCATCCCCATGTTTTCATCACTATACCCCTCACATATCACAGGTTTGCCCATGATATTGTACCAATAAATAGTTTGAAAGTTTACTTTCAAACCTAGTCATTTCATAACCACCAACAAGGCTCAATTAACTTCTAATTCCACAAGATGGATTCTCATTAACAATGGCCACCTTCACCAAGAGAAAACCGCTCACGATTAGGCAAAAGCCGTTGGCCCTAATCCCCCGCACCACGTTCTCCGGGCCGCAAGGACCGCAGCTGTTCCTGCCGCCGCACCGGCCGCCCAGGGCAGGGCGTGCCACAGGCTGCCGTCCCCCATCTTCCACAGGACCTCCGCCGAGGACACCGGAAGGACGAAGGAGACATACTTCATCTCATCGAAACCGAGCGCCAGAAACAGCGCCGGCAGGGCGAGGACGGCCGTGCCCGCAAGATAGGCGCCGAGAACGTTCCTGGACAGGCGGCTTATGAGGAGCACAGCGAAGGAAACGAAGCACAGCATGACGAACCGCATCCCATACAGGACCGCAAGATACTGGACGATGCTCATTTTCAGCGGGAACCGGGAAAGTTCGTCGATATTCTGCACCGGGGCCCCAAGGGTCTGGGGATGGCAGTAGTTCAGGAAATCATACAGCTCCCGCAGGTAGACCGACGCCCAGGCCACCGCCGCCGCAAGCACCGCCGCAAGCGCCTTCCTCCGGAACAGGACGTATCTTCCCCGCTTCATGGAACGGAGCATGTAGGTGACGCCGGACTGCCGCTCATAGGCAAACACCGCCGCCGTCAAAAGCACCGTGAAAAGAATGGCCGCGGCGGCATTCAGGCGCTGGACGGAATCGGCGGCGCTGCCGTAAAACAGGTTATAGGTGCCGCCGTAGACGACCCAGGGTTCGTAGCCCCCCGCTTCCGCCCGTTCCTTCAGTTCCGCAACCTTCGCTTCCACCAGGTCGATGGCCAGCAGGGCGTCCTCCGCCTGATAGCCATCGGCGGATTCCCTCGCCCGCCGGAAATAATCCTCTTCGCCCCCGTCTATGACCCCCTCCAGGTCCCGCATGTAGGTTGAGAACATGTAGACCTCATTGCCCGGTGAATTCAGCCCCCGGAAGTTCAGGGCCCCGCTGAAGATGACGACCGCCGCCGCCATGAGGATCCCGGATTCGTAGACCAGAGTCTTGTAAAGCTCCCAGCCGCCTACGGTGAAACGGGAACGGAAAAAGTCGAAGAATCTGTTGCACACGGCGGCGATCCTGGAAAGGACGTCCCGGTTGCCCTCGGGGCGGCGTTTCGCCTGCATCAGAACCGCCCAGAAGGCGAAGGCCGCCAGCAGGACCGGCATGGACGCAAGGATGATCTCCCGCACGCTCACGGGCGCACCGAAAAGGTTTATGTTAAAGTAATTCGAATACAGCTCGGAAATCCGGATATAGGAAAAAATGTTCAGGTACTTCAACACGCTGGCGGCGCTCTGAACCGGGACCAGCCGGTAAAGGCCGTATTCCCCTGCCAGGGTCGCACCCAGGACCCCCAGGGAAAACTGAGGGTTGGCCAGGGAGCCCAGCACGCACCACAGAAGCAGCCCGATCACGATCCCCGAAAGTGCCTTGAGAAAGAAATACCCGGCGAGCCACCCGCCCACCGAGACGGCGGCGCTGCACCGCCGAAAGCTTTCCAGGGACTGGATCGGCCTGCCGAGGTCGCCCGGCCCGCCGCTGAATGCGCAGGACAAAAGCAGGGGGAGCAGGTACACGAGGAAGACGGCGAGAACCGAACCGGCGGCCAGAATCCCGAGACGGGTGAGGCCGAGGGAGGCCCTGCCTTTCCGGCAGCTCCTCACGGCGTGCCAGAGCCCGTTCCTGCGTTCGTCAAGAAACGCCAGGACGATAATGACGATCATGGCGAGGAAAAAATAATCGGCGAATTCATAAGCCAGCCAGTGCTCCAGCGAGGCGTTGTTTGCAAAGGAGACCCCGGAACCGTCGAGCTTCGCAAAGTCCTCGGCGGTTTTCTGGATGTTCTTGGAGGAAAACCCGCCCTTTTTCTGGAAAATCCCCACGCCAGCGGTTCTGGCGGCCTGTTCCTGGATGGAATCCAGGTAATCGGCGTAGTCGGAAAGGTGCAGGGCCAGGTCCCGCACTTCGTAGACGGCATCGAGGGCCGTCCACCCGAACCTGCCGATGGCGTAGGAATCGTCGGACAGGGAAACAAAGCGGGGAAAATAATTGGAAATGTCCTCGTTCGCCTCCGACAGCGAAGAATATTTTCCGCCTTCTGCGGCGCCCCGGCGGAGGAAGATACAGTAATCGATCACCGCATTTTCGTATTCTTCGCAGACCGCCCTTATTTCCTCGAAGCTTTTGCCCCTGCAGTCGGAACACAGCTTCTGAACGGCCTCCTGGGCGGCGACCATGTCCCCGAAGGCCCCGGGCTCAATCCGGGTCAGGAGGGAGGCCAGGAAAAGAACCCCGCAGAGAACCGTCATGATCGCAAAAAGCACCATTCTTCTGCCATCCAAAAAAATTCTTTTATACTCTCCCATACTCAGTCCCCCAGATAACAGAGATAAACGTCTTCCAGGCTCGGGACGTGGGCAACGGGCCGCCAGTCCTCCGGAAGCGAGGCGATCAGGTTCGCAGGAGTGTCCATGCTGACGACCTTCCCTTTTTTCATCAGGATGACTTTGTCGGCGATGGTCTCAATGTCCGAGACGATATGGGTCGCCAGCAGGACGATGCGTTCCTTCGACAGTTCCTTGATGAAATCCCGGATCCTCATGCGCTCCCGAGGGTCAAGCCCCGCCGTGGGCTCGTCCAGGATCAACACCTTCGGATCGCCGAGCAGGGCCTGGGCCAGAAGGGCCCGCTGCTTCATGCCCCCCGAAAACTGCCCCACGGCCTTGTGCCTTACGTCCCAGAGATTGGTGAGCCTCAAGACCTGCTCCGCCTGTTCCTGCAGAACCCTGCCCTTCAGCCCCTTGAGCCTGCCCATGTACGTGACGAAGCTGAGGGCGGTCATCCGCTCGTAGATCCCCTGCTGCTGGGGCATATAGCCAAGGACGGCCCGGAACTCGTCGCCCATTTCAAGGATTTCCCTTCCTTCAAAGGTGATCGCACCGCCGTCCCGCTTTATGTTGTCGGTGATGAGGTTCATCATCGTGGATTTCCCGGCGCCGTTGGCGCCCAGGATCCCGCAGATGCCGGTTTCAAAGGTCAATGACAAATGGTCCAGTGCGGTAAAGCTTCCGTAGTTCTTTGTAATGTTTTCCAGTTTCAGTTCCACGTGCACCTCCTGTATCAGTTCCCTGGTGCAGCCTCCTCCGGCTCAGGTGCATAGATAATCTTCTGGTCGGAACCGTCCAACGAAAAAGCGACGTAATAACCTGACAGGGTTTGTCCGATGTAAACATTTTCCTTAACTATTGCTGGATAGATGATAATTTCCGTGTCTATAGACCGTTTCTTGGTGACACCGCTCTGCGGGTCAAACCTTGGCGTCTTTTCAAATTCCAGAAGATTTCCGGAAAAGTACCAGGCCCTGAAGGTAACCGTGCCATCCTCCTCTATACGGGGCAGCTCTATGATATATTCCTCCGTTAAGTAAACGCCGATTTCTGATGACAAGAACACTTCGCTCTTGCCGGTTGACAGGTCACCCTTTTCGACATGCCCTCCCGTTGTATGGAGGTAAATGCTCCCATCCTCTGTTATTAACGTGTTCCACAATTCACCGCCGGAAGGGGTAATGATGCCGAGATCCTCCAACTTGCGGGTCTTGGAATGGAAAACCTGGAACTTGACCGGCAGATAGGAATCCTGCTCTTCCGGCTGATTCAAAAGATACGAAATGTAAATGTCATTCCCCACCGGCTGGAGGGTGAAGCTGACCAGGGGCGTGCCGATGTCCTGTTCGTCCAAGATCGTGATCTTTTCTCCCGTTTCAAGGGAGATCGCATACAGGTACGTGCGCTCGGAATAAACCCCATCTTCAAGGAAAGTTCTTGAATATGCAGTATAACAATAGCCCCGGTGATATAATGCAATCTGTCCATTATAATTCAATTGGCCGCCGGGCGGCATTTCCTCATATAGGGCGACCTGCCTTCTGTCGCTGCCGTCCAGGTCACAGGAATATATGTAATGATTAGGATCCGTAACATTTCTACCCACTTTCCCGACCCAATAAAGCTTTCCATCATAAAAGCCAATACAACGGGGAAGGGTGACATATGCGTTGCAGTCCTCGGAATCATGCCGGCAATCCGGCCTGGCGCACAACGGGCCGGTTATTCCGGAAGCCTTGTCATAAAAAGATATGTTTCCATCGACAATAGGAAGAATGTAGAACGCATCCGGTGTTTCAGCGATATATCCCGAGCAATTATAGGGATATCCTGCATCGAAGCCTTCCAAATATTCGTCAGTGTCAAATCTCTCGTCCACAAGGTAGTTTGCACTGTCTTCTATTTCTTGCTTATCTGTAAAGTGATTTGTTCTGCCTCCTTCCGCTTCACCTTCATCCGCAAAGTAATCGTTTTCTTCAACTGCCTGCGATGAGCAGGATGTGAACAGAGCGAGCACCAACATAATACAGATAAGCACTCGGGAAAATTTGAGCATCTATAATCTCCTATCAGGCATTATGAATCAGGCAAATGAAATAACTTTTTTAAATATCGGCATAGGGATTGTTTAGAATCCCTATGCCGCTTGCTTTGAATTTACGGTGTAGCACTGAGTTTATGCGATACTCCGTTAAAGCTGTACGTGACAGATGCAGAAGAAAATGTTTTACCCGTCTCTGCAATTCTTAAATCATAACATTGTACATTTTCAGTCGCAAAATCGAAATTACCATCTCCGACCAAGGGGGCATATCCGCCTTCAGCATAAACGGCTTGTCCGCTAAAGGAATTTGTTTCTATGGTATAAACCGGGCCCGGATTAGGAGTGCAGGTAAAGCTTGCTTCAGCCCTCGTTGTAGATAAACTCAAATATCCCTGGCAGTCCCAGCCACCAATCCTCCACGTCTCCGTTGCGGCAAATACACCAACGTTCATGACAAAAGCGGTAGTCAATGAAATAGTTACAGCTAAAATTCTTTTGATTGTTTTTTTCATGTTGGTTTCTCCCTCGTATACTAATATGGATTTTAAAACGAACATGTGTGTCGCAGGGAAACGTACCAGAAACCATGTGACCACAAAGGCAGACGTGTTCCTTGCCGGGCTTGCCAGCCAGCTTACGGTGATTGTTGCTTTCCGCATCAACCGCCCGGAGTTCATCCGAAGTTTAAAACCGTTGGTTGCCTAAAAAGGTATTCTGTTATCATGGTTCAAAAAACTCAAGGCTAGAAGTGCGCCTAAAAATCTGGCATTTATGTCAATCCAGGCCATCTCTGGATGTTGACCTTGTTTCTCCTTACCTATAGGCGGCTTATTGACTTCCGCCAATCCGCAAGAAAACATTTAACAATTACCTATAAAT
>CANQPH010000084.1 GCA_947625675.1 uncultured Acetatifactor sp.
TGCTCCACGGCCTCCAGACAGGGAACACCCTTGCCGGCCTGATACTCGCTTCTCACGGTGTGTCCGGGTCCCTTGGGAGCGATCATGGTCACGTCCACGTCCTTGGGAGGCACGATCTGACCGAAGTGAATGGAGAAGCCATGGGCGAACATCAGCATGTTGCCGGGCTCCAGGTTGGGAGCGATGTCCTTCTTGTACATGGCGGCCTGCTTCTCGTCATTGATCAGGATCATGATGATATCCGCCTGCTTGGCGGCTTCCGCAGCGGTAAACACCTCGAAGCCCTGGGCTACCGCCTTGTCCCAGGATTTGGAGCCCTCGTACAGGCCGATGATCACGTGACAGCCGGAATCCTTCAGATTCAGGGCATGGGCATGTCCCTGGCTGCCATAGCCGATGATTGCGATGGTCTTGCCCTCTAACAGGGAAAGATTACAATCTTCCTGATAAAAAATCTTTGCCATTGTTGTTTTCCTCCATAAAATAGATTGATGAATAATATCTATAACTGATAGGTTTCCCTAGAGCTATCTTGTGGTTCAGTCGTCCAAGTAGGTCACATGATCCACGCCCCGGCCCAATCCGGTGATGCCGGTCCTGGCCAGTTCCAGGATCTCATGGCCGTCCAACAGGGTGATAAAGGCGTCCACCTTGCTCTGGTTGCCGGTGAGCTCGATGATCAGGCTTTCCGGGGCCACGTCGATGATATTGGCCCGGAACACGTCCGCAATGGCGATCACGGCCTGCCGCTGCTCCGGAGAGGTGCGCACCTTGATCAGAACCAGCTCCCTGTACACGCTGTCGGAAGGATCCAGTTCCTTGATATCCCTCACGTCGATGAGCTTGGCCACCTGTTTTTCAATCTGCTCCAGGATCACGTCGTCCCCGGAGGTCACGATGGTGATGCGGGTGAACCTGGGATCCGCCGTCACCCCGGCGGTGATGCTCTCGATGTTGTAGCCCCGCCTGGAAAAGAGACCGGCGATGCGGCTGAGCACGCCGGAGGTGTTGTCCACCAATAACTGAAATACTTTTTTCTGCATGTTCGATTCCTGCCCTTTCTATTCGTTCTCCGCACATTTCAACAGCGCCAGGGTCCCGGTGCGGGCCACTTCCACGATGCTGATGGATTGCAGCATGGTGAGCAGAAGCCTGGTTTTCTCCGGCGTGCTGCAGATCTGGATCATGAGATAATGCTTGGACATGTCCACGATCTCCGCTTTCATGATCTCGCAGATCTCCATGATGTCCCGGCGGTTGTTCTTGTTGTACTTCACCTTGCACAGCATCAGCTCCCGGCTGACGCTCTGGTGTTCCTCGAAGGTCTTGACCTTGATCACGTCCAGCTTTTTGTTCAGCTGCTTCTCGATCTGTTCCAAGGTGCGTTCGTCCCCGGTGCTGACGATGGTCATACAGGATACGCTGGCGTCGTCGGTCTCTCCCACCGCCAGGCTGTCTATGTTGTAGCTTCTGCGGGAAAACAGCCCCGCCACCTTGCTTAAGACTCCGGAGCGGTTTTCCACCAGCACGGAATAAATTCTCTTGTTCATGCGCATTCCTCCCTCTCCCGTCCTATTTCACCAGATCCATGGGATCGATGACGCATTCCATCAGAACGGAGGCGTCCTTCTCCAAAAAGGCATCGATGGCCTCATCAACGTGTTCCATGCGCTCCAGACGCTGGAACCGCATGCCATAAGCCGCCGCAATCATGGAAAGGTCGGGACTGCCGGACAGATCCACCACGGAATAATGATCCTGATAGGTGTAATGCTGATATTCCCGCACCATGCCCAGGTAATTGTTCTTCAGCACGATGATCTTCACGGGAATGTTGTGCTGGCGCATGGTGGCCAGTTCCATCATGGACATCTGGAAGGAACCGTCCCCGCAGACAGCGATCACCTGCCGTTCCGGCGCCGCCAGCTTGGCCCCCATGGCCGCCGGGATGGAGTATCCCATGGTGCCCATGCCTCCGGTGGTCAGGAACCGTCCTTTTTTCACCACATGATAGGCACAGGACCAGATCTGGTTCTGCCCCACGTCCGCCACGTAGATGGCGTCGTCCTGCATTTTTTCCGAAAGAGCCGTGATAAAAGCGGCCGGATCCACATAATCCGGATTGGGATTGCGATGGATTTCCAGATCTCTGCGGTATTCATCCAGTGTGTCGAGCCACTCGTCATGGTCGCAGGAGAATTCCTCCTTGAGAAAATCCTGGAAAATATTTTTGGCGTCTCCCACCAGGGGAATGGTGGGGCCCGCATTTTTGCCGATTTCCGCCGGATCCACGTCGATATGGACCAGGACCTTATTGCGGGTGATCAGCCCAGGCTGGCTCACCGCCCGGTCCGCCACCCTGGCCCCCACCATGATCAACAGATCGGATTCGTTCATGGCCTTGTTAGCATAAGGGCGTCCGTTGTTGCCCACCATGCCGTAATACAGGGGATGCTTCGTGGGCATGACCCCGATCCCCATCATGGTGGAGACCACCGGGATCCGATATTTTTCCACAAAGGTGCGAAGCTCTTCCTCCGCCTCGCTCAAGAGAACCCCGCCTCCGGCGCAGATGATGGGACGTTTCGCCTTCTGCAGCTCCTGAATCACCTTCTTGATCTGCACGGCATGTCCCTTCACCGTGGGCTTGTAGGTCCGCAGGTTCACCTCCTCCGGATATGCGAAATTGTTCAGAGGAGCGTTCTGGATGTCGATGGGCACATCGATGAGCACGGGGCCCTTGCGCCCGGTATTGGCGATGTGGAAGGCCTCCTTGAAGACCCTGGGAATGTCCTTCACGTCTTTGATCAGATAGCTGTACTTCACGAAGGATTCCACCGCCCCGGTGATGTCCGCTTCTTGAAACACGTCGCTGCCGATGAGCTCGCTGACCACCTGGCCCGTGATGCACACCAGAGGGATGCTGTCCGCAAAAGCGGTGGCGATACCGGTGATCACGTTGGTGGCCCCCGGGCCGGAAGTCACGGCGCAGACCCCGGGTCGCCCGGTGATCCTGGCCATGCCGCTGGCCGCATGGGCCGCATTCTGCTCCGTGCGGATGAGGACGGTGCGGATATTGGAATTCAAAATGCTATTGTAAAATGGACAGATTGCGACACCCGGATAGCCGAACACCACCTTCACGCCTTCGGCTTCCAGGCATTTGATCATGGCATCTGCACCTATCATATACGAAAACCTCCTGTTTCGATGAGCACGCCGGGCCTTCTCCCTGTCCGCATGCCTTTCCCTGTGCCTGTATCATCAAGTCTTGCGATCCCGTCACAAGGGCAGAACTATCATATCATAAAGATATAATAAGAATCAACTATTTTCATGTATTTGGTTAAAATAAATCAATCTGCGGTTAATGCAAACGGGGCCGCTCTCCAAAATCGGGGCAAGATCCAGGCTCCATCGGACGATCCATTTCCCCTTCGGCTCCTAAAACTCCTCGGTCAAAAGCTCCTTAGCCACCCGTACCGCCTCCGCGGCATCGGCGGAATACCCGTCCGCACCGATTTCCTCCGCATATTCCGGCGTAACCACGGCCCCGCCGATCATGATCTTGACCGGAAGCCCTTCCTCCCTGGCCAGGGCGATCACTTCCTTCATCCTCTGCATGGTGGTGGTCATCAGGGCGGACAGGCCGATGATCCTGGCATGATGCTCCCGGGCGGCTTCTATGATCCGTCTGGCGGGCACGTCCTTTCCCAGGTCGATCACCTGGAAGCCGTAGTTTTTCAGCATCAGGGCCACCAGGTTCTTGCCGATGTCGTGAATGTCCCCCTCCACCGTGGCGATCACCACCACCGGCATCTCTTCCCCGGACTGTTCCTGCATGAGCAGGGGCTCCAGCACCTCGATGGCGCTCTTCATGGCTTCCGCACTGCCGATGAGCTGGGGCAGGAAGTATTTCCCTCTGTCAAAATATTCCCCCACCTGATTGATGGCGGGGAGCAGGACCTGGTTCAAAAGCGCTGAAGCTTCCTCTCCCTGCTCCAAAGCCTTCTGAACGAGGGAAACAATGCCCTTCCGATTGCCCCTGAGCACTGCCTGGAAAACCTCCTGTCTGGCGGAAGAACCTTCCACCGGAGGCTCCGAAGAGGACGAGGATTGTGTGGAACCTGAAATCTGCCGCTTTTCTGTGGGCCTCAAGGTCGCCTGGCCCTGCGGAAGTTCTGCGGATTGTCCAGGGACGGCGCCCTCGGTCGCCTGACCTTGGGGAAGTCCTGAGACCTGACAGGAACCGGAATCCTGCCGGAATCCTGAACTTTGTCGATCTCCAGGCACCCGCCTTGGTTCCGAGGCCTGTCTGGCAGCCTCCTTCTCCCGGACCTCCCGGAGCGCTCCGGCGAATTCAATGTAACGGAGATCCGCCCCCTCCTTGTTCAGGAGCAGATCCGCCGCCAGGGAACAGCCCATCAAAAGCTCCTGGGATGGATTGGCGATGGCCATGGTCAGCCCCGCCTCAATGGCCAATGTCAGGAAGGCGGCATTCACGAAACTCCGCTCCGGCAGCCCGAAGGAAATGTTGGACAGGCCGCAGATGGTGGCCAGTCCCTGCTCCCGGCAGAACCGGATGGTCTCCAAAGTTTCCAGAGCCGCTTTCTTGTTGGCCCCCACGGTGGTCACCAGTCCGTCCACCACGATGTCTTCCTTTTTGAGCCCCAGCTCCAGGGCACGGTTCACGATTCTCCGGATGATCTCCTTTTTCTCATCCAGATTCTCCGGCAGGCCCCGGTCGGACAAGGGCAGGAGGATGAACATGGCGCCGTACTTGGCCGCCAGGGGCAAAAGCTTTTCATATTTCTCCTTTTCCAGGGAAATAGAATTGATCAGGGCCCGCCCAGGATATCTGCGCAGGGCCTCTTCCAGCACCTCCACATGGCTGGAATCCAGGGACAGGGGGAGATCGGTCACCCCGGCCACCTCTTCTATGGCCTGAAGCATCATGGCCTTCTCATCGATGCCGCTCATACCCATGTTGATATCCAGCACCTGAGCGCCGCAGGCAGTCTGTTCCTCTGCGAAACGAACCACCATGTCGAAGTTTCCTTCCCGCAGCTGTGCCTGCAGGGCCTTTTTGCCGGTGGGATTGATGCGCTCTCCCACCACGAAAAATCCCTGATCCAGGGAAAAAGCCAGGGTTCTGCGCTCGGAAGTCAGGTAATGCAGCCCCGTCGTTGGTTCTGGTCTGGAAAAAGGGATCTCCTTCATGGCCAACCTCAGTCTGCGAATATACTCCGGCGAGGTGCCGCAGCAGCCCCCCAGGACTGTGGCCCCCGCCCCGGCGAGCAGCTTCATCTCTTCCCCAAAGGTTTCCGCATCCATGTCGTAACGGGTATTCCCCGAAGCGTCCGCCATGGGCAGACCGGCATTGGGTTTGGCGATCACGGGGATGTGAACCGCTTCCGCCATGGTGCGGATCACCTCTTCCATGGCGGCGGGACCGGTGGAACAGTTGGCGCCCACGGCGGAAGCCCCCAAAGCCTCCAGGCAGACCGACGCCGTCAAGGCGTCCGTGCCGAACAGCGTTCTGCCGCTTTGTTCAAAAGTCAAAGTCACCATCACCGGCAGATCGCAGACCTCCTTGGCTGCGATCAGAGCCGCCCGAGCTTCCTGCAGGCTCATCATGGTCTCCACCACCAGCAGATCCACCCCGGCTTCCGCCATTATCCTGATCTGCTCCTTGTAGACGTCGATCAGATCTTCCAGCTCCATAGTGCCCTGGGGCCGGAGCTGCCGCCCGGTCATGGTGAGATCCCCGGCGATCCAAACCTTTTTCGCCGATCCCGCTCCTGCAGCCGGAGCCCCCTCCGCAAGCCAGTTTCCTGCGATTGAAACCTTTTCCGCAATCCCATTTCCTGCGGCCGAAGCCCCTTCCGCAAGCCAGTTTCCCGCAGCCGGAGCATCTTCCGCAATCTCTTCTATGGCCAGGCCCTTCTCCGCTGCTGTTTCCCTTGCGAGAAAATTCTCCTCGCCTTTCCTCTCGGCCGCCTCCTTGGAGATCCCCACCAGTTCCCGGATCATCTCCTCCATCCGATCCGCCAGGTGATACTCCTCCAGCTTGATGCGGTTGGCGGTAAAGGTGGGGCAATACAAAATATCCGTTCCGGCTTCCACGTATTCCCGCTGAAGTCGAAGCATCACTTCCCGATGCTCCAGGATCCACTGCTCAGGACAGACGCCGGAAGGCATCCCGGCCTTCATCAGATTGGAGCCGGTAGCCCCGTCCAGGTATAAATATCTTCGGGAAGCCAGTTCCCGGAATTCTTTTCTCGTCATGTTTCCTCTCATTCTGCCGCCGTTCAGGCGGTATTTTCGATCCATTCTATCAAAAAGAATATAAATGCTTTTTGAAAAAAAGTCCATCTATTTTTGCAAATAAGTTGCCTTTTGTGACAAAATATGATAAATTTTAGTGTATGTACAAAAATATGCACTTGAACCAGAGTTTTTTGGAGGATTTTCTTGTGAAAAAGAAAGCTTTGCGCCTACTGTTCCTTGTGTGCATTTGTCTTTTGCTGGTCGGCTGCGGCAAGGATGACGAAGAACTGGAGCAGTTCCGAACGGATATAGAGAATTTCTGCATCAACATTTCCACCCTGGACACGGCCATCAATAAGATAGACGCATCCTCGGACAATGCCAAAGAGGAACTTCTGGGCTATATAGACCAGCTGGAAGAAGAATTCCTCACCCTGGCCTCCCTGGATTTTCCGGAGGACTTCGATTATCTGGAGCCCTTGGCCGCCGAAGCCAGCAGCTATATGGCGGAGGCCGCCAGCGCTTACCACACCGCTTACAGCGGCGAAGAATTTGCCCAGAATTACAGTGATTACGCCTATGAAAATTATAAGCGGGCCTACAAACGGGTGCAGATCATCATCACTTATCTCCACGGGGAATCTCCCCAGGATGCAGGGTTGACGGAGTAACGCCCCTGCCCTGCTGCGGGAACGCCCGCCCTCTGCTCCAGGATTAAAATAACGTATACCGTCAGACGCACATACAAAATGCGCTTTGTTTCCGAGGAAGCAAGGCGCATCTTTTTTGAAAAAATCACAAAACATCTTCCAGAGCGATCCCCCAGACCAGTCGGAGCACGTTCTTGCAGACCAGATTCAGAACCAGGATCGCCACGGCCCCATACAAATAGCCATTTCGATATTTCATCCCTTTCATCCTGCCGCCGGTCAGCAGAGAAAGCCCCTGACTTCCCATAAACAGCAGATAAATTACAATGCAGTACCCCACCAGAGGATGGTACCACAGCGAAGCCAGAAAATGCCCCTGAAAAAAGAGGCCCAGGGCCCTGGTTCCGCCGCAGCCGGGGCAGTAAACGTGAAAAAAGGCATTCCAAAGACATACTCTGAAAAGGGGCGGCGTCACGGGGCGCAGCAGCCGATAGAGCCCCCACAGGGCAAGGCCCCCAACGGGCACAAACAACCCGGCCCTGAACAGTTGCCCCTCCAGGGTCTCCATGCAGCTCCTCCAGCGGCCGATCCATCCTCCCGCCCTTTCCTTCAAAGCGTCTGACATCAATGACTTGCTCAATATCCGTAACCTTCCAACGAATTCAAGATCGCATCCAGCTCAGACTGATCCATATTGTTCAGCATGCTTAAGCCGATCAGGCCCAGCACCAGGATCACCAGGGAGATCACCATGCCGATGATGGAGCAGATGATGCCGGCCAAACCGATGCCGGACTTGGTCTGCCTGTATCCGATAATGGAACAGATCAGACCTGGGATCCCTGCGATCAGACCATACCAGGCGCAGCATCCCAAGGGGATGGAAAGGATGCCCAGGATCAGACCGATGATGGCCAGGGCGTTGGCCTTCTTGGGCGGCTGCATCTGCTGTCCGTTGTTGTACTGTCCCTGATAATTCTGATTTTGCGTATAATCCTGGTAATAATTCCCATTCTGCCCGTAAGAAGTTTGCTGATCCTGTCCGTAAGGGTTCTGCTGATTTTGCCCGTAAGGGTTCTGCTGATTCTGGCCATAGGGATTTTGCTGGTTCTGCCCATAGGGGTCATTCTGTTGCTGATTCTGTCCGTTCTGATCATTTTGATAGTTGAAATTTTGCTCATCCATAGTGCTTTCCCTCCTAAAATGTATAGATCAATGTATCAATCATATTGCCGGGATCCGGCACATCATACCGCTGTGATCATTATAACTGATAACAGGATATTTTTCCATAAAATATTGGAAAAATTAATAGCGATTTCTGCGAAATCCGCCCTGCACCACGGCG
>CANQPH010000085.1 GCA_947625675.1 uncultured Acetatifactor sp.
CGGAGAGAAAATTTATATAAAATAAGCAAGAAAACCCAATAAAATTAATGGGTTACGGCATTTGACAAATGCCTAAAATTGAAAGAAATAAAGGAGGATCATGATGAAACTGAATGTTTTGAAAAAAACCTTGTGCTTCGGCCTTTCCGCACTGCTGGCGGCCGGATGCCTGACCGGATGCGGGGGCAGCGGCGACAAACAAAAGGATTCGGACCAGACGGAATTCTACGTGATGGGCGGTATGTCCGTGCTCAGCCAGGGCAATGATTCCAATCCTGTTCTGCAGCGGCTGGCGGAGAATGCGGGCGTGGAGATCGAGTGGGATCTGATGAGCGACTCCTTGGGGGAGAAGGTGGGCACCCTGATCGGCGGCGACCAGCTGCCGGACGCCTTCATCGCCGTGAATTTCAGCATGAATGACATCAATGAATACGGCGCGGACGGCACTTTCATCGACCTGACCGAATACCTCACCCCGGAGATCATGCCGAATCTCTGCGCCATCCTGGAAGAGCATCCGGAGATCAAATCCGCCATCACCATGGCTGACGGAGGAATCTACGGCCTCCCTTCCGCAGACATGCTGCGTACCGGTGCGGTCAGCGATGAATATGATTACAGTATTTACGCCGTTCCGGAATTTTCCATGATCAACAAGAAGTGGCTGGATGAGCTGAACCTGCCCGTTCCCACCAACCTGACGGAGCTCCATGACGCCCTGGTGGCATTCCGGGACAACGACATGGCCGCCAAGGTCTACGGCAACACCCAGGGCACCATCCCTCTTTCCACCGGTTTTGACCAGTGGTGCTGGGGCCAGGAGATCTTTTATTCCGGCTTCGGCTTCACCAATTTCACCAGCGACATCTGCGCCGACCTGCTGGTGGACAAGGACGGCAAGTGCTTCTTCGCCAGCGCCACGGACGCTTACCGGGATGCGGTGACCTATTTTCATGACTGGTATGCGGAAGGCCTGATGGATCTGGAGATGTTCTCCCAGTCCACCAACCAGCTGATCGCCAAGGCCTCCCAGGGTCGGGTGGGCGTCACCGTATGGTGGGAAAAGGAAGAGATTCTGGGAGACTATGCGGATGATTACGTGTTCCTGCCTCCCCTGGACGGCCCCGTGGGGACCAAGTACGAGGGAAGCCACAACGTGAACATTCGGGCCGGCACCGACGGCGTGACCTCCGGCAACTTGAACATCACGGACGCCTGCGGCAATCCTGAACTGCTTTTGAAATATTTCGATCAGTGGTACGACGGGGAAACCGTCATGCAGCTCCAGTACGGTCCCATCGGCGTGTACTTCACGGAAAAGGATGAGAACGGCGTGTGGAAGAGCATTACCGACGAAGAGGCCCAGGCCCAGTTCCAGCACAGTTCCGGGGAACTGAAAGGACTTTACGAGGTATATGGCCCCCGTCTGGTGCTTCCGGAGTATTACAACAAGGTCTTCTATATGGAGGATCGTGCCACGGAGCGTCTGGAGTACCTGGTGAACGACTGGCTTCCTTATGTGGAGAACAAGAACTTCTTCCCGGCGGACGCCACCTTCACCAATGACGAGCTGGACACCATCGCCCGTTACAAGGCGGACTTCGTGAGCAACGTGTCCGAGAAGGAAGGCACCTGGCTCAAGAACGGCGGGCCTACGGACGAGGAATGGAACGAGTATCTGCAGATGCTCACGGACAGCTGCGGCATGGAGAGACTGCTCAGTGTGTACCAGGACGCTTATGACCGCTATGTTGCTGCAGAATAAGACGGGCGAAACCGGAACGTTGAGGCGTGTTGTACGGAAAAAAGAGGAAGAATATCAACGAAGTAAGGCGACGGACAGCCGCATCCTGCGGGATGCGGCTGTTTTTGACACAACTGTTTTGACACAAGAATGGGAGGCAACTGGACATGATAAGCGAAAAGCTGCAGAAAGCCAGAGAATATGAAGAAAAATACAGTGCGTTCATCACGGAAGGGGAACGCCCCCTTTTCCATTTGACGCCCAGGATCGGCTGGGCCAACGATCCCAACGGATTTTCTTTTTATAAAGGGGAATATCATCTTTTTTACCAATATCACCCCTACTCCCTCCAGTGGGGCCCCATGCACTGGGGACATGCGTTGAGCAGGGATTTCCTGCGCTGGAAGTATCTTCCGGCGGCGCTGGCGCCGGATCAGCCTTATGATGAAGGAGGATGCTTTTCCGGCTCCGCCCTGGAACTGCCGGACGGCAGACAGCTTCTGATGTATACCGGGGTGCGGCAGTTCCTGGGCCAGGACGGCAGCAGCCAGGTGATTCAAAACCAGTGCTTGGCCGTGGGAGATGGCTTGAATTACGAAAAGCTTCCGATCAATCCCGTGCTGGACGTGAAGGACATCCCGGAAGGCTTCAGCAAGGCGGATTTTCGGGATCCGAAAATGTTCCCTTCCCCGGAAGGAGGCTATGACTGCGTGATCGGGAACCGAACCGACGACGGCAGCGGGGCGATACTGCTGTTCCATAGCGAGGACGGTTACAAGTGGCGCTTTGTCTCCATCCTGGACCGCTGCCACAACGAATACGGCAAAATGTGGGAATGCCCGGACTTCTTCGCCCTGGGCGGGAAGGACGTCATCATGACCAGTCCCCAGGACATGAGCTCCCTGGGGGTGGAATTCCATAACGGGAACGGCACCATGTTCCTGACCGGGCATTATGATGCGGAAACCCATTCTTTTGAACGGGAGAACGTGCAGGCGGTGGATTATGGTCTGGATTTCTATGCCCCTCAGACCTTGGAACTGCCGGACGGACGGAGGGTCATGGTGGCCTGGATGCAGAACTGGGATGCCTGCGGGGGCCAGCCCAGTGCCGCCAAATGGTTCGGTCAAATGACGGTTCCCCGGGAGCTTTCCCTGCGGGAGGGCCGCATCCTTCAGCTTCCGGTCCGGGAGCTGGAGGCTTATCATGGCCGCCGGGTCTCTTATCTCAACATCCCCGTGCGGGAGGAGGTCACGCTCCGAGGGGTCTACGGGCGCACGGTGGATATGACGGTGACGGTGAAGCCCATGAGCCGGGGGAGCTATAAGCGGTTCCAGATCAAGGTGGCCTCCGGAAGTCAGCATTACACTTCCATTTCCTATTGCCCGGAATCTTCCATGCTGCGCCTGAACCGCAGTCATTCCGGCTTCAATCGGGATTTCGTTCATGAGAGGGAGTGCTTTGTGAAAGACCGGGACGGAGAAATCAAGCTGCGGATCTTGCTGGATCGCTTTAGCGTGGAGGTTTTCGCCAATGACGGGGAACAGGCCATGAGCGCCACGCTTTTCACGCCCCCGACGGCGGACGGCATCAGCTTCGAGGCCCAGGGCAAGGCCCTGATCAGTCTGGAAAAATATGATATCGATATGCGGCCTTAAAGCCGGTTCGATAAAATGCATATAACGTTTTACAACATTATTTTCTTGAAAAATGAATTTTGAATATTAACAACAAAGAAATTTATATACATATTATCCAAATTATCCTTGATAAAATATGCATATCATATAATTTTTAAAATTATGTGAGAAGACGCTTGACAAAACGAATGGGTATATTTATACTTGTTTTATCAGAAATGCGTGAAACGTTATATTTAAATATTTTATTGGGAAAACCACCTGTTGCGCATTGTGTGCGGCATAAAACCATGTAATTGTAACCTGTAAATCGAAACCGGCGGAAAGATTCGCCGGAACCTATATAAATAAAAAAGAGGAAATGTTTATGAAAAGGATTGGCAAGAAAGCATTGACGTTCCTGCTTGCGGGCAGCATGGTGTTGGGCCTTGCGGCCTGCGGAGGTGCGGGAGAAGGCGGCGGAACCGTCGCCGAAGATATCGTCAACGGAGATTTTGAAGAAGTGGAAGAGGGCCAATGGGTGGGCTGGACTCGCCAGGATGCGGCTTTTAACTTCCGGGGCGTGGTGGATGCGGAGGAACTGAGGGGCGCTCCCATGGAGAAGTCCGGCACCCATTTCTTCAGCGGAACGGATGGCGGCAACCAGGCCATGAGAGGTACCCTGACCTCCGATACTTTTAAGCTGGGCGGTACCGGCTTCATCACTTTCAAGATGGGGGCCGGCAAGAACACGGAAAAGGTTTATGTGGACTTTTTTGAAGAGGGCAATGACACGCCCATCGCTCATGTGGTCAACGAGGATTGCGACGGGGTGTTCATTACCGATCACCTGATCACCAAGGTGGTGGATCTCTCCGCCTACGTGGGCAAGAACATTTATATCGTGGCCACGGACAACGATGACGGCAGCGATTTTTCCTATATTAATCTGGACGCCTTCAAGGTATGCGCTTCTCAGGAAGAGGTGACGGCAGCGGAAGCGGAATACGCCGAACAGATAGCGGCTTACGGGGAGAAGCCCTTCGAGGAGGACGAGACCCTGGCGACCATTGAAAACGGCGGCTTTGAAACCGGCGACCTGACAGGCTGGAAGACCCTGGAAGGAACCGCCCTGGTGAAGGCGGGCGTGGTTCCCACCAGCCAGTATTACTGGGAAGACCGCAGCGTGTACGGCGAAGGGGAATATTATCTGGACGGCAGCAATAACGGCGCCATCGCCGAGAACCTGACCGGCGCCATCCGCTCCACGAAATTCACCCTCGGCGGCGACGGCCTCATCAGCTTCATGATCGGTGCGGGCAACGGCAACTGCTACGTGGCCCTGTGCGACGGCAATACGGACGAAGAGCTCATTACCATGAAAAACGATTACTTCAGCGATCCTTCCCTGGCCCTGACGCTTTTGCGGGTCTACATGGATGCCAGTCAGTACCTGGGACAGGTGGTGTACCTGAAGGTGGTGGACGCCAATGACGGCGGCGGTTTCGCCTTCCTGAACGTGGATGATTTCCGGGTGTCCCTGACGAAGGACGACGTGGCGGCCCTGGAAGTGGAGCAGCTGGAAAAGATCTAGGCGGAAACCTATACCTCCGCATCCTATGACGATCTCACCGCCCTGCGCAATTATTACACGAATTATCCATATCCCGTTCCGCTGAACTCTCTGGCGTTTACCGCTTATGTTCCGAACCAGGTGGTGGACTGCGGCACGGTGGACGTGACGGCCTATCTGGCGGAAGCGGCGGCTTCCTATGGCAGCGAGACGGTGGAGGATATCGCAGTGACCAAGGTCTCTTCGGAAGCCGGGGAGGTTACGGAAGGCTTCGATGCGGTGGACATGAGCGCGCCGGGCTATTATCAGGTGACCTATGCGGCCAGTTATGAAGGCTCCACGGCGGAGACTTCCTTTACGGTGGTGGCCATGGCCGATCACAACAGCGTGGCCAACGGCGGTTTTGAAACCGGCAATCTGGCGGGCTGGACGGTGCTGACCGATGGCTGGAGCGTGGTGGAAGGCCAGGCGGCTGGCGTGATCTCCGCCGAGAGCTATTGGGACGAGGGCCTGCCTTACAACCAGGCGGGGAACTACCATCTGGACGGCTGGAACACGGGCCTGGATGAAGGCGCTACCTGGGAGGTGCGTTCCTCCAACTTCACTTTGGCGGGATCCGGCTACATTTCCTTCCGCATGGGCGGTCATGCGGCGGCGGTGCACGTATATCTGGCGGACGGAACCGAGATCGGATATTACAAGCAGAACCGCTTCAACGATGCCAACTTCCCCAGCGTAGGGGCGGGCGGCTCCTGGGCTGACATGGGGACTTACGTGTGCGACCTTTCCGAGCACCTGGGAGAAGAGATGTATCTCGTCCTGGCGGACGAACAGGCGGAGGGCTGGGCCCATGCCTTCTTCGATGAGGTCGTGACCTATTATGAGGAAGCCCCGGATTACGCCAACAATGCGGACGAGGTTCCCGACGGCGCCACGGGCGATCCGGTGTCGATTCCTTGGCAGCTGGCGGAAAACAGCTTGTAAGTTTGGGAGCGATTGGAATTTGTGTTGCCGTACAAAGTCCGTTTGAATCAAATGCCGTTTGGCAGGCGGCGGAATGTGAGGAAAAATGAAGAAAAAGAGTCTGATTTTATCCGTCTTGTTCTTGGTCCTTTTGCTTGCGGCTTCTCTCGCCGGGTGCGGAGACGCCAACAGCAAAGGCCTGGAATTGTACCTGAAGCTGGACGAGGGCAGCGGCCTGGTGGTCAAGGACGCTTCCGGCAATCTGCCGGACACGGAGATGACCTATGGGTTCGCCCATGCGGCCTATATGGAGAACCAGGATCCTCAATGGCGGGAGGACGGCATTGAGGGCGGCTGCCTGCTTTTGGACGGCAGCAATACCTATATCGGATACAACAGGAAGGACATCACCGTGGAAGGCGGTGCCCTGACGGCCAGCGTGTGGATCGCCCCCAGGACCTTCGAGTGGGACGACCCCTACGCCGCCGACAACGGGACCGATTCCCCCACCGGCATCCTGAGCCAGTCCGACAAGGGGGCCAACAAAGGT
>CANQPH010000086.1 GCA_947625675.1 uncultured Acetatifactor sp.
TGGAGCATGACATAAAAGATGCACAGGTACATAGGTCTGTTGACCATGTACCTATGCATAAACGTATAAATATACGGCGAGGCTTTTTACTTTCTTTTATTCCTCCCTTACTTGCCCCGCTTCTTCATCTTCTCCACAAAATCCTCCCTTGACACTCCTGCCTGGGAGGCCGCATCCTCGACCGAAAGCAGATCTTTCCCTACTAAGTCGAACAGAGTGTAGAAAATTCCCTCTTTTATCCCTTCTTTTATTCCCTCTTTTTTCCCATCATCCATTCCGTGCTTCACCCCATCCATCCAGATGGTCTTCGCCTCGTAATCCAGAACCTTTCCTCCCATAACCGATTTCACTCCTTCCCTGACCCTGTCATATTTGACGGCAAGATGTTCCACCACCTTCCCCATTATATATGTTCCATCGGGAAAATACAACTATACAATTTTCTCCAAAAGACAACCGTTTTCGACCGACAAGTTTCGACAGTGCCCTTCTGAACAGTTTCAAATTAAAAAAACGGACTCTTTTTCACCGAAGAATCGGGCTTGAGTCCGTCATAAGCGCCTGTCACGCCAATTGGCCGAGTCTGTTGATCATTGATTGGAACATTTGCGGAATTCCTCCGTGACCACAGTCACGGAGTTTTTTTCGATGGTGGCGAAGCCTTCTCCGCCCACGCCGGAAAGCACCGTCTCCCCGGCCAGGTACGCCTCTATTTTTCCTTCGCCCAGGGCGAGAAGGGCCTTGGTGTGGCCGGGACGAACGCCGTAGCTTCCGCCGCCCCTGCCGGATTCATCATCGCTCAAGGTCAGACGGATGGAATCGCAGGCGATCCGGCCGCCCGCCCCAACAGGGGTCACGATATGAAGTGTCAGTTTGTCCATCTCACCCATGGGCCGCCTCCTTTACGCATTATGAGCGCATTCGCCATATTATCCAGCGCATACGCCGCAATGCCGCCTCCTTCACTGCCCGGGCCCGGCGCATCTTTGTCCGGCCCGATGGCTTTTCTTATCGATTCAGGAATCTCTTCCCCTTCCTATAGCCCCGCCCGAATAATTCTTGCATTGCTTCATTATTTGCACTTGGCATACACGTCCTCGATTCCGCCGCACATCAGGAAATAGGATTCAGGAATATCATCGCATTTCCCCTCCAGGATCTCCTCGACACCGGAAATGGTCTTTTCCAGAGGGACGTACACCCCTTTGGAACCGGTAAAGCTTTCCGCCACATGGAAAGGCTGGCTTAAGAAACGCTGTATCCTTCTGGCCCGCTTCACCACAGTCTTGTCCTCATCGGAGAGCTCCTCCATGCCCAGGATGGCGATGATATCCTGGAGCTCGTTGTATTTCTGGAGAATGCGCTGCACCTCCTTGGCCGCATGATAATGACGGTCTCCCACCACATCGGCGGTCAGCATCCGGGAAGAGGATTCCAGGGGATCCACCGCCGGATAGATGCCCAGCTCCACGATCTTCCTGGAAAGCACGGTGGTGGCGTCCAGATGGGAAAAGGTGGTGGCCGGAGCTGGGTCCGTCAAGTCATCGGCGGGCACGTACACCGCCTGGACGGAAGTGATGGAACCGTTGCCGGTGGACACGATCCGCTCCTGGAGCTTGCCCATCTCGCTGGCCAGGGTGGGCTGGTACCCCACGGCGGAAGGCATCCTGCCCAACAGGGCGGACACCTCGGAACCGGCCTGGCTGAACCGGAAAATGTTGTCGATGAACAGCAGGGCGTCCTTCCTGGAATTTTCCCGGAAATATTCCGCCATAGTGAGGCCCACCAGGGGCACCCGCAGACGGGCTCCCGCAGTCTCGTTCATCTGGCCGAACACCAGGGCCGTCTTGTCCAGGACCCCGGACTGCATCATTTCATTGTACAGGTCGTTGCCTTCTCTGGACCGCTCTCCCACTCCTGCGAAAACGGAATAGCCGTCATGCTCGAAGGCGATGTTGCGGATCAGCTCCATGATCAGCACCGTCTTGCCCACGCCGGCGCCGCCGAACAGGCCGATCTTGCCGCCCCGCACGTAGGGGGTCATCAGGTCGATCACCTTGATACCGGTCTCCATGATCTCTTCCGCCGCCACGATATCGGAAAAACGAGGGGCGGGATGATGGATGGGCCATTTCTCCTTGGACAGGATGGGCTCCTTTTTGTCAATGGGCTCCCCGATCACGTTGACCATGCGGCCCAGGGTTTCCTCCCCCACGCATACCATGATGGGCTCCCCGGTATCCACCGCCGTCATGCCCCGGGACATACCGTCCGTGGGATGCATGGAGATGCAGCGCACCACGCCGTTGCCCAGGTGCTGGGACACCTCCAGGACGAAGGTCTCCCCCTTGTGTTCGATTGTCACCGCATGAAAAATATCAGGCAAGTCAAAGGAATCAAACAGGATGTCCACCACGGGACCCGTGATCCTTATGACCATTCCTTTTGAATTCTTAGCCATGGTTTTCCTCCTTGGACGTTTCGCCGGAAGAAGTCTCTATCACGTCCGCCGTCACCTCGCTCTGACGCTTGCGGTTGATCTCTCCCTCCAGCTGGGCGCAATATTCCGTGGCCGCATCATAACCCACCCGCATGGTCATCAGGGTGGCCGCCTGGGCCCCCAGGGCGGACTGCAGCACCAGCTGATACAGCATGGCCCGGAACACCGTCTTTAACGTCCTGCCCATGATCGCAGTCCGGTCCGGCAAAAGCAGTTCCATGTCCTGGTCTTCCCGAACCTCCCCCGCCGGAAACAGTTCGCAGAGGGCCGGAGTCTGGGTCAGCATGTTGCGATATTTGGGATAGACCACGTAAGCCGCAGATATCTTCCCGGCCTTCCGAAGCGCCATCAAATCCTCCAGCAGGACGTTGCTCTCCTGGAAATCAGGGACGTCATGGAAGGGATATTCTTTTTCCACGGGAAGCTTTCTCCCCTGAAAATAACGGATCGCCTTTCTGCCGCAGGGAAACAAAAGCACCGACTTGTGCTTCCTCATTTCTTCCTCGGCGAAGCCCAGCACATCTCTGTTAAAGCTCCCGCACAGGCCCTTGTTGGCCGCAATCACCACGAAGGCTGCGGGCGCCAGGGGATCCGCTTTCCCAAGAGCCTTCAAGAACACCTCCTGATGCCTTTCAAAGGTTTTCCTACATTGTCTGCCGTATTCCGCATATTGTCCGTAAGCGGCGTTCAGCTTGGAAAACTTGGCGGCGGAGATAGTCTTCATGGCCTTGGTCAGCTTCTGGGTGGAGCGGACGCCCCGCAGTTGTTTTTTCAGACTCTGTATCGAAGACATACTTTAAGACCTCTTTGTAAACTCACCCAGGGCCGTCCTGATCTCATCCAGCAGGGCCCCGTCCGCTTTTTTGCCGGTTTTCAAGGTTTCCACCAAGCTGCCTCGGGCCTTCTCGAAGAAGGCGAAAAGCTCTTCCTCAAATTGGCTCATTCCTTCCAGAGGCACGTTCTCCGCATAGCCTTCCGAAACGGCGAAAAGCAAAAGGGCCTGCTTCCAATCCTCCAGGGGACGGAATCTTCCCTGCTTCAAAGCCTCCATCAGACGGGCCCCGGAATCCAGGATTCTCTTGGTATCCTCGTCCATGTCGGTGCCGAACTGGGTGAAATCCGCCAACTCCCGATACTGGGCCAGCCTGGTGCGCAGACTGGCGGACATCTGTTTCATCAGCTTGGTCTGGGCCGCACCGCCCACCCTGGAAACGGAAAGTCCCACGTTGATGGCGGGACGCTGTCCCTCTAGGAACAGCTCGCTCTCCAGGAAAATCTGGCCGTCCGTGATGGAAATCACGTTGGTAGGGATGTAAGCGGAGATGTCCCCGGCCAGAGTCTCAATGATGGGCAGGGCCGTGATGGAGCCCCCTCCCATTTCCTCCGACAGTTGGGCCGACCGCTCCAGAAGCCTGGAATGGAGGTAGAAAATATCCCCGGGATAAGCCTCCCGGCCCGACGGGCGGTGCAGCAAGAGGGACAATTCTCTGTAAGCCACGGCGTGCTTGGACAAATCATCATAGATAATGAGCACGTCCCTGCCGGAATACATGAAATATTCCGCCATGGCGGTGCCGGAAAAAGGTGCGATATACTGAGTGGCGGCGGAACCGGAAGCGTTGGCGGAAACGATGGTGGTATATTCCATGGCCCCGTTCTGCTGCAGCTTGTCCTTGATCTCCGCCACTGTGGTATCCTTCTGGCCGATGGCCACATAGATACACACTGTATTCTTCCCTTTTTGATTGATAATGGCGTCCAGGGCGATGGCGGTCTTGCCGGTCTGCCTGTCGCCGATGATCAGCTCTCTCTGGCCCCTTCCTATGGGCACCAGGGAGTCAATGGCCTTGATGCCGGTATGCAGGGGACGGCTCACCGGAGCCCGATCCAGGATGGCCGGCGCATGGCACTCGATGGGACGCTTTTCCGAAGCGTAGATATAGCCCTCCCCGTCCACAGGATTGCCGATGGCGTCCACCACTCGGCCGAGCAATGCATCGCCTACCGGCACGGAAGCGATCCTGCCCACCCGGCGGACCCTGCTGCCGCTTTCAATGTTTTCATATTCCCCGAAAATCACGCAGCCGATGCGGTCCGGCTGGATGTCCAGAACCATGCCCCGTTCACCGCAGTCGAACTCCACCACTTCGCCGTACATGATGTCCGCCAGACCGTCCATCCAGCAGATGCCGTCGGAAACCTGCATCACCCTGCCCAGCTGATACACGTGGATCTTGGGCTGAAAGTTTTCCGCCTTCTCCAGGAACTCGGACAGCACCTCCTCCACGGGCTCGTCCGTGGTGATGGGAGCCCTGCTGATGCTTTTTTCATAATGATACAGTTCTTCCGCCACGGTGTAGTCATACACGGTATCCCCGATACGCAGGCGCAGGCCCCCGATCAGCTCCGGATCTTCTCTGACCCAGAGAGAGGTCTTGCCGCCCACCCGGGCCAGGAGCTTCGTGGTGGCCTCGTCCACCTTCCGCACCAGGTCCTGCTTCAGCGGGAACGCCGAGGTCAGCGTCACGTACAGCACGTCATGGTATTTTAAGTAGGTCATGTCGCCGGGGGTCAGTTCGATCCTGCTCAGGATCTCATCGATCTGCGCCTCTCCCAGAGCCTGCATCCTGCCCAGATAAGGCTCCTTGGAGAAGACTTCCTTCACCTGTTCCTTCATAACCTGGTAAAATTTCGTCTTGGTCTTCTCGATCATCTTCCGGTGGATTTCCCGGCACTCCCGGTCGCCGAAACTCTGCATCTGGGCCACCTTGGCCGAAGCCAGGGCTCTTTCCTGGGCGGCGCCGTTCTTTCCGTTCAGATCTTCCTCCTCCAGGACGGCCTCCTCGGGAACGGGCGGCGGAGTGTTTTCCACCTCCTCGGCCCAATCCAGATCCCGGTCGATCTTCTCCCGCCTGGTCTTAAAAATGCCGATGACGGTCTTGCGGCCGAACAGAACCAGGATTCCCACGAGAATCAGAAAATTAATGACAACGTATTGAATCTCCATTTTACTGTTCCTTTAATAAACTGTCTGCAAAGGAAAGAGCCAGCCGGGAGCCATGGGCGCTCAACAGCCCCAAAAGCCGTTCGCTTTCCTCTTCCGCCTTCAGACGGTAATCATCCACCCGGCGCAGTCTTTCCACCCGGGCGGCTTCCAGGGCTTCCTTGCTGTCCGCACGGATGGCCTCAATCTCCTGCTTTTCCTGCAGCCTGCGCTGCGCCAGGAGGGCGGCCTCCTGCTCCTTGCGGCGAGCCTCGTATTCCCCTGCCAATCTCTCATATTCCGCTTTCTTGTCCACGGCCTTCTGGAGCCGCTCCCTGCGGGCGTCCAACAGCTTGAGCACCGGCTCAAACAGGAGCTTTCGCAGGATCAGCACCAGCAGCAGAAAGCACAGAATCGTCCATATTAAAACAGATATCTGTATCGTCATAGAATCTCACCTTGAATATACTTCCCAGGGAACATATTTTCCCCGAAGCTTAGATTTTAGCCACCAGCATGAACGCAATCAGCAGCCCGTAAATGGTCAGCGCCTCCATCAGGGCTAGGGAAATGATCAGGGTGGAACGGATGTCCTTGGCGGCGTCCGGCTGGCGGGCAATGCTCTCCATGGCGCTCTTGGCGGTCAGTCCCTGTCCGATGGCGGGCCCCAGGGTGCTGACGGAAATGGCGATGGCTGCGGCAAGTGCGATAATCTCTGTTTTCATGATTTTTTCTCCTTTATACTTCTAAAATTTAGGCATTTGTCAAATGCCGTAACCCATTAATTTTATTGGGTTTTCTTGCTTATTTTATATAAATTTTCTCTCCG
>CANQPH010000087.1 GCA_947625675.1 uncultured Acetatifactor sp.
AGGTGCAGGTATGGGAGTCCGCCCCGATGATCACGTCCCCCGCCACGGTCAGGCCTTTCTCCGGCAGCAGGGCGTGCTCAATGCCCATCTCACCCACCTCGAAGTAGTTGGTGATCTGGTTGCGTTTGGCAAATTCCCGCACGCACTTACAGTGCTCTGCGGACTTGATGTCCTTGTTCGGCACGAAATGGTCGGGCACCAGGGCGATCTTGTCCTTGTCAAACACCCCGCTCGTCTTCATTTTTTCCATTTCCTTGATGGCCACCGGGCTGGTGATGTCGTTGCCCAGCACCAGGTCCAGCTTCGCTTCGATCAGCTGTCCTGCGGTCACGCTTGGCAGCCCCGCCGCTGCGGCCAGGATTTTCTGCGTCATTGTCATTCCCATAAATCTATTTCCTCCTGAAATTATGTTTTTCCGAAATTACCTTTTTCTGGAACTACGTTCCTCTCCAGGTCCCCTCATCCTGTGTGATTCCACATCAGTGCCAACATCATAACACAGATAAAACGCAGATGCAATCCCCTTTTCTTCAAATAATGGAAAGCCAAATCCAAAATCACCCGGACGCAGCTCTGAGCAGGCAAGCATCCAGGTGATCCTAAAATATCGGGGAACAAAACTAGCTGTCGTTTTTATTTTTTCGTGGCCGAGCCTTTCTTCTTTTGGAAGAAGTTTTTCCCTTCCACCGGCTCCGCCTCTTCTGTGGTTTCTGCAGTTTTTGCCTCCTCCGGCGGACTCGGTTTCTTCGGCTCCCCCGGCAGCGGGAAGCTCACGACAACCTTGAACAAGTCGTCCTCCAGCTCCAGCACGAATTTCCCGCCCTGGAGCTCTGTCAAGCTCTTGGCGATGGCCAGGCCCAGGCCGCTGCCCTCCGTGTTGCGGGAAGCGTCCCCCCGCACGAACCGCTCCGTCAGTTCCTCCGGGGCCACATGGAGCTCCTCCCTGGAAATGTTCTTGAGGGTGACGACCACCTCTCCCTGGGAAATGAGTCCGTTTACATAGACCCGGGTGCCCAACAGGGAATATTTGGCGATGTTGACGAACAGATTCTCGAAAATACGATAGGTCTTCTGGCTGTCCAGGCGCAGAACCGCCTTTTCCTCCGTCAGGTTCATGCGCATCTCCAGACCGCTCTCCTTCAGCTTGTCGGACATTTCCAGGGCCACCTGCTTCACCAGGTTCATGAGATCCACGTCCATGATATTGAGCTGCATGGATTTGGAAGTGGCCTTGCTCACCTCGAAGAGATCCTCGATGAGCACCTTCAGACGCAGGGACTTCCGTTCCAGGGTGTCCAGATAAGCTTTCCGCTCTTCCTCCGTGATTCCTTCCTCTTTCAAAAGGTTGACATAAGTGATGATGGCCGTCAAGGGCGTCTTCAGATCGTGGGAAACGTTGGTGATCAGCTCCGTCTTCATGCGCTGGCTCTTCACCTCTTCCTCCACCGCCCGCTTAAAGCCCTGTTGGATGCGGTAGATCTGGGGCCGGAAAGGCTCGAACACTCCCAGGTTTTCCCGGATGGACACGTTCAGGTTGCCCTGGGCGATCTCGTTGGTGGCCTCCAGCAGGATTCGATATCTCCTCTGGATATCACTGATGTATTTTTTCAGCACCCAGTACAAAAGCAGGGAATAGACGATCACCGCCGCAAAGCCTCCGATCCACATGACGCAGATGAAGGACAGCACGATGCCATTGAGGATCACCAGCTTGATCAACTTCTTTTTCACGTCCTTCGTCAGGTCGATCTGCTCCAGCGAATGATAAAAGTCCAGGATCTTTTTCTTGAAAAAAGGATAGGCCTTGTTCTTCAAGAAAGGGAAAATATGGTATATCTCACTTTTTTCCCTGACATAGGCCAGGATCCCGGTCTCCCGGATGCGGCGCAGGCAGATGCCGATGTACCAGACCGCCAGGAACAGGGCCGTCAGGATGGCCAGATTGAAGCCATAGCAGAGCACGCTTTGTTCCAGCTTTCCCACGGAAAATCCCAGGGTGCGCAGCACGGAACTTACGCCATTCTCCCATTCCCCGCTGATGATGCCCGCAAACATGGTGCGCACCGGCCCTACCATGAGAAGCAGCAAAAAGCTGAAGAAAAACAGGATCTCCAGGGGAACCCGGCAAATGGAGAAGGAGGCCCAGGGCCGGTCCTTGTCCACCAGGGGCAGGGTGAAGGCCAGGAGAAGAATGACCAGCAGGAACAGATGATAATAACTGTCTATGCCGGAACGGTACATATAAAGGTGCCGCATTCTGCCCCAATAACCGGAATAGAGCTGGATCTCCAGTTCGGAAGCCAAAGTTCCCTGATCGATCTGCTCCAGCATGCCCTCCTTCATGCCATAGAAGATCTGACAGTTCTTGAGATAATGCCTTACCACGTACTGCTCCATTCCTTGAAAGTCACCGGGTCCATAGGTGGTGCCCAAAAGCACGCCCTGGTCGCTGGGCAGGGCAAGGCTCCTGGTCAGTTCTGCGGCGCATCGTCTGATCAGGGCGGAATCCTCTCCCACGATCCTGTCTCCCACGCTGGGATTGCCCTCTTCATCATATTGAAAACTCAGGAGAAAGGCATATCCCTCGCCGTTTATCAGATCCTGGATATCCTCCGCATTGGTGATGGTTCTCCCCGTTTGCGTATCCCGGATCAGGTAATCATAAATCAGCCCCATGTTCTGGAAACAACCTTCCAGGGCGCTGAAATATCCGCCTTTCTCCTGGAGAAGCTCCGCAGTGCGCAGATAATTTTCCCTCTGCTGTTCCACATACTGCTCCGACGCGGGAGGATCCTCCCGGACAGAATCCGCCGGATTGTCCGGCATCTCCGGGTCTTCCGGCGACTCATCCAGGGCTTCCGGCGTCTCTTCCGGGGAAGGATTTCCCGCAGAATCTTCCAGGTACAGGTATTCTCCATCCTCCGCATTCAGGCCGTAAGGGGCGTAAGGAAGCAATTCCTCGCTGATCGAATAGTAGAGATCCAGATAATCTAACTCCGGCCGGGCGGTTTCGTTGTAGAGCGCCCGGTACAGAACCTGGTTACACCGATATAAGAATTCGATGTTGTTGGATGTTTCCAGAGGATTTTCATAGGCCTGCTCGGCCTTGCTTTTGAAAATCCCATAGCAGGACAGGAAAAGGGCCGCAGCCGTCAAAGACACCAACAGACCGATCACGAGCCAACGCAGGGAACGACGGGATTCTTTGTTCTTCATGGTTCAAATCCTTTCCGTCCGGAAAGCCTTCTCTCCGGAACCGTTACTGCTTTTCAATCTTGTATCCCACGCCCCACACTACCTTCAGGTACTTTGGATTCCTGGGATCCAGTTCGATTTTCTCCCGGATGTTGCGGACATGGACCATGATGGTGTCCGTATTGATGGCCTTCTCGTTCCACACCCTTTCGTAGATCTCCTCCGCAGAAAACACCCTGCCGGGATTCTTGATCAGGAGCTGGACGATCTTGAACTCCATGGGCGTCAGCTTCACGGGCTCCCCGTCCACGGTGACCTCCACCGTGTCCTCGTTGAGCTCCAGGCCGCCGATGGTATAGACGTGTTCGTCCGTCTTTTCCCCTTCCACCGCCGACAGATATTTGGAATACCGGCGCAGATGGGAATTTACCCGGGCCAAGAGCTCCAGGGGCGTAAAGGGCTTGGTCACGTAATCGTCCGCCCCCATGTTGAGCCCCATGATCTTGTCCACCTCTTCGGACTTGGCGGAGAGCATGATCACCGGGAACTCATAATTCATGGCCCGCAGCTTCATCAGCATGGTGACCCCGTCCATGACGGGCATCATGATGTCCAGGATAGCCAAATGAAATTCTTCCCTCTGAACCGCTTCCAGTCCTTCCCGGCCGTTGGCCGCCTTGGACACCCGGTACCCCTGGTTGCGCAGATAAATCTCGATGCCGTCCCGAATCTCCTTATCGTCCTCCACCACTAAAATATGATATGACTTTTCCACACGCATTTCCTCAAATTTTTCCTATTTTACAGATATTCCGGGGCGCTGCCGCAGACAATTTTCTTCCGCAGTCGGTCTCAATCACCACACCAGCCATGCCCTTTTTGCAGCCGTTCCGACTCACCCTACCAACTGTGCCTTTTTGCCAGCCGTTTCGGTTTACCGCACAAGCTGTACCTCTTTTAGCAGCCGATTCGGTTTACCGCACCAACAGTTCCCTTCTGGCAGCGTTCTTCCAACATTCTCGCTCCCGGTGCTCTGCAATAATCTTATTATAAAGTTTGGCGGCGGATTCTGCAACGAATTCTTCCTTATATTTTTGAGCGGTTTCCTGAGCCGTTTCGGAGAACCGTTCCAGCAGGATTCTATCGGAAACCAGCTCCAGAATCCTGCGGGCAAACTCCGCTTCCTCCTCTGGACACAAAAAGCCGTTTTTCCCATCCTCTACCAGATCCCGCACGCCGGTGGCGTCCAGGGCGATCACGGGCGTCCCGCCTGCAAAGGCCTCCAGGAGCACAATTCCCTGGGTCTCCGTCTTGGAAGCGAACAGGAAAGCATCTGCGGCGGCATAATAAGGAGTGATTTCGGAATTTTCCATTTTACCGGCAAAGATCACCTCTTCCTCCAAGCCAAGCTCCCGGGAAAGTCTCAGATAGTCTTCTTTATTCGGTCCCTCCCCTATCAAAAGCAGGCGAAAAGGTCTTCCGAAGCGTTCCTTGAATTCGGCCGCACTGCGCAGCAGGAAGGCCACGTTTTTTTCATGGGCCATCCGGGAGACGGACAAGAAAAGGGGAATCCCTTCCGCACCGCAGGCGCTGCGCACCCTTAGGCGCTCTTCTTCCCCTACCTGAAACTGCCCCTTCTCCAGCCCCGTAGGCAATACCGCCACCTGAGAAGCGGGATACCCTCCGGTTTTCGTCAGATACTCCTTCATGCCCTCCGTGGGTGCGAACACCAGGCTGCAATGCCTTAAAAAAGTCCTCAGCCAGAAGGGAACGATTTTTTCCTGGATCCCGGCCAGAAGCCTTCCCTCTCCCCTGGCCAATGCTCCTTTTCCCCTCTTCGCCCCTTCCTCCAACAGGCGGATCCCCTTGACGTAGCACAAATATTGCTCATACCGGGTATGATAGGTAAAAACCAAAGGGACGTGATATTTTCTGGAAAGATATACGGCGGTCCGTCCGATGAGCATGGGATGATGGACGTGGATCACGTCGAAATCTCCCCTGCGAAATTCCTCTTCAATTCTGGGATCCAGAGGATTAGGAAACACTATGCCGCCCACGAAGTTCTGGAGCAGGGAAGCGTAACGGAAAACGGGAACGTCCGGCTCCGAGACGGATGCACTTGGCGCTTCTGTCGCTTCCGTCAACGCTCCGGCCGCCGCAGCTTCATCTTCCTGCGGAACCGCAGCCGCTTCCAACAACGCTCCGGTTGTCGCAGCCCCATCCTCCGGCAAAATTGCGGTCGCTTCCCGCTGCGCCGCAAATTTCTCCCCATAAGTGGGGGCGAACACCGTCACCTGGTGGCCGCAAGCCTGCAGGCCCCTGGCCAGCCGTTCGATGGAAACGGGCACTCCCGCCACAAAAGGCTTGTAATTGTTGGTCATCATCGCAATTTTCATCTTTCCTCGCATTCTGCCGCCGATCAGGCGGCATTTGACTCAAAGGGACTTTGTGCGGCAGCACAAATCCCGAG
>CANQPH010000088.1 GCA_947625675.1 uncultured Acetatifactor sp.
GCAGGCAGGCTCCTGGGGCTTGACAACGGGGACTCCACGGACTATGAACCGTACAAATGCACCTCTCGCAGGCTGTTTAGTGGGAAGCTTTTGATCATGATAGGGGCGACGAAGGAGGCGGGGGAAATCCGCATTCGAGCCACGTCTCCCGGCCTTCCGGAGAGTATCCTGACGCTGCAGAGCGTTGCGGACGGACTTGGGGAGTGCGCAGCCGGTTCGGGGGATGCGATTTGCCCTAGGAGGGAATATCCCCTTGAAAGCGCATCTTATCAGAAGAATGGCCCCCGCTTGGAAGGTACAGCTCGTTTAGAAGGTGTCTCCTGTCTGGAAGGTATATCCTGCCTGGAGGACAAGATCTGTCATGAGGTGAAGGGGGACCGCCCCCTTCGGAAAATCGAGCTTTCCGTTTCCGCCCAGGTCATCCGGCCGGAAAATGCGCCAGCCTGCGCTTATGTCAGGCTTTTGCCGGAAGACTCGGATTTTTCCGCCGAGGACGTTTACTTCAAGGCGGTTACGGATTCCGGCGTGGAGACTAATCTGCTGGAGATATCCCGGGACGGTCTGCGGGCCGTGCTGAAGCCCCGGGGAGACGGGAAGTACAGGCTCAGGGCTTATTGTAAGAATGGGACGGAGGTGGAAGAGGTCATTTCTGAGCTTGAAATGGAGAACCAGGGCTTTGGGGCCGCAAGCTTCCATCCCTATGACGAGATCCTGTGCGCCTCCATCGCTTCCAATGCCAGCGCTCTTGTGAGCAACATGGAGGGCGGGATTCTTTCGAATCCGGGGGACACGGAGGTGGTGTTTGAACGGGTGGATTTCGGGAAAATCGGTTCCGATGAAGTGACGATAGGGATTTATACCTATAATGAAGGAAAAATCCCCGTGGATCTGCGCTGCGACGGCAGGCTCCTGACAACGCTGGAATTCCAGGCCAAGAACGAGTGGAACGTGTATAAATACAATACTTTCCGGCTTCCGGAGAAGCTTAAGGGAGAGCATAAGCTGGAATTCGTGTTGCACGAACAGCTTCGCTTCAAGGGTTTCAGGTTCGCAAGCCCCAGAAGGCTGGGGGAGGAGATCCTTGCGGTGGAGAATGACGCCGTATACGGAGATTCCTTCCAGGCCGATGACGAGCTGATCCGGCATATCGGCAATAACGTTAGCCTGCTATTCAAGGGGATTGATCTGCAAAAAGGTTCCTCCACCGTGGAGATCACCGGAAGGGCTCACGGCGGGAGGAACACAGTTCATTTGCGCTTCCCCGGGAGAGAAGCCATTGCGGTGGAATTTGAACAAACGGAGGAACTGGTCACCCGCAGATTTGAGATGGAGCGGGCGGAAGGAGTGGCGGATCTGCAGATCATTTTCCTGCCCGGTTCCGACTTCGACTTGAAATCCCTGCGGTTCCTGGAAGCGTGATTGCCCTGCAGTTTGCGGAGGAGAGACTGCCCCCTGCGCCTCCTGGAAGAGGGAACGGCGGAGGGGCAGTTTAGCTTATTTCGTCTTGATGCGCAGCACCGTGACGGAATACTTGGGAACCGTGTAGTTGAACCGATCCGAAACGCCTGCGGCGGTGGAGGATTCCAGCGTCACCACCGGTTCCCGGCCCAGGATGTTGTCATCCTGGAGACTTGCACCCGCCGCCTGTTCCACTTCCGCCGTATCGCTGGTAATGTGGGCATTTTGGATGTCCACGGCGAAGGTTCGGCTTTCCCCGGTGACGTTGACGAGTTTGAGGATGATGTCGCCGGATTCATCGGTGCTGGCGACTTCGTAAGCGTCCGCCTTGGTGACGGGGGCAGGAGAGTAGTTCACGTAAAGCCCGCCGTCCACGTAGCATTTGACGTTCTCCGGCGTTACCACCACCTTTAATTGGTAGGTCTGCCCCGTTTTGATGGAGAGCTTTTTCGAGGTGGAGCCGATCTGGTCGGTCTTGGCGCCGCTCGACACTCTCTGGAGCGCCGAAACGGTGTTGTTCCATCCACCGATGTTCCAGAAATAGTTGTTATCCTTGTCCTGGACGGCGAAAGGGATCAAGAATCCTTCCAGACCTCCGGTTTTGGTGGCGTCCAGGGTGAGGGTATAGTTGGTCCAGTCCGTATCTCCAAAGTAGAGGGCGGAGCCGGTGCTGCTGTAGGCTCCGGTATTGGTGGCGGTATCCGCCTGGACGAGTTTTCCGTCCTCAACGCTCCAGATGCCGTCGGAGACTTCTTCCCATTGATCCAGCGTGTCGGAAGAGTAGTGCTGGAAATAATTGTTTCCCCACTGTTCATTGCCGATTCCTATATATTTGAGGGCGAAGGGTTCCGGGTGCCCCATGGCGGTACGGACCGCTCCCCACTCAGTGTCCCCGCCGCCCCGACAGAATTCCACCAGATCCAGGGCGTCCTGGATGAAGCCCTGCATTTCTTCGGAGGACAGAGGCGCAATATTGCCGCCCCGGACCGTACAGGCCATGCCGCAGTTGAGCACCGGCACGCCCACGGCACCGATGTCCTCGGCCAGCAGGAAATATTCGTAAAAACCCAGTCCGTAAGACATGAAGCTGGGGTAGGGGTCCGAGCTGGTATTCACATTGGTCCAAATGTCCTGTCCCTGCCGCCTTGCGGCCACGTCTCCATAGGTGCCGTTCCAGAGCAGGGGATCGCCGTTTTCATCCGCTCCGATGGAGTCCTTCCAGTTATAAGCCACGTCCAGGTTGAGGCCTTCGATCACGCATCCGCCGGGGAACCGCAGGAACCGGGGTTGCAGCGCTTCCAGCTTTTCGCCCAGATCTTTGCGGAGACCGTTCTTCCGGCCTTTGAAGGTGTCCTGGGGGAAAAGGGATACCATGTCCACCGCCGCCGCACCCCGGTCCATGGTCACCTGAAGCGAGACGTTGGGAGAGGCGGTCTTGGCGCAGACAAGCTCCAGCTCATATTTGGCCCATTCTCCGCTCAAGGCGGGAATCTCTCCGTGGGCGGCGCTCTCTCCGTTCACCATGATGTCCACGTAGAGCGGCCCGACATAACCCTCCAGACCCTTCGCCCATACGGAAAAATCGTAGCCCGCACCTTCCGTCACGGCGATGCCGTCCAGAAATCCCCGGTTGGCGATGCCCGCAGGCTCTTGGGAAGCGTTTCTCATTACCATATAATTGGTGTTGTTGGGATTCAGGCAGCCCTGGAGGTCGTCCACCGCCACGTTGGCCTCTATTTTTCCTACGTCGGACCAGGCGTGCTTTTCGTCTCCTTGGGCAAAAGCGGTGAATTCAAAGGAACGGTTTTGGACGAGCTCCGCATAGAGCCCGCCGTCGGCGGCGAAGTTGATGTCCTCGATGAAGATGCCGAAGAGCAGGTCGCTGATCTCATGAACCTGGTTCCCAGCGTCCACGGTGAGGCCGTAATCGCTGTTTCTCGTATCATAAGCGGAGATTTCGCCGGGAACTTTCAGGGAACCTTCCTCCTGGACTTCCGCCGTGCCCTCCGGGGGCTGCTCTTCTTTTTCCCCGGCGCAGCCTCCGAGCATGGACGACAAAAGGCTCAGGTTTAACAGAAGGGCGAGAATTTTCGTAAGATGACGCCACATGGCAAGTACCTCCGTTTGTTCTAATCGGTCTTTTCCTATTTGAATTCGGTCTTTTCCTGTTCGATCTTTTTGTAAGCTGGATCGATACCAGTATAATATCATGTCAGCAGGAAATCAAGCGCACCTGAGGTGGGTAATTGATTTCACCTGACATGGTAATGACAGAATCAAACAGTGCGGCAATACTGCGCCTATGCAGCGGGCGGATCCTGGAGTTTTTCAGAAGCTAGTGTAAAATTTTATTCGGAAAATGAAGAAAAGGGACACCACTTTGTGATAAAGTATTATCGACCAAGAAAATACACACAAAGGAAGGTGTCCCCATGGTTAAGAGTATAAAGTATTTTGAGGAAAAATGCATCAACAAATTTGAAGAATTGGAAAATAAATTTTTAAAGGACCCCACTAGGATCGCCGAGTACGTCCTGGGGCTGACGTCGGAACTGCAAAACCTTGGTCTGCAGATGGTCGCCGAGTCCCTGGAAACCATGGACGAGATGCTGCGGGAGAGCCCCGTGAGGAAGAGGAACTGGCAGGTGGAGGGGCGCAGCGAGAAGCGGCTCATCACGTCCCTGGGGACGGTGAGCTTCCGCAAGACCCTCTTCACGGACAAAAGGACGGGGAAGAGCGAGTACCTGCTGGACAGGATCATGGGAATGGGAAGGCACGAACGCATGACGGAGGACGCGGAGGCGAGGCTCCTGGAGGAGGTCGTGCAGACGTCCTACCGCCGTGGAGGGGAAGGGAGCAGCCTGGGAGGCGGGGTGAGCAGGCAGACGGTGAAGAACAAGCTGCACGGCCTGGAGTTTCCGTCATGGGAGAAAGGCGTGGGAAGGAAGCGGGAGGTGGAGTACCTCTACATAGACGCAGACGAGGACCACGTGTCACTGCAGTTCCTGGAGAAGAAGGGGGACCTTGGGGGCTCCGGGAAGGGGGTGAAGAGCAACTGCCAGATCGTCAAGCTGGTCTACGTGTACGAGGGGACGGAGGAGGAATCCCCGGGCGGCGGGAGGAGGAGGCTCGTGAACCCGCACTGCTTCTGCCGGGTGTGCGAGGGGGAGGGGAACCGGGAGCTGTGGGACGAGGTGTATGAATACATGGACGGGAACTACGACTTGAAAAAGGTGAAGAAGGTCTACGTGAACGGGGACGGGGGGAGCTGGATCCTGTCCGGGGTGAGGAGGCTTTCGGGGCTGACCCACGTGTTGGACGGGTTTCACCTGGAGAAGGCCCTCACGAGGCTGACAAGCCACATGCTGGACAGCCGGGAGGATGCGAAGGAGGAACTGCGCCGTGCCATCCGGGACGGCGGGAAGGTGGCGTTCGAGGGGAAGGTGAGGGAACTGGAGGGCTACCTGAAGGAGGGGGCCGGAGAAGAGCGGATGGAGAAGGCGAGGGAGTACGTGCTGTCGAACTGGGAGGCCGCAAGGATGCGCCTGGGGAGGGAGGAGGGGGTGTCCGGATGCAGTGCGGAAGGGCACGTGAGCCACGTGCTGTCGAGCCGGATGAGCTCGAGGCCGATGGGCTGGAGCGTGGAAGGGGCCGGGAAGATGGCGCAGCTGCGGGCGTATTACATGAACGGAGGGGACATGCTGGAGCTGGCAAGGTACCAGAAGGGGGGACTGCCGGTGGCGGCGGGTGCGGAGGAAGAGGTCCTCAGTGCGGCGGAGGTGCTGAGATCGGAGCGGAACCGGCACGGGGAACTGGGGAAATACGTGGAGAGCATCACGCACAGCCTGTCCCCGCAGAGCAAGAAGAAGGTCTATTTCAATGCCCACATATGGGGATTATAAAGACATCCACAGGCGCATGGGAAAGAGATGCAACAAAAAGGACAGACTTGAAAGCACCTGGTCAAAAAAGATGCTTGCAAAAGATGGGAATACGAGGTAAAGTAAAATCGCAAGTCATGGCCTGATACTTTATCAGCGCACCAAGGGTGATTTCTATCTCATTATTTCCGAAGGTAAACTTACACTATCTTTTCAGAAAACACTTGAGTTTCCGCAAACTGCATCTAAAAAGCGGCGGAACCTGTCCAAAGTGCCGCTCTGCCGATTTTTTGAAAGA
>CANQPH010000089.1 GCA_947625675.1 uncultured Acetatifactor sp.
TTCCCGAGTGGCCAAAGGGGACAGACTGTAAATCTGCTGCAAATTGCTTCGGTGGTTCGAATCCACCCCCATCCATGCGGATATGCGGCATGACGCCCCGGACGGGCGGTTTTCAGAAGGGATGGCCGCATTTTCCGGCCTTGCGGGTATGGCGGAATAGGCAGACGCAAGGGACTTAAAATCCCTCGGGGGCGACCTCGTGCCGGTTCAAGTCCGGCTACCCGCAGTATCACCTAAAAAAGTGTCCGAAGTCACAGTTGACTTGCGGACACTTTTTCAATTCAAATTCATATATCCATCATAAATATTTTCTCATCGCACGGCCAAAAATGTCCGAACTGCGGGCCAATCCTTGGAAAAAGTTCTCAGAAGGCTTCCAGCACTTGGGCCCCTTCCCGCACATAAGCGATGAATTCCTCCAAGCCGGCCTTCGCCGAGATGGTTTTGCCGCCTGCGATCACCGATTTGTCCGCCTTATTGCCGCAGCCCGCCGTTGCACTGCCGTCCGCCGTCGGAACGGTCTCCGTCCCGCCATCCGTTTCCCCAGCGTTGCCGACCCGCACCCAATTTCCTTCCGGAAGATAAACCTCCCTTTCGGTGGCTCCCTGGTCCAGAAGCGGGGCGAACAGGATGTCCGGCCCGAACATGTATTGATCCGAAAGGCCATAGCAGTTTTCATCTTCCGGGAAATCGAAGAACATGGGCCGCATAATGGGCTCCCCGGTCCGGGAGGTGCGCTCTCCGCAGGCCAAGATATAAGGCTTCAGGCGGTACCGCAGCTCGATCAGCCCTTTGATGATCTCATAGTCCCGATCCCCGAAGCGCCAGATCTCATTGTATCCGCCGCCGTCGCAGATGATGCCGGGATATCTGTCCACGTAATCCGACTGCTTGTTGCGGGTTCCGTGAAGCCGCATCACCGGGCAGAAGAGGCCGAACTGGAACCATCTCACCACCAGTTCCCGGAAGTAATCGCTTTCCGTGTCCCCGTTAGAAAATCCGCCGATATCCGAATTCCACCAGGGGATGCCGCACATGGCCATGGAAAGGCCGGAGACCACGCTCTGCCTGAGAGCCGTGAAATCGGAACCGATGTCCCCGTTCCACACCAGGGCCCCGAATTTCTGGCTCCCGGGATAGGCCGCCCTGGTCAGCAGCACCACTTCCTCCTCTCCTTCCGACTTCAAGCCGTCATGGAAGCACTTCGCATAGTAATAAGGGTACAAAAGGGCGGTCTGGGCCATGTTGCCCAGATGGAGCTTCAGGTTGTTGAACTGCTGGGGATGCACCTCCGGCTCCGCCTCGTCCAGCCAGAAGGTTCGGAAGCCATATTTTAAATAGGTCTTGCGGAACTGCTCCCAGACGAACTCCCGGGTCTCCGGATTGGTCATGTCCACATAGGCCTGCTGCCCCCAGAAGTCGAAAATGCCGTATTGTCCGTTCTCCGTGCGGACCAGCAGATTCCTGTCATTCATCTCCCGCCAGTTGCGGCTGGCCGGGTTGATGGTGGGCCAGTAGGAAACCGCCGGGCGCATGCCCATTTCTTTCAGTTCCTTCACCATCCCTTCCGGATCCGGCCAATACTTGGGATCGAAATCACAGTTGCCCTGTTCCGTCCAATGGAAGAAATCCACGATGATGACGTCCACCGGAATGCCCCGCCTGTGATACTCCCTGGCCACCTCCAGAAGTTCCTCCTGGGATTCATAGCGGCACTTGCTCTGCCAGAAGCCCGCCGCCCAATCCGGCAAAACGGGGGCAAAGCCCGTAAGGCGGCAATAGGTGTTCAGCACCTCCGCCGGAGTATCCCCCACGAACACCAGATAATCCGCCTGATAGCAGCTGTCCGCCGTCCACACGGTGTGATTGCGGCCGAACTCCACCCTGCCGGGGGAAGGATTGTTCCACAGGAAGCCATAGCCCAAAGAGGAATAGATCACGGGCAAGGTGGATTTGGTGTTCCAATGGGCCAGGTCATAGGTGCAGCCCTTCCGATCGAAGAAGCCCTGCTGCTCCTGTCCCAATCCGTAAATATGCTCTTCCCTGGCATCGAAGATAACCCTGGTGCGGTAATGGTCTCCCTCCGTATGGGCGTAACGGGTCACCGGATCCCCTTCCTCATGAGTGGCCAGCACCGTTTTCCCGTCCTTCTTGAATTCCACCCTGCCGCCGCCCCAGATGCGCTTTACCTCCACCGTCAGCTTCCCGTTCTCCAGCACGCCCTTCTCGACGGCGCCTTTATTCTCCTCCAACCGGGCCAAAGCCTGACAGTCCTCCGGGGGCAAAAGGGTCCAGGCCTCCTCTGAAAGCCTGGTGTTGCGGGACTCCCGCACCCTGACACAGTTTTTCCCGTAAGGCTGCACCAAAAGGGTCTCGTCCCTGTTCTGAAACAAAATTCCATTGCCGTTCAGCGATATGACGCTCATTGCAAACCTCCTTCGTCTTTTTGTGCTTATCTTAATTGTATAGTAAAAAGACGGCTTTTACAAGCCGTCTTTTCATAGAGAAGGTATTTCTTCTTATGGGGTATAGCAAAAAACTATATAATGTATTGGGGGGTTACGCATATTATAATACCATGAGGGCCGGATTTTTGCTATACTCAGAATTCACAAACTTCACAAATTTAGCATTTGTTTTTTGTTTATTTTTACGCAAACAGTTGTTCGAACTCTTCCCGGCCGATCTTCTCTTTTTCCAAAAGAAGGCTGGCGCAGCGGTGAAGCACCCCTTCATGCTCCTGGATGATGGCCTTGGCCTTGGCGTAGCAGCCGTCGATGATGGACTTCACTTCCGCATCGATCTCGCTGGCCACCTTCTCGCTGTGGGACTTGGCGTGGGCCAGATCCCGGCCGATGAACACCTCGTCGTCATCGTTGTCATAGCAGATCACGCCGATGTTGTCGCTCATGCCGAAACGAGTCACCATCCTGCGGGCCACCTGGGTCGCTCGCTTGATATCCCCGGACGCCCCGGTGGTGATGTCCCCGAAGATCAGTTCCTCCGCAATGCGGCCTCCCATGGAAACCATGATGTCCTGGAGCATCTTGCCCTTGGTCAGAAACATCTCATCCTTTTCCGGCAGGGGCATGGTGTAGCCCGCCGCCCCCCGTCCCGTGGGGATGATGGAAACGGTATAAACCGGCCCCATGTCCGGCAGGACGTGGAACAGGATGGCGTGACCGGCTTCATGGTATGCCGTGATCCGCTTCTCCTTCTCGGAAATGATCACGCTCTTTTTCTCCGTGCCGATGCCCACCTTCACGAAGGATTTCTGAATGTCTTCCGGAACGATATAAGGTCTGTCCTCCTTGGCCGCCGCAATGGCCGCCTCGTTCAGCAGGTTCTCCAGATCCGCCCCGGTAAAGCCCGCCGTGGTCTGGGCCACCTGTTTTAAGTCCACGTCGTCCCGCAGGGGCTTGTTCTTGGCATGCACCCGCAGGATCTCCTCCCGGGCCCCGATGTCCGGCGTGCTCACCGCCACCTTCCGGTCGAAACGCCCCGGACGCAGAATGGCGGGATCCAGAATGTCCACCCTGTTGGTGGCCGCCATGACGATGATGCCCTCGTTGACGCCGAAACCGTCCATCTCCACCAGCAGCTGGTTCAGGGTCTGCTCCCTTTCATCGTGGCCGCCGCCCATGCCGGTGCCCCGGCGCCTGGCCACCGCATCGATCTCATCGATAAAGATGATGCAGGGGGAATTCCTCTTGGCTTCCTCAAACAGGTCCCGAACCCGGGAAGCGCCCACGCCCACGAACATTTCCACGAAATCCGAACCGGAAATGCTGAAAAACGGCACTCCCGCTTCTCCGGCCACCGCCTTGGCAAGCAAAGTCTTGCCGGTGCCGGGAGGGCCCTCCAGCAGCACGCCCTTGGGAATCCGGGCGCCCACCCTGGTAAACTTTCCGGGATCCTTCAGGAAATCCACGATCTCCACCAGATCCTCTTTTTCCTCCTTCAGACCGGCCACCGACTGAAAATTCACCTTGTTGTCGCCGATGGACAGCTTGGCCCGGCTCTTGCCGAAGTTCATCATCTTCCCGTTGGCGCTGTTATTGGCGTTCTGGGCGTTCATCATCATGAACAGGAAGACCGCCACGACCGCCACGATCAACATGGGAAGCAGCGTGGTCACCATCCAGCTCTCCCGGTGCACCTTGTTGACGATGGGAGCGATCCCCAGGCTTCTCACCAGATCTTCCGCTTCCTGCACGTCCGTCACATAAAGGGTTCTCTGGCCTCCCTGGGTCCGGTACACGGTGAGGTACCCGGTAGGGGTCTCCGGATTGGGGGTGATCTCCACCCGGCTCACCTGGCCCGCCTGGGCGTCCGTCACGAACTGTTCCTGGCTGTAATCCTCCTTGGGATTCTGGAGCATGTTATAGCCCCCGAACAATATGACGATGAACAATATGAATAATATAAATGAAAAAATACCGCTGTTTTCCTGTCTCAATCCTATCCTCCGCAAATGCTCCCGGCTTAGTCAAACTCCACAACCCCGATGTAAGGGAGATTGCGGTATTTCTGGTCATAGTCCAGGCCATAGCCTACCACGAACTCGTCCGGAATCTGAAAGCCTGTATAATCCACGTCCACGTCCACCACGCGCCTGTCCGGCTTATCCAACAGGGTGCACAGATGCAGGGACTTCGGGCCCCTGTCCCGCAGCATTTCCAGCAGATAACTCAAGGTCCTGCCGGAATCCACGATGTCCTCCACCACCAGCACGTCCTTGTCCTTGATGGATTCGTCCAGATCCTTCACGATCTTCACCACGCCGCTGGACTTGGTGTCCTTGCCGTAGCTGGACACGGACATGAAATCCAGGGACACGGGCACGCTGATGCGCTTGGCCAGCTCGCACATGAAAAAGCTGCCGCCCTTCAGCACGCACACCAGGTGAACCTGTTTCCCGGCGTAATCCCTGCTGATCTGCTCTCCGATCTGCTGAATCCTGTCATCCACTTCTTTTTCCGATAAAAGTACCCTGATATGCTCCGCCATCTTATCCTCCGTTTCTCAACTGCACTCTTTTTGACAACTGCGCTCTCCTTTGACAAATAGAGTTCTAGGCATTTGTCAAATGCCGTAACCCATTAATTTTATTGGGTTTTCTTGCTTATTTTATATAAATTTTCTCTCCGCA
>CANQPH010000090.1 GCA_947625675.1 uncultured Acetatifactor sp.
ATTTTGTATAGCATCCATAACTCCCGATATGATCAACGTTTTTTCTGGTTAAGATTATTCTTTGTGAAACAACCCTGATGCAAAAATAAAAATTTCTTGAAAAGTGAGCAATATGTGAGAAGAACTTAGCAATAATTGAGAAGCAGAAACGAAAAAACAGTGTTACAATGAATTAACTTAAACAAATGGGAGAACCTGCAGCCTACGAAAAGCTGCCCAATCTGCTCAATTACATGGAGGCGATTATGAAAGATTCTGTCAAAAAGCTATCTCTGTTAGCAGGCATCATAGTTGTGGTCATCGTGTTCATCCTAGTATCCAATCTCACCCGGGATGTGGATTTCCATGAAAAGTACGAGGGATACGACCTGACCACAGACGTGGAAGGAGCCGAGAGAGAGGGAACCTACGCTCTTTCCCTGCTTGCGCATCCCGACGGGGCGCGTCCTTCCGAAAGCGTGGAGGTGAATCTGACAGATTACGTTTCCGGAGAAGGCGTGGAGGTTCAGAAGGATTATGCCGGGGAAGCCCAGGTTCTGTATACCGATGCGGATTCCACAGTGACCTGGAACGTGGACGTGCCGGAAGCCGGTTTCTACAATCTGTATCTGGAATACATGACCGTGGAATCCAGGGGCGTGCCCGTGGAAAGGGCCGTCTACGTGAACGGAGAGCTTCCTTTTGAGAAGGCTGCCAACATTACCTTCCTGCGGATCTGGAAGGACGGCGGGGAAGTCCGGGTGGACAACCAGGGCAACGAGATCCGTCCCACCCAGGTGGAAGAGTATCAGTGGCAGGGCGATTACTGCAGAGACGACATGGGCTACGTGACCGAGCCCTACCAATTCTATTTTGAAAAGGGTGTCAATACCCTGACCCTGGAAGCCATCAATGAGCCGGTGGTCCTCCGCAGGCTGGTGCTGGCCGCAGTGGAAACGGCCGACACTTACGAGGAGTACAAGGCCGCCAATGCCGGGAAGGCAGCTTCCGGAGAGGGCCTGACCTACGTGCAGAAGGTCCAGGGCGAGACATCTACCTATCGTTCCGAATCCTCCCTTTATGCAAAATATGATCGTTCCTCCCCTACGACGGAGCCCAATACTGTGATGCGGACCGTGCTCAACTACGTGGGCGGCGAAGCCTGGAGCAGCGCCGGACAGTGGATCGAGTGGAAGTTCACGGTGCCGGAGAACGGCTACTACAACATCACCGTCAAAGGAAGACAGAATTACGCCAGAGGTAGCGTTTCCAGCCGCAAGGTGTACATAGACGGGAAAGTTCCCTTTGCGGAGCTGGATGAGGTTCCTTTTGAATACAGCAATGACTGGGAGTGCCTGACCCTGGGAGACGAGGCGGGCGAACCCTATGACATTTACCTGGAAGCGGGAGAGCACACCATTCGCCTGGAGGCCACTCTGGGCGGCATGGGTTCCATCCTGGAAGAGCTGGAGGATTCCACCTTCCGCCTGAACCAGATTTACCGCCGGATCCTGGTCTACACGGGAGCCAATCCGGACCAGTACAGAGACTACAACATCCATCAGGTTTATCCGGAAATCATCGACGCCATGTCCCTGGAGTCCAAGCGGCTCTACAAGATCGTGGATGAAATGGTGGCTTACACCGGCCAGAAGGCCGATCGGATCGCCACGGCCCAGACCCTGGCCCAGCAGCTGGAGCGGTTCGTGGAAAAGCCCAACAAGATCACGGTGGAATTCACCACCTTCAAGGACAACATCACCGCCCTGGGCACCGCCCTTCTCTCCATGAGCGAGACCAAGCTGGACATCGACTATCTGGTGGTCAGCGGCACGGAGGGCAAGGTGGAGAAGGATACCTCCAATTTCTTCATGCAGGCCCTGCACGAGATCAAGTCCTTCGGCGCTTCCTTCATCGTGGATTATGACGCCGTGGGCGACGTATATGCGGATACCGACGAAGTGATCAAGGTCTGGGTGCTCACCGGCAGAGACCAGGGCACCATCCTGAAGACTATGGTGGACGACACCTTCACCCCCAACACCGGAGTCAAGGTGAACGTGGAGATCGTAGGCGCCGACGCCCTGCTGAGCGCAGTGGTGGCCGGGAGAGGGCCCAACGTGGTGCTTTCCGTGGGTGCGGATCAGCCCGTCAACTACGCCCTGCGTAATGCGGTGGAGGATCTGAGCCAGTTCCCGGATCTGCCCCAGGTGCTCGCAGACTTTACCGAGAGCTCCTATGAGCAGTACCGCCTGGGCGATCAGCTTTACGCCCTGCCGGAGACTCAGCAGTTCAACGTCATGTTCTATCGTGAGGACGTGCTGGAGGAACTGGGGCTGGAACCGCCCCAGACATGGCAGGATCTCATCGAGATGCTTCCTACCATCCAGGGCAACAACCTGAGCGTGGGCATCCCCACGGCGGCGGGCAGCAGCGGTTCCGGCGCAGCCAGCACCAGCATCGCATCCAACACTCCTGACCTGACCATGTATTTCAGCCTCCTGTTCCAGAACGACGGCGACCTCTACAATGAAGAGGGCACCCGGACCACGGTGAACGAGGAAGCGGGCGTGGAGGCCTTTGCGGAATACACCAAGTACTTTACGGATTACGGCATTCCTACCATATATGATTTCGTCAGCCGGTTCCGTTCCGGCGAGATGCCCATCGGCATCACCAACTATACGATTTATAACACTCTGACGGTGTCCGCACCGGAGATCCGGGGCCTGTGGGATTTCACTCTGATCCCCGGCACGGAGAAGGTGGCCGAGGACGGCAGCACCTACATCGACCGGGCCGACTTCATCACCGGCAGCGCCACCATGATGATCAAGACGGACAGCGACGTCCTCCGCAATAACTCCTGGGAGTTCATGAAGTGGTGGGCCAGCGCCGACACTCAGGTGCGGTTCGGCCGGGAGATCGAGGCTCTGCTCGGTTCCTCCGCCAGATACGCTACCGCCAATTACAAGGCCTTCAACCAGCTGGCCTGGAGCGCCGAGGACATCGAAGTCCTGACGGAGCAGTGGAGTCAGACCGTAGGCATCCGTGAGGTGCCCGGCGGCTACTACACCGGACGGCACATCACCAACGCCATCCGTAAGGTCATCAATGACAAAGAGGATCCCAGAGAAACCATTCTGGACTACGCCATCACCATCAATGAGGAGATCGTCAAGAAGCGGAAAGAATTCGGGATGCCGGTAGACGAATAAATAGGGAAGGAGAGGAAACATGAAAGAGTATCTCAAAAAGTATTTCCAGCTTCGCCGCCACAATTTTCAGGTAGCGGTGAAAAAAGCGAAGAGAAGCAAGATGTGCTACGCCTTTCTGGCGCCCTACGCCATCCTTTTTCTCCTGTTTTACATCCTGCCCGTGGGAACCTCCATTTTCTTCAGCTTTACTTACTACAACATTCTGGAGCCTCCCCGGTTCATCGGTCTGCAGAACTACATCAGCCTGATCCTGCAGGATGACATTTTCCTGACCGGCGTGAAAAACACTTTCATGATCGCCGTGATCACCGGCCCCCTGGGCTACATCATGTCCTTCTTGTTCGCCTGGTTGATCAACGAGCTGCCCAGGTGGCTGAGAGCCATCGCCGTGGTGGTGTTCTACGCACCCTCCATCGCGGGCAACGTGTTCGTGATCTTTTCCATCTTCTTCCGGGGAGACGCTTACGGCTACGTCAACGCCTTCCTCATGAGCGCCGGCATCATCGACGCCCCCATCCTGTGGCTGGTGGATCCTCAATACATGCTTCCGATCTGTATGATCGTCATCCTGTGGATGAGCCTGGGCACCGGCTTCCTGTCCTTCGTGGCGGGTCTCCAGGGCGTGGACCACTCCCAGCACGAGGCGGGCTACATGGACGGCGTGAAGAACCGCTGGCAGGAGCTGTGGTACATCACCCTTCCCAATATGAAGCCCATGCTTCTGTTCGGTGCGGTCATGTCCATCACTCAGGCCTTCGGCGTCTGCGACGTGACCATGGCCCTGTGCGGCTACCCCAGCACGGACTATGCGGCCCGTACCGTCGTGACCCACCTGTATGACTATGGTTATTCCCGTTTTGAAATGGGCTATGCATCAGCTATCGCAACAATGCTGTTCCTGGTAATGATCCTTTGTAAAAAGGCAGTACAGGGCATGTTAAAGAGAGTGGGGACCTGATTATGGCGAAGAAGAATAAAGAAGCAAAAGAAACAAAACAGACTACGGTTCGGATCAAAAGACTCAAGCGCAGACAGCCCAACCGTTCCAGAGTGGGAGATTTCTTCATATATCTCTTCCTCCTGCTGGTGGCCATCGCCATGGCTTTCCCGCTGGTGTTCGCAGTCAGCAGCGCTCTGAAGCCTCTGGATGAGCTGTTCATGTTCCCTCCCAAGGTGTTCGCACAGAACCCGACCCTGGATAACTTCTCCGACTTGTTCGTCACCATGGGCAAGTCCTGGGTGACCTTCTCCAGATACATCTTCAATACCGTGTACATCACCGTGGTGGGCACGGTGGGGCATCTGATCATCTGCTCCATGGGAGCCTTCGTGCTGGCCAAGTACGATTTCCCGGGCGGCCCCACCTTCTTCAACGTGGTAGTGGTGGCCCTGATGTTCAACGGCTACGTTACCGCCATCCCCAACTACCTGGTGATCAACGCCCTGGGCTGGGTGGATACCTACTGGGCCATCGTGGTTCCCGCCTTTGCGGCTCCCATGGGACTCTTCCTGATGAAGCAGTTCATGGACGGTCTGCCCGGAACCCTTATAGAGGCGG
>CANQPH010000091.1 GCA_947625675.1 uncultured Acetatifactor sp.
GACCTTGTTTCTCCTTACCTATATAGGCGGCTTATTGACTTCCGCCAATCCGCAAGAAAACATTTAACAATTACCTAAATAGATTTACTTTTAATTGGGTTTCATGGTTTTCATTGGTTGACGGTTACTGCTCCGTATAGGACAAAACGCCGTTCTCGTCCGCCTGCACCTGAAAGTCCCGGCTATACTCGTTGATCTTCTCCAACACCCTTGCGCACTCCGTCCCCTCCAGCGGGGTGGGCTGGAAATTGTTGCGGGAGGAAACGGAACTGACGGAGCAGGGAATCACCCTGGCTTCCCCGCAGGTCACCTCCCCTTCCGGAGAAATGGTGAAGGTCTGCTGGAAGATCATGGTGTCCATGTCCGACGGGCTCCGGTTGCCTCCGAAGCAGAAGTTTCCCAAACCGTAGACAATATATTTTCCCTGATACTGGTCTATGCCCTGAAGCACGTGGGCATGGCACCCCAGCACCAGGTCGGCGCCCCAGTCGATACATTTCCGGCCCAGTTTCTTCTGGTAGTCCTCGGAATAATATTCCCGCTCCACGCCCCAGTGGCAACAGGCCAGGATCAGCTCCACACCCTGTTCCTGCAGGCTGGCGATGCCGTCCTGCAGATATTTCTCCACAACGGAACCCTCCGACACCTCGTTGACGGACACGAAGCCGATGCGGATCCCCTTGGTCTCATAGATCCCCACGTTCCTGTCATAGGCGTAGACCACCCCAGCCTCCTGAAGAGCTTCCACCGTGTCCTCGGTGCCCTGCTCCTTGCAGTCCAGGCGATGATTGTTGCCCATGCTCACAGTCTCGATCCCGGCCTCCGGAAGCAGCCAGGCGTACTCCGGTTCTCCCCTCATGCTGTAGATCTGGCCTTCCCGGAAATCCTCGGAGCGGGTCAGGGGCCCTTCCAGATTCACGATGGTCATGTCGTCCGCTTCAAAAATATCCTTCACGTTGGCGAAAAAATAACCTTTGTCCTCCGCTTTGTCATAGGTCTCCCAGAAAGTGTAAGCATAACCCTGCTCCTTGTAGCCGCCCAGGGTGCAATCCCCGGCGGCGCTGATGGTGATGCTGACATCCGCTGGCGGCTCTTCCGAAGAGGGGCTTTCTACGGACGCACTTCCTCCCGGCAGACCCTCCATCTCAGATCCCGCCGCAGAATTCCTTCCGCTTTCTTCCGTAACATCCTTTCCGAATCCCGTCCCAGTTTCTATCGGACTCCCTTCCAGGGGCTCGAACTCTCCTTCGGCGCCCTCCTCTTCCGAAATCCTCTCCCCTGCGATCTCCTCGGCGAACATGCCCTGGCCCGAACCCTGCACCGCCAGCAAGTCCTCCTCTCCGTCCCCGCAGCCTCCCAGAAATGCGATTCCCAACAGGAGAGCGGCCAGAACAACCGCCGCCGACATTCTTTTCCCCGCAATGATTCCCATGATCTTTTTCCACATACTCCCATCAGATACGACCTATTTATTATCATACTCTATTTCCGCCCATTTGAAAAGAGAAAGTCTTGCAAATGGGAGAAAAATATGTTACAGATAGTATATGAAAAGAGCGCATATGGGAACCCATAACAATGGAGAAAATGCAAAGAGGAGGAGTTCTATGAAATACGATTTTACCGCCATCCTGGACCGTACCGGCAGGGACGCCCTGGCAGTGGATGTCATTCCTTTTGACGGTGCCGCCATAGAAGAGGGGTTCAGCCGCATCCCCATGTGGATTGCGGACATGAATTTCGCGACGCTGCCCGCCATTCAGGAATCCGTGATCCAGAGGACGAAGCACCCCGCTTTCGGATACTTCAATCCGTCTGAGGCATATTTTGAAAGCATCCGCAGGTGGCAGAAGGTCCGCAACGGTGTGGAAAACCTTCCCACGGAAGCCATCGGCTACGAAAATGGCGTGCTGGGCTGCGTGGTTTCCGCCCTACAGGCCTTCACCGCTCCCGGCGAGGCGATACTGCTCCACTCCCCCACTTACGTGGGCTTCACGTCCTGCCTGGAAAACAACGGCCGCAAAATCATTTTAAGCGATTTACAAAAAGATTCGGACGGCGTCTGGCGCATGGACTATGAGGACATGGACCGCAAGCTGAAGGAGCACCATATACATTTTGCCATTTTCTGTTCCCCCCACAACCCCACGGGACGGGTGTGGGAAAAAGAGGAAATCCAGGCCGCCATGGAGATCTATGCCCGCAATCAGTGCGTGGTGGTCTCCGACGAAATCTGGTCCGACCTGATCCTGGAGGGCAGCCGGCACATTCCCACCCAGAGCGTCTCCCAGGACGCCAGGGAGCGCACCATCGCCGTCTATGCGCCTTCCAAGACCTTCAACCTGGCGGGCCTCATCGGCTCCTACCACATCATATACAACCCTTACCTCCGGGACCGGGTGCTGAAGCAGTCCTCCCTGTGCCACTACAACAGCATGAACGTGCTTTCCATGCACGCCTTGATCGGCGCCTATTCCCCGGAAGGAGAAACCTGGGTGGATCAGCTCCGCCAGGTGCTGACGGACAACGTGAACTTCGCCTATGACTTTATCCGGGCCAATTTCCCGGGCGTGACCTTGTCCAAGCCCCAGGGAACCTACATGCTTTACCTGGACTGCGGAGAATGGTGCCAGTCCCAGGGCATTTCCCTGGACGAGCTGATCCGGGCCGGAATCCGGGTAGGCGTAATCTGGCAGGACGGCAGGCCCTTCAACAAACCGGACAGCATCCGCATGAACCTGGCCCTGCCGAAGGTCCTGGTGGAAGAAGCGTTTGACCGGCTGCGCACCTATGTGTTTTCCAGCACCTCCCGCCAGGGGAGCTCTGAATGATAATTCTGCGAAATGCCGACCCGAAGGACGCCATTGCGGCGGTTCCCGAAGGTCGGCATCCGTTTCTTCTATGATTGACTTCTATGACTTAACCCACAGCGGTTTCCTCTGAGGAAGTCTCCCCTTCCGTGTCCCCGTAAATGTTTTCCCGAATATATTTTTTATTTGCTTCAAAATCCACCTCCAGGACCGACATTTTGTCAATCGTCGCATTAGAATAAGTGCCCGGGAGAGGGATGCTGCTCTGTACAATATCATAGGTCACCACTTTGGGGGCCTGCAGACTCAGGGATGCGCATTCGCTCTGCGTCAAATTCGTCGTCAGATTGGAAAGGAGGCTATCCATCATTTCACCGGCGTTGGTAAGCAGCGCCGATGGAGCCTGCTCCACGATGGCGGACAGCACCTTTCTCTGTCTCTCGGTACGGGCGAAGTCGGTGCCGATATAACGATTCCGGCAATATGCCAGGGCCTGGGGCCCGTTCAAGTGGAGTATCCCGCTCAGGCTTTCGTCAAGATAATCCGTTCCCTCCGGCCTTTCCTCCAACATATTATATTCCCATAAATACGCATTGACATATTTGACCTCGTCATTGGTCAATTCCAGGTCCACCCCGCCCACGGCATCCACCAACCTGGCAAAAGCCTGGAAATTCACCTGCACGTACCGGCTTACATGGATATCGAAATTCACTTCCAGGGTCTGCAGCAATAATTCCGCTCCTCCATAGGCATAAGCCGCATTTAATCTATTGTTCTTGTGTCCCGGGATTTCCACGTACATATCCCGCAAAAGGGATGTCATATAGATCTTCTTGGAAGCATTGCTGATGGATACAAGAATCATCGCATCTGAACGTCCGTCCTCGCCCTCTTTTCTGGAGTCGTTCCCGATCAGTAAAATATTGGTCACGCCCTCTTCTTCCATGGATTCCTTTTCCAAAGACTCGATTTTTTCATAATTCATCTGATCATACACTTTGTTCACGGTAAAATGCCATGCTCCTGCCACAAATACCGCCGCCAACAGCACCAGGAAAAGCAATACCTTCAACGCCCTTCCTTTTTTTCTGCGTTTTTTGGATTTTTTCGATCCGCTCCTCGCTTCCGTATTCGCATATTCTCTGCTCATTCTATTCCTCCCGTTTCCAAACACGTCCTATTCGCAAAGCCATTATCTCATATTGCGCCACAAGATACAAATGAATTTTTCCTTAAGATCTTGCTTCTGCGCCGTGTCTACAGGAGTCTACAAAGTGCGTCAAAAATGCAAAGCAGCGGGAACCCGCATCAACACGGGCTTCCGCTGTCCATAAAAAGAGCGCGAGACGGGAATCGAACCCGCGACCCCCTCCTTGGCAAGGAGGTGCTCCACCGCTGAGCCACTCGCGCATAACATAACAGGCTTGCACCTGTACGAAAACGATATAAAATTATTGAGTTGGGTGCCATCCCCGCTCTGCGAGCCGGGTGCAATCCCCCGCTAAAGCTGGGTGCAATCACCCGCTCTGCGAGCGGGTGATGGGAATCGAACCCACGTGTCCAGCTTGGAAGGCTGGTGTTCTACCATTGAACTACACCCGCATGATTATGAGCAAATGCCCAGAACCGGAATCGAACCAGTGACACGAGGATTTTCAGTCCTCTGCTCTACCAACTGAGCTATCTGGG
>CANQPH010000092.1 GCA_947625675.1 uncultured Acetatifactor sp.
CTGAAGGGAACGCTTGAAAGGCTTGTCGGTCTGGAAGCCGACGATGGTCTCCTTATCCTTGTCTAAGTAGCCAGGGCCATGAGAGGTGATGGTGGAAACGATCTTGGTGTCCATGTCAAGAACGCCGCCCGCTTCTCTCTCCTTCTTCTGCAGATCAAGGACCATTGCCCACAGGTCCTTCGTGTTCTGGGTGGCAGGTGCCAGGAAAGAATCGTCGCCATCGTAAGGATGATAGTTCCTCTGGATGAAATCACGAACGTTCACTTCCTTGTCCCACTTGCCGCTCACAAAATCTGTCCATTCTGGTCTCATTTTGAAACAGCCTCCTATAAATTTATTTTAGTGGAAATCAGTGAATCATTACCTCTAATTTCTAGCTTTTATTATATGTAAAAGATGCCGGACAGTCAAGAAGCGGCGTGTATTTTTTTGTATACAAACCCCGGATTTTATGAATTTTTAATACTTATTAAAAAAGTGGAAATATGGTGATTTCTGACAGAAAAAGGTCAGGAATAACTTGCAAGAATGGGGAGAAAGTATTATACTGTAGGAGTGACGGACGAGTTCCAAAATCTGTTTTGGGGATTTTGACCCATAGAAGAACGCGGAAAGGAGTAAGACGGATGAGTGGAGTGACCAAAGACATGACCATTGGCGAGATCCTGGTGAAGAAGCCGGAGGTGGTGCCGGTGCTGCTGGATGCGGGCATGCATTGCCTGGGCTGTCCCGCCTCGCAGGCGGAGTCCCTGGAGGAAGCTGCCATGGTGCACGGATTGGATATAGACGCCCTGATGGCCCAGATCGAGGCCCTGTGACAGGGAGCCGCATTGAAGCGGCGATTGGAAAAGGGATGCCCCTTCCGTTTGCGGGGGACATCCCTTTTTGACGCTCGTATTTGTGGATGAGGTTTCGGTCAAATACCGGCCAGGGTCTGCAGGGCCCGGGCCTTGATCAGGGGCTCGTAGTGCTCTTCCAGGTAGGAAGGGCTGGCATTGGCATTTTTTTGCAGATGCCCGTATTCCGAAAGCAGGTTGCTGACCTTGTTGAAATCCACCAGGGAGGCCTCTCCCCGGGTGAGCGTGAGCAGATACTTGCCGGAAGTCTCCACCTTGTAAAGGGTACTCTCCCCCGCAAAGGCGCCCCCCGCCAGGGAAGAGACGGTCAGGACGGCCTTCAGCGTGTCGAAGAGGAAAATCCGGGTGAGGCTCCTGTCCTCTTCTGTTTCCTCCGGCTTGGGTACATCCGCATCCACGGAAGATTTTCTGCTCTCATGGAGACGCCGGAACAGATCCATCACTTCATCGGAAGGTTCCATGGCGGAATCAAGGTCTTCGTCATATTCGTCATCATCGTGCACGGAAGGGGCGAAGCGTGCGAAGCGCGTATCCAGCTCTTCCGGATCCTCCACCTTGGTAATGATGAGCACGATGCATTCCGCATTCAAAGGGATGGCTTCAATCATGAGAGGAATGTCCTCCGCCTCGAAGCCAAACTGATAATTGGCCTGCTGCATCATATCCCGGAACAGATTTTTCGCCTTCTCAGTACCGTATGCCAGCTCGCTGATCTTCAGTTCCCGGCTGGCCAGGTCCTCCCGGGTGAGGGTGCAGCGGATTTGATTGTCATTTACTTTTTCTATTTTCATGGATAAAATCCTTTCTGCCACTGATGAGTTCTTTCTGTAGCTATCTTATGCGTAATCCACCTTTAAGTCAATAGCAGATTTTAAGTTTAAAAATATTTAATATTTTTCGTTTCCCACTTGTCAAATTCTGCCAAAAGGCCTATAATGACACATAGAGCGCATTACGTTAATCAGCACCGCAAGGAGGCCGGTTGACAGATGGTTTTCCGGATTGTTTTTCCGCATGGGAGTTTCTTGATCCCGTGTGTCCAAAAACAACTCACATAGGTCTCATCTTTGGGGAAGGCTCCTGATTCCTCAAAGATGTCTTACAGGCGTTACGTGCCTGTCGGTAATCATACCCACCTAATAATTTGTACCAATGCATTCTGATTTAAACATAGTGTTTTATTTTTTCTCATCTGGAAAATCAAGGTGCAGACGTAAAGGTCGCTCGCAGACTTCTGACAGGGTTTCGCCATCGTTATTTTGTGCGTTGCGGTAGAAGCGTGTCTTCTATTTGTATATGTCGTTTGGGATTTATATATCACGGTAAATTTTGGTCCTGAAACGATCAGGCTGCAGGAAGAGCTGGGAATGCCTCTCATTTGCTGACTGCGGAAATTTTCATACTGAAAATTAAAAAAATAATGACGGCGGGCCGGGAGTCTGTTATAATGAGTACGGTACATTTCGGACCAGGGGGCATGTGCGTGCCCCTTGGGCTGAAAGAAAATCCCGCCTGCTGAGAGAAGGAACCGGAAGGCACAAGAGAAAGGTTGGAAAAAAGATGAGAAAAATGATACCTGTGCTGGTGGCGCTCGTGCTCATTGCCATTATTATTGGAGTTACCTCGGGAAAGGAATGGATGGAACGCTCTTCCTATTCCCAAGAACGGGAGGATCTGGGGGACTATTTCGGAGTCTCTTCGGAAAACGAGCTGGCCATCGTCCTGCAGGATGACATAATAGAAGAAAAAGCGCTGCTGGAGAAGGGAAGATGCTATTTTGACCGGGAGACGGCGGAGCGATATTTTTGTGATGATTTTTATATTTCTGAAAAAGAAGGGCTGGTTCTGTATACCACCCCTTCCCTGGCGCTCCGGGTGGAGATCGGGGGCACTTCCCTGGAATCGGCGGAAGGGTCGGAGGAATTGGAATATGCGCCCGTGATTCAGAAGGACGGGACGATTTATATGGAAGCGGAGTTCCTGAAGCGGTTCGCCAACTTTTCCGTGGAACTTTTTGACCGGCATGTCCAGCTTTATACGGAATGGGGCAGCAAGACCGTGGATTACGTGACCCGGAACACCAGCCTGCGCACCAGGGGCGGGAAAGATTATCCCATCCTGGCGGATCTGGAAGAGGATTCCGAAGTGGAGGTGCTGGAAGCGATGGAGGAATGGAGCAAGGTCAAGACCCCGGATTCCCTCATCGGCTACGTGGAGAGCAAGTACCTGGAAAACGTCTCCAAAGGAGAAGGGGAGACGATCGTCCGGCAGGAGACGCCCGTGACGGATTTCGCCGAGCCGGAATATCCCGCCTTGTCCCTGGAAGGGAAGGTGGGCCTGGGCTGGCACAGCATAGGAGGGACCAACGGCAACGGTTCTCTGAAAGATATCCTGGCGGAAAGCGAGGGTATCAACGTGATCGCTCCCACCTGGTTCAGCCTGAACGATACGGAAGGCGGTTTCCGCAGCTTCGCCAGCCAGGATTACGTGGACGCCGTCCATAAGAAGGGGCTGCAGGTCTGGGGCACCTGGGACGATTTTAATTATAATCTTTCGGAAGCTCCGGAGAAGGTGGACGTGCTGGCCTCCCTGGACAGCACCCCCGTCCGGCAGAAGCTGGCGGAGGATATCGCCGTAACGGCGGAAAGCCTGGGATTGGACGGGGTGAACATCGATTTTGAAAGCGTCACTTCGGACAGGGGCCCGGCCTTTGTGCAGTTTTTGCGGGAGCTGTCCCTTGCGTGCCATGCCAGGAACCTGATCCTTTCCGTGGACAATTACATTCCTTATGAATATAGAAGCTATTATCGTCTGGACGTGCAGGGCAAGGTGGCGGATTACGTGATCATCATGGGATATGACGAGCATACCGCCGGCGGGGGGAAGGACGGCAGCGTGGCAAGCATTAATTTCGTGAGCGAGGGGATCGATCTTGCCCTGGCCAAGGTACCGGCGGAGAAGCTGGTGAACGCCCTGCCTTTTTATACCGTGATCTGGACCTTGAAGGGGGCGGAGGTGACGGGAAAAGCCTATTCTCTGGGCGGCGCCGCCGAATATGTGGCCGACCATGACGTGGTTTTGGAGTGGGACGAAGAGACCTGCCAGAATTACGGGGAATGGACGGAAGAAGATGCGATCTGCCGGGTCTGGATGGAAGATGCGGAATCCCTGGGAGTGAAGCTGGACGTGATGCGGGCCAAGGAGATTGGCGGCGTGGCGGTGTGGCAGCTCTCCTATGGCACGCAGGAGGCCTGGGAGCTGATCCAGGGCTATGTGGAACAGTAGAAAACTTTTTCCCTGAGAGCATAATAGAGCGGTTCATCTCCGGCAGGAGTTGCTGTGGAACCCATAAGGGTTCTGACAGGGACTCCTGCCGTTTTTTTGGTGGATGCTGCCGCATGGGAAAAAGACTTGCATGAAAACAAAAAAACATACCCGCATCACGAAGATGCAGATATGGGTCTGGTCAACATAATTAAATTTTTTTTCGCAAAGTTGGGCACTCCACGAAGATGAATGGCACACAACGAAAGGTATTTTACCATAGAAATTTGAGTTTGA
>CANQPH010000093.1 GCA_947625675.1 uncultured Acetatifactor sp.
TGACCTTGTTTCTCCTTACCTATAGGCGGCTTATTGACTTCCGCCAATCCGCAAGAAAACATTTAACAATTACCTATGTTACTTCCCCAAATAAACCATGAACATTTATGATTCCACAAGGAAGTATTGCAACAGATACGGACATTGTAAAAAGCACAAAGAATAGTCGGAGCATCCAATCCTTTTTCCTGCCCATAATATCTCCACTAGTTTCAAAGTTTCTGTTCCCTATAAAATTATTTGGTATAGCATCCGCTTTCATAATAATCACATTAACGCATCTGTCAGTATTTTTTCCAGCATGGATTCCAGATCAGCAAATTCCTCACATACTGTCCCTGATGGATTATCTAATTCATAATACTTTTTGTCAATATCGTCATATACATACCAGCTTGTATTGCTTTCCCCCCAAAAAACATACGATTTCTGCCACTCATTTTCATACCACGTTTTATTAAGCTCAATGAGTCCGCTAATGCTTTGATTTGGTGTTTTTTCCAACAGTTCTTCATCAATGCCATAAAGAATAAAACCGTTAAACTCTATGCCATTGATAACTTTCAGCAGCTTTATGTATTCCCGGGGCAGATGGATATTTAATTCCTCCTCCAATTTTTCATTAAATTGCACAATTTCCTTTTCTCCGGCTCCGCTATTTACCTTTTCTCCATACATTGCCATTTCATGTATGATTTCCTCCAATTTTTTTCGCACTGTGTTTTTATATCCTCGTGAAATTGCCATTTTCTGTATGATTGTTTCAAATTTTTCTCGCACCATTTTTACTCCTTCGACCAACTTCGATTTCCATTTCAGGCCTGCCGGGCAAGCGGATTCTGGAGTTTATTATACCACCCAAATATGAAGAAATCTACTGCCCGTAAAGACGGTTAATCGAATTTTTCACGATCTCGTCCGCCTGCGCCCGGCAAGACTGCACGCAAATTCATGTATTGTCAGCATAGGGAAAAAAGATTATAATAGGGGCAATTCAGAGTTTTGCCAAAGGAAGATTTACTTATGAAAAAATGCGTCGCTTTTTTTAAAAAAGAAACCGTGCTCTGCGTCGCCCTGCTGCTGGCCCTGGTTTCTTCCTGCATCGTGCCGCCGGACCGGGAATATGTGGGGTATGTGGACTTCCGCACCCTCTCCATCCTGTTCGGCCTCATGGCGGTCATGGCGGGCCTGCAGAAGATCGGCTTGTTCCGGTTCATCGCCCAGGGAATGCTCCGAAAAGTGACACGGATCCGTCAATTGATCCTGATCCTGGTCCTGTTGTGCTTTTTTTCCAGCATGCTGATCACCAATGACGTGGCCTTGATCACTTTCGTGCCTTTCACCTTCACCGTCCTGCACATGCTGAGCCCCGGGCAGGCGCAGAGACTGATCATCCCCGTGGTGGTGATGCAGACCATCGCCGCCAACCTGGGCAGCATGCTGACCCCCATCGGCAATCCCCAGAATCTCTATCTCTACGGGCGGGCCGGTCTGAAGGTGGGAGAATTCATCCTGCTGATGCTCCCCTTCTCCGCCCTCTCCCTGGTGCTGTTGATCCTCTGGGGCCTGGTGCAGGGGCGGCTGGCTGCGAAAAATTCCGGCGGAGAGACCGGGCCGACCGTCCATTTTACAGAAGCCGTCAACCTGAAGGGGCAGGAAACGCACCTGGCCGCCTATTTGATCCTTTTCCTGATCTGCCTCCTGACGGTGGCCCGCATTCTGCCTTACGGAATCATGCTGCTCCTCGTGGCGGTCGGCATCCTGGCGCTGGACAGACAGGTGTTCGCCAGAGTGGATTATGCTCTGCTCCTGACTTTCGTGGGCTTCTTCGTCTTCATCGGCAACATGGGGAGAGTGGAAGCCTTCCGGCGCTTCCTGGAGGGCGTCATTCAGGGCAATGAGGTTCTGACGGCGGTGGTGTCCAGCCAGATCATCAGCAACGTACCGGCGGCCCTCCTGCTCTCCGGCTTCAGCGACAACTTCCAGGCCCTCATCGTGGGAACCAATTTGGGCGGCCTGGGAACCCTGATCGCTTCCATGGCCAGCCTGATTTCTTTCAAATACATGGGAAAAGAAAACAAGAACCTGCGGGGAAAATATTTGATGGTCTTCACCATCGCCAACGTCCTTTTCCTGGCGGCGCTCCTCGGGCTGAATCTGGCAGTCGGCTGAATTTTGAACAATACGAAAATTTTTGGGAGGGAAACGATTATGACGGCGGAAATTGCAAGAATCGGAGAAGAGGCCTACCAAGCGGCCACGGAGATCCTGGCAGAGGCCAAACTGGAAAGAGACAGTTTGTTCGTGGTAGGCTGCTCCACCAGTGAGGTGGCGGGAGAAAAGATCGGCACCTTCTCCAACCCGGAGCTGGCGGAAGCCGTTTTCGGAGGGATCTACCAGGCCACGGAAGAGGCCGGGGTCTACCTGGTGGCCCAATGCTGCGAGCACCTGAACCGGGCCCTGATCCTGGAATGGGAGGCGGCCAGGCTCTATGGTTACGAGCCGGTAAACGCCGTGCCCCAGCCCAAAGCAGGAGGTTCCTTCGCCACGGCGGCCTATAAGGCTTTTGAGCATCCCGTGGCGGTGGAAATCGTCCGGGCCCATGCCGGGATGGACATTGGAAACACCCTGATCGGCATGCATCTTCGGCCGGTGGCGGTGCCGGTGCGCATTGAGACCAAGGCCATCGGCGAAGCCCCCGTGGTCTGCGCCAGGACCCGGCCCAAATATATCGGCGGCAACAGGACCGTATATGATGAAGAGCTTCTCTGACCGGAGAAGCTCTTCATTAACAAACTGACTTTCATCGACCGTCGGCGGCCTCATTGATCAGTCTCATGATGGTGCGGATGGAATCCATCTGCCCGCTCTTGCCCATGGCCTCATAATAAGTCTGGCGGTTAAAATACAATTCATGCACCTTTCCCACCAGCAGATCCGGCGTCAGGTCATCCTCGTTGATCACGATGGAAAATCCCTGGGCCTCGAAGGATTTGGCGTTGAGAAGCTGATCCCCCCTGCTGCTGGCGGAAGGAAGCGGGATCAAAATATTGGGTTTTTTCAAGGCAAGCAGCTCACAGATGGCGTTGGCCCCCGCCCTGGAAATCACCAGATCCGCCATGGCGAACAGATCCTTCAGCTCCGCCTTGACGTACTCAAACTGCTTATACCCCGGGGTTTTTAACAGGAGATTATCCAGCTTATCCTTGCCGCACAGATGCACCACTTGAAAATCCTCCAACAGCCGGGGAAGCACCTCCCTGACCGCCTTGTTCACGTTAGCAGCCCCCTGGCTTCCGCCGATCACCATGATCACCGGCTTGTTGGCGGTGAAGCCGCACATGTCCAGGCCTGCCAGCTTATTGCCCTTCAGCAGCTCCTCCCGAATCGGGGAGCCCGTGAGCACCGCCTTTCCCTTGGGGATGGTCTGCAGAGTCTCCGGAAAATTGCAGCACACCTTGGCAGCCACGGGAATACACAGCTTATTGGCCAGCCCCGGCGTCATGTCGGATTCGTGAATGATGCAGGGAATGCCCAGGGTGGCCGCAGCCCGCACCACCGGCACGCTGACAAAGCCCCCTTTGGAAAATACCACGTCCGGAGCGATTTCCTTCAAATATTTCCTGGCCTCCGCAAATCCTTTCATTACCCGAAAAGGGTCGGAAAAGTTCTTGGGATCCAGATACCGGCGCAGCTTCCCCGTGGAAATCCCATAGTAAGGGATGTTGAAATCAGCGATCAGCTTTTTCTCAATCCCATCATAGGAACCCATGTAGCTGATCTCATAGCCTTCCCGCTGCAGACTGGGGAGCAGGGCGATATTGGGGGTGACGTGGCCCGCCGTGCCGCCCCCGGTCAATAGAATCTTTTTCATAAAACAACCTTCTTTACATCATGCTTTCCAGGGCCTGAGCCAGCTGATCCGGGCAGGAGGTCTGTTTGAAACCGCAGCGGATTCCTTTCAGGCGGCTGATGGCTTCCGCCGGGGTCATCCCCTTTACCAGGGCGCTGATGCCCTGAAGATTGCCGTTGCAGCCTCCCGTGAACTTCACGGATTCTATCACGTTGTCCTTGAGCTCGATGTCGATAGCGGTGGAACAGGTACCCTTCGTCTGATATCTCATGTGCAAAACCAACCTTTCTTTAAAAGTATATGTATAACAAGCTTATTCTATAGCTTTTTTGCGGATTTGTCAATTTTCTTTCGCTCCAACTTGAGTTTCCGCAGTTCTGTCTACCGACAATGCATTACTTATGAACTTTTTTGAAAAAATCCCAAAAATATAAG
>CANQPH010000094.1 GCA_947625675.1 uncultured Acetatifactor sp.
CTCTTCTGGAATTTTCAGGGCTGCATTACTGTTCGCTTGTCAAGGTGCTGCGCTGCCGACCTTTGCGGCAACTCTGATATGATACCACACGCCGCTTCTCTTGTCAACAACTTTTTTTAAAAATTTTACCGCCGATTCAAAAGGCATCCGAAAACATCTCTTTCTTTACCCGGCGGACTTTTATCATATCACATTTATGATCCATTTGTCAATCATTTTCCAATATTTTCTCTGCACAAAAAAAGATATTAAAACCGCAATCTCGTATAGGCCAAATCATCTCCCGTTTTCTATTCTCATCCGCTCCGTCTGTGATGCCTGACGCATTCCGTCAACAAATATTCCACCTGACCGTTGATGGAGCGGAAATCCTCTTCCGCCCAGGCGGCAATCTCGTCCCAAAGAGACGGGGACAGACGAAGAAGCATCTGCTTCTTCGCCTTCTCCTTTTCCTTCAAACTCTTTTCCTTTTTAAGGATCTCTTCTTCCAGGGCGTTGAGCCGTTCCAGGCGTTCCTGCAGTTTTTGTTCTTTATCTTCCAAAGATCCCTGCATATCGAATCCTCTCCAAATTTTAATAGATGCTTCCGCTGTTGACAATGGGCTGGGCGTCCTTGTTCCCGCAGAGCACCACCAGCAGATTGCTGACCATGGCGGCCTTCCGCTCCTCATCCAATACCACGATCTCTTCTTCGCCCAACTGATCAATCGCCATTTTCACCATGCTGACGGCACCCTCCACGATCTTCTTCCGAGCGGCGATGATGGCCACGGCCTGCTGTCTCTGCAGCATGGCGGCCGCAATCTCTTCCGCATAAGACAAATGGGTGATGCGAACTTCCAACACTTCCAGTCCGGCGTCCTCCACCCGGGTCTGCAGCTCCTTCGTCATGCCTTCCGCAATCTCCTGACTGCTTCCCCGCAAAGTTTTCTCTTCCTGGTCTCCATCCTCGTCGATCACGTCGTATGGATACAGTCTGGCGACATTCCGGATGGTGGAATCGCACTGGGTCGATAAATAACGCTTATAATTTTCCACGTTGAACACCGCCTTGGTGGGCTCCTTCACTCTCCAGATCACCACGGCCCCTATAATGATGGGATTGCCCAGGACGTCGTTCACTTTTTGCTTCTCATTGTTCAGGGTCAAAATTTTGGTGGAGATTTTCTTGCTCCCCATGCTTACCGTCTGGCTCTCGTTTTGACCTATCTGCGCAGAAGTCTTGATAGCAGCGGCATTAGCCGGATTGACGGCGGTGCAAAAGGGATTCACATAATAATATCCGGGCTGCTTGATCGTTCCATAGTACCTTCCGAACAAGGTAAGCACCAAAGCTTCATTAGGATTTACTACCTTCAGGCCACAGCAAAGAATTACAAGCGTTATCAGTGCGATCACCACAATCCCCATTATAATGCCGCCAATGAGATAATTTTCTTCCTCCAGCAAAAAAACCGCCAGGATAAACGCTGCAATTGTCAGAGCAAATCCCGCCAGGCAAACGGCCAGAACCTTCCAGCCATTCTTTGTGACAATCTCTTTTTCCTCAATCACGCCTCGTTCCTGCTTCCCCGTCATTACGTCCTTCTCATCCGTACTGTTCATTTCTGTCCTCCAATCTCCCGGCGAACCAATCCGCTGGTCTGGCTCCTGGCCTGGCTCCTGGCCTGGCTCCTGGCCCGGCTCTTAATCTGACCCGCAGATCCCCACCAGAATGGCCCGTCCGGAATTTAATGATATTATTTTGATATCATCAATATATCATTGTGGAATATGAATGTCAACCCCTCTGACGATATTTTCTGAACTTTTTACCTGTCTTCCAATTCACATTCCAGATGCGCCGCCAACTCCAACAATTCTTCCGGACGATGGATAACGTAATCCGCCTTTTGTTCCTCATTTTCAGGGATCATGCCATACCTCGGGGACCAATCCAAGAGCACGGAAGTAAGGCCGAACCGATTGGCTCCCGTCACGTCCTTCCGAATATTATTTCCTACCATAATAATGCGGCATTTGTCCGCCTCCGTCAGTCCGTTCTTCTCCATGGCATCCCGGAACATGAGGGCGGAAGGTTTTTGCTCCCCCACGATCTCTGAAATGGTCCTGGTTCGGAAACAATCGCCCAGCCCATGCTCCCGGTATACGTTGGCAAAAGACTGTTCCTCCCCGTCCGCCACCAAAGCGATCCGGTAACCGGCATCATGGAGCTTCCGCAGGGTTTCCCCGGCTCCCGGGATCAGATCCGCATGGACCACTATCCCCTTCTCATCCCGGATCTCCGTCCCTTCATCCACAATCGTGTCTCCGCTGTCCGTAAAAATAATCAGTCTTTTTTCCATCTTTTTATCTTTCTTCGCATTCTCCGCCCCAGGCAGAAATCAAACGCTGATATTCTTCCTCCGTCAAGGCGATCACAGAACCATGTCTCTTTCTGGTCTTTCCCATAAAATAAGCTTCTTCCGGCAGGGCTTGAAAGTCTCCTTCCGACAGATTTTCACACACAAGAGGCATATACCCCTTCCCTTCGGCAAAATGGTCTACGATAAGGCACCATTTTCCATCCGGAAGCTGGTATATGGCCGGTCCCTCCACTCCTTTCAGATGATCCAAAAGAGGAGAAGCCACCTCGTGAAATTCACCATGAAGGTCGGAACCAGCTTCCATGTGGATCGTGCTGGTGGTTTCATCCTTGGTGAAGCGGTAATAAACGCCGTCTTCCTTCGCCATGGTGGTGTCTATCACGGATTTGGGCCTTTCAATATATTCTTCTGCTGTGGAAAAGGTCTGAAAATCCCGGGTTCCGGCCTGGTAGATCCGGTGCTTTCCCTCCACCATGGAGGCCCAAAACACCATGTACTCGTCCCTTTCCTCGTCATAAACCGCTTCCGGGGCCCATACGCATCCGGCTTTCGAGAGCCCCACCTCACAGCTCCTGGCCTCGCTCCAATGCACCAAATCCCGGGATTCCCAGACAATGATGGAACGGCTCCCTTCCTGCTGCGCCGCTTTCCAACCCTTTCCGCTGGCGATCCTGAGATCCGTGGCGATGATAAAAAATCCTGCGCCATCCCTGGCCCGCAGGATAAACGGGTCCCGCACACCCATTTCCCCGATTTGGGAGCACAGCACCGGCTTCCCGCCGTTTAAATCCGCCCAATGCAGGCCGTCTTCACTCACGGCAAAATAAATCTGCTCTCCCTCCGGCGCTTCTCCGATAAAATACGCCATCAAATATTTTTTTGTCTCTTCTGTCATAAAAATCAAGTTGCCTTCCTTTTCTGTCATGTCCCCACGCTTTGTCACATTCCTGGTCTTTACCATATTTTCGGGTTTTCACCCCTGCTTAGCACGGGCTTTTATAAATATTTTAACAAATTCCGGAACACCACTTCATATGCGGAAGCGTACATATGAACGCCTTCTATCGTATATTCCGCTTTCAAGTTTCCGTCCTCGTCCGTCAGTCCCTGGTTCACGTCTATGTATTCATAGCCATACTTGGCCGCCAGCTCCGAAACCTTTTCATTCGCCAGGGCGACATTTTCATTGGTGCGCACTCTCAGCATGGACTGCCTCGTCCATTCATCCGCCACCCGGGCGTTGACGGGGTAATAGGCCATGAGATAAACCTTTGTTTCCGGCAAACGTTCCTTGCAGATCTTCAAAATTTTCTCATAGTTGTCCAGAAGACTCTTCAGCCAATCCCGCCCGTCATCCCAGACCCGCATGTCATTGGTGCCGATATTGATAAATACCACGGAGGGCTCCAGGTCCAAAAGCACCGTGTCGATTTCCCGCAGAAAATCCTCCGTGGTGGTACCGCCAATCCCCCGGTTATACACCACCTTCCCCAGCCCATGGCTCAGAGACAGTTCCGAAACGGGAAACTGTTCCATGAGAGAAGAGCCGGTAAAAAGAATCTGTCCCTTCTGGGCGCATTGATTCAGGGCCTTAAAGCTTTTCACCTTGTTGAGCTGATCCATCCTGCCCCTGGCCATCATCTGTTCTCCAATTTCCTTCATGGCCTTCTGCAAATCTTCTTTGGTCTCGATGTTTGCCAAATCCATCTTTATTCCTCCTTCATTGCGATTATTATAATAAAAAAGAGCCGTACACCATTGGCCAGCGTAACAGCTCCTGTAATTTCATTGGCAGAGAAACGGAGAAAGAGGGATTTGAACCCTCGCGCCGCGTGAGCGACCTACACCCTTAGCAGGGGCGCCTCTTCGGCCTCT
>CANQPH010000095.1 GCA_947625675.1 uncultured Acetatifactor sp.
ATGGACCTTCGGGGACTCGAACCCAGGACCGACCGGTTATGAGCCGGTTGCTCTAACCAACTGAGCTAAAGGTCCGGAAGATTGTTTCAGCAACAATTATCTTACCATAAGCCGGAAGGTTTGGCAAGGATAATTTTCAACATTTCACAAAAAAATTAGCGCAAACAGTTTCCTGGTCACTTTGCCCAGCCCAGGCCCAGGTGGGAATAGGCCAGTTCCGTGGCCACCCGGCCCCTGGGGGTGCGGTTGATGAGGCCGTTCATGATCAGATAAGGCTCGTAGACGTCCTCGATGGTGCCCGCATCCTCCCCGATGGCCGCCGCCAGGGTGTCCAGCCCCACGGGGCCCCCCTGGAATTTCTCGATCATGGTAATCAGGAGATTGCGGTCAATGCGGTCCAGGCCCAGCTTGTCCACGTCCAGGAGATCCAGGGCGGTCCGGGCCACCTCTTCCGTGATCCTGCCGTCATACATGACCTGGGCGAAGTCCCGCACCCGTTTCAGCATCCGGTTGGCCAGCCTGGGCGTGCCCCGGCTGCGGCGGGCCAGTTCCAAGGCCCCCTTCTCTTCGATCTCCACCTCCAGCACCCTGGCGGAATGCAGGATGATGGCCTTCAGCTCCTGTACCGAATAAAATTCCAGATGATGGATCATGCCGAAACGATCCCGCAGGGGGGCCGTCAGCAGCCCCACCCTCGTGGTGGCGCCCACCAGGGTGAACTTGGGCAGATCCAGGCGCACGGAACGGGCGGAAGCCCCTTTTCCGATCATGATGTCGATGCAAAAATCCTCCATGGCGGGATACAGCACTTCTTCCACCTGACGGTTCAGCCGATGGATCTCATCCACGAAAAGAAGATCCCCTTCCTCCAAGTTGTTCAGGATGGCCGCCATTTCTCCCGGCTTCTCGATGGCCGGGCCGCTGGTCACCCGCAGATTGACCCCCATTTCGTTGGCAATGATGCCCGCCAGCGTGGTCTTGCCCAGACCGGGCGGGCCGTAAAACAGGACGTGGTCCAGGGCGTCCCCCCTCTGCTTCGCCGCCTGTATGTACACCTTCAGATTCTCCTTCACCTTGGACTGGCCGATATAGTCGTCCAGCTTCTGGGGGCGCAGCGAACCTTCTATTTTAATATCCTCTTCCGTTACCTTCGTCTCGATCACTCTGGCCATGAAATGCCCTGCCTTCTGCTTTGTTCTATGAAATAAGATACCATAAGCAAACGTATGTTTCAAGGACTATTTTCCGTTCACAAGGCCGCTCCCAGGATTTCCCGCATTTCCGTTTCTTTTTGCTCCAAATCCTCCACCAGCCGGAACTGATTCCTGGCCCGATCCAGGTTGTGATCCTCCCTGTTGGTTTTGAAATAAGTATCCCCGTTCAGATAATCCGTCAGGAAACGGACCCCGCACTCATAGGTCATGAGCTTCACCGAAAAAGGCAGCAGCTCCCGCTCCGCCTCGGTCAGAGCTTCTCCCATTTCTTCCAAATATCCCCTGGAAAAATACCGGAACGCCTCCAGATCGAAGGAAACCTTCTCCAGATCCGTCTCATCCTCGGCCGCCACGGCTCCGCAGGTCCGCAGGGCATCGCCGTAATCATACAGGAGACTGCCGGGCATCACCGTGTCCAGATCAATGACGCAGACGGCCTTCCCGCTCTGTTCGTCGAAAAGGATATTGTTCAGCTTCGTATCGTTATGGGTCACCCGGAGAGGAATTTGGCTCCAGGCCATGCCCCTCACGACCCGGTCGCAATCTCCCGCCCGCTTTAAAGCGAAGCGGATTTCCTGCTCCACCCGGGCCGCCCGGTCTGCGGCGTCCCCTTTGACGGCAAGGGCCAGGGCTTCCACCCTCTTGGGCGTATGATGAAAGTCCGGTATGGTTTCCTTCAGCTGCTTTGTCGGGAAATCCCGAAGCAGCCGTTGAAAATGCCCCCAACCCCTTCCTTCTTCGTACAAATCCTGATAGGTTCTCCTGGCCTCCAGAGTCACGGTTCCGGCAATGAACCGATACAGCCGGAACACGTTCTCCGCATCCTGCCTGTAATAAGACTTGCCATCCAGGGTCTTTATCAGGGTCATGGTATCCCGGTCCGGATCCCCGCCTTCCTCCGCAATTCTTTTTTTCAAAAAAGAGGTGACCAGCGCAATATTTTCCATCAGTCCGTCCACATCCTGAAAAACGTGGGTATTGATCCTCTGCAGGATGTAGCGGGAGGAATCCATGCGATAGGTATCATGGATATGTCCCCGTCCATAAGGCTCCCCCACGGAAGAAATTCCGAAATGCTCCGTCACTGCTTTTAAATCAAAATTCATTTTCGCTCACCCACCCTCCGTTGGTGAAATCAGGGATGGCCACTACGGCCCCGCCTTTTACAATGGGCTTCCGATCCCCAGCGTGTCCAAAAACACGCTGCCCAGGCTTCACCGGCATCGCATTTCATGTCTTTATATTGTACACTAAAATTTTTCGATTCTCAACCCCTTTGTCACAGATTTTCGCCCGCCGCCTTTTCACTTTCCAATCTTCTGACCGGTCGCTGCCAGATCTTGCGATTGGAAGCCTTTTTCTTCCAGCTTATTCCCTCGAAAAGTCACCATACCTGTCTCCGTTTTCATCCTGGAAAAGATAAATAGAATATCCCTTTTCCCTCTGTCCATATCTCTCCGGCAAATATTCCGCCGGGAACACTATGTCATCTTCTTCCATGAACTGCAGGAAGACATAGGCGATCCTGCAATCTCCCAGCAGCAGCGCATATTCATAACAATGGTTATCGGCGTCTATCGCCACGTAAGCGGGATAGGCAAACGACTCCGTATCATATACGATTCGCTGCACTTTTCCCCTATATTCCTCCTGAATTTCACTTAAGCGTTCTATTTCTTCGTCATAGCCTGCATTATCGTAGCTGCATTCTAAATAGATCTGGGCGGCGGGATCAAGGAACGTATCCGCATAGTAGTAATAATACTCCTGTACCTCCATGTTTTCATCGATTTGTTCTGGGAAAACATCGAGTTTACTGTACCCGTGGAATCCCTCAAAATCGCCATATTCCCCTATGTCGGCAGTGGTTTCCACGTCACTCTGACCATCTCCCACCGCCCACACGATCACCCCTGCCACTAACAGAATGCGGACGACCGCCACCACCAGCACAATGCCGATCATGATTCCAAGGATGCCGAAAGAAGTGTTTCTCTTCTTAATTTTCCCCTTCACCTGCCGCATGGAAGCGAGCTGCCGTTTTTCGTACTCCGCATCATTCATACAATTTTCCAATGAAACCCCCTGCTTGATTTTTGTGAAAATACTTCTGCATTCCTCACAAGCATCCAAATGTTCCCGCACCGCCTCGGCGCTCTCTTCGCTGCAGACGCCGTCACAATATAAGGGCAATAAATCCCGAATTAAATTACATGGATATTTCATTTTATTTCCTCCCCGTTATCCGAAAAATTTTCCCGTATCATCAGTTTCGCCCGATGATACGTCATCCTCGCCCAGCTTTCCGTTTTTCCATGAATGCTGCCAATTTCTTTAAAAGATAACTCGCCGAAGACTCTCATCCAAAACACTTCCCTGTAGGGTTCCCGCATCTTGTGCAAGACCATGTGTATCTGCTCCGCAGCCTCCCGGTCAATCATTTTTTGCTCAAGAGAACTTTCCGCCTCCGCAGTTTCCAGGAAGCTTTCCGGATCAACTTTCTTCTTGCGGCAGTAATTGTAAAATGTATTTTTCGCAATTTGAGTGATCCACACATTTATTTTGCAGTCTCCCCTGAAAGTATCCATCGCCTTCAGCGCCTTAAAAAAGGACTCCTGCGTAATCTCCTCCGCAATATGCTCGTCCCTGCACAATCCCAGCACATAGAAATACACCTGGCCGTAATACTTTTTATATAATTCTTCAAAAGCACCCATTTCACCACCTCCCCATGTGCTTTTCATTGATAAGACACATGAGCCCGTTAAACGTAACAAAACTTTTTTATTCAGCAGGCGAAAAATTTTCCACGTACAAAAAGCCCGCAAACCTAGTGTTTACGGGCTTTCCAAGCTCCCCGAGTAGGGCTCGAACCTACAACAACTCGGTTAACAGCCGAGTGCTCTACCATTGAGCTATCGAGGAAAATA
>CANQPH010000096.1 GCA_947625675.1 uncultured Acetatifactor sp.
TATATTTTTGGGATTTTTTCAAAAAAGTTCATAAGTAATGCATTGTCGGTAGACAGAACTGCGGAAACTCAAGAACTTATTCTCTTGACAAAATATTCCACTTTGTAGTATTATTAGAATATATGTGAAATTGTCGGATAATAAGCCGGACAGAAGCGTATTTTGAGTATCAAAAGAGGACGGAAACAGGGGGTTAGGGGACATGAGACAACTACCAAAGAGTAGAATTGCGGCCTTTGCCATCGGTCAGCTGGGCTGGGCCATGATGTCGGGACTGATTTCCAATTGGCTGGTGTATTTCTATCAGCCGGATGCGGCGTCCCAGGCGGCGGGACAGACTTTGTTCGTACCACAGGGACGTGTTCTGTTGGGGATTTTTACGGTGATCGGAGCGATCACGGCGCTGGGACGGGTTTTTGATGCGGTGACGGATCCCTGGATCGCCTCCCTGTCGGACCGGTGCAAGTCCAGGAACGGGAGAAGGATTCCTTTTTTGAAATGGGCTTCCCTGCCCCTGGCCGTTTCCACGGTGCTGGTGTTCTGCGCTCCCGTGGGAAGCACCAGCACGGTCAACGTGATCTGGCTTTTCGTATTCGTCATGGCTTATTATCTGTCAATTACCGCATATTGCACGCCTTTTAACGCCTTGATCCCGGAGCTTGGGCACGATCAGAAGCAGAGGATGGATATCTCCACTGCCATTTCCCTGACATTCATCGTGGGCACCGCCTTTGCCTATGTGGCGCCGGTGATCTGGGGGGCCCTGGAAGGCAGCGTGGGAAGGGTGCCGGCTATCCGCATCACCTTCATCGGCTTTGCGGTGATCGCCTTCGTCTGTATGCAGGTGCCGGTGTGGGCCATCCGGGAAAAGGATTACGTGCAGTCCCAGCCCACGGAGGGCAGCGCAATTTCTTCCTTGCTGAAAACCTTCCGGAATGCGGATTTCCGGATTTTCGTGGCCTCGGATATTTTTTATTGGATTGCCCTCACCATGTTCCAGACGGGTCTGCCGTTCTTCGTGACCTCTTTGCTGGCGTTGGACGAGAGCATGTCCACCGTTTATTTCGTGGCAATGACGGCCCTTTCTCTGGTGTTCTATGTGCCGGTGAATCTGCTGACCAGGAAGATTGGCAAGAAGAAATTGGTTCTTTTGGCGTTTTTCATGTTTGCGGCGGCCTTCCTTTATACCTCGGCGTTGGGGGATGGTCTTGGAATTCCCGCTGTGGCCCAGGGCTTCCTGCTGGTGGCGGTGGCGGCTTTCCCCATGGCGATCTTCGGGATCCTTCCCCAGGCCATGGTGGCGGACGTGGCGGAGAGCGAGTCCCTGCGGACCGGGGAAAACCGGGAGGGAATGTTCTATGCGGCCAGAACCTTTGCTTTTAAACTGGGGCAGAGCGTGGCCATGCTGTTGTTCACGGCCCTTGCCACCATCGGGGGAGCCGGTGGAATGGGTTATCGGGTCGTGGCGGCGGTGTCCGGCGTGCTGGCAATCCTGGGCGGCGTGCTCCTGTTCTTCTACAATGAAAGCAGGATTGAGAAGGGGCTGAAAAAGAATTAGGAGGTCGGATGGGATGAACCTGTTGCCGGAGGAAGCGTTGCCAAAGAGAATGCGTGAGGACGTGGAGCCTTACCTGGAAAGCATCTGCAGGAAGGGAGAGCTGAACGGGGAACTGTATTACGAATTGTTTTTGCCGCCCCGGGCGGAGGAGGCTGTCAGCGCAGAAGCCGCATCCGTAGAAACCGCATCTGGCGAAGCGGCATTCGGAGGAGGCGGGAATGGCGGCGCATCCAAGGGGATCGTGGTCATCAGCCACGGCTATACGGAAGCTTCCGTGAAGTTCCATGAGTTCATTTATTATCTTCTGCAGGAGGGATATGGCTGCGCAGTCATGGATCACAGGGGGCACGGTTTTTCCATACGGGAAGGGCGGGATCCCAACGTGATATACATCGCCGATTTTGAGCAGTATGTGCAGGACTTCCATGAGTTTGTGCATTCCGTGGTTCTGCCCGCCGCAGGGGACGGCCCGCTTTATCTCTATGGCCATTCCATGGGAGGGTGCATTGCGGCCCGGTACCTGGAAGAGTGGCCTGAGGACTTTCAGAAGGCTGTTTTGAATGCGCCTATGCTGGGACTGAACATGGGACCGATGCCGGAATGGATGGGCATCTTGATCTGCAACGTGATGATTCTGTTCAAAAAAGGCGGCAAGCGGGTCTTTTTCCACCAAGAGTTCCAGCCGGATTTCCCGTTTGAGAAGGATTGCGCCAGTTCCCGGGCTAGATATGATTATTACCAGGAGCTGCGCAGACAGGAACCGGCCCTGCAGACCTCTTCCGCCAGTTATTCCTGGATTCGGGAATCGATCCTGGCGGGAAAGAAGGCCCGGGCGGAGGCGGATCGGGTGACGGTTCCGGTGCTCATGTTTCAGGCCGGGGACGATACCCTGGTCTCGGAAAAGGCCCAGAAAAAGTTCATGCAGAAGATATCTAACGGGCAGTTGGTGAAAATCAGCGGTTCCCGACACGAGATCTACCGTTCTGAGAATCATGTATTGGAAAAGTATTGGAATGTTTTATTTTCATTTTTGAATTGAAGCTGTTGGAACTGGTTTGAGTACTATGTCACGTCGTCTTACGATTTCCTGAGCGGGGGGATAGAAACCGCTCTGAAGTTCGTTGATAATTGTGCACAACTGAATATCTCTTTTTTCTGCGCATTATCCCGAAAATAGAGCGAAAACGAAAGTTTTGCTGACGTTGGGAGTTTATTTCTGCTATAATTTGGTTATAACAATAACAGCAGGCATGAATTCGGCGGGCTGCCGCCGTTGCAGAAAGGAAGATGAGAGTGTATCAGAAAGGAGATAAGGTAGTCTGTGGAAGTAAGGGTGTGTGCAGCGTAGAGGAGATCACCACGTTGAATATTCCGGGAGTGGATAAGACGAGGGAGTATTATATTCTGAAGCCTCTTTACATGGCGTCCAGCACGATTTATCTGCCGGTGGACACGGCGGAGAGCACCATGCGCAGTGTTATGTCCGAGGAAGAGGTGCAGGAATTGATCAAAAGGGTTCCTCAGATCCCGCTCATCACCATAACCAATGATAAGCTGTTGGAACAAGAATACAAGAATTGTCTCAGGACGGACAGCTGTGAGGAATGGATCCGCATCATCAAGACGATTACCATCAGGAAAAAGAAACGCCTGGAAGCCGGCAGGAAGGTGACGGCGGTGGATGCCAGGTATATTCGCATCGCCCAGGATTGTCTGTACGGGGAGTTTGCGGTGGCCCTGCAAATGCCCCGGGAAGGCGTGGAGGATTATATCGTGGAGGTCTTAAGTCAGGGGATGTACGTGGAAGAACAATGAGAAAGCCGCCCGCAATGGGCGGCTTTTTTTAGGAACGGAAGGAGCATGAATGGAAAAATGGTAACGGTGAATTTATGTGAAAACTGGCGGATGCGCCGGGTGGGGACGGAGGAGTTCCTGCCCGGGAGCGTGCCGGGCAGCGTATATTACGATTTGCTGCGAAACGGCCGCATGGAGGATCCTTTTTACAGGGACAATGAGTTAAAGGCGCTGGCGCTGATGGAAGAGGACTATGAGTATCGAACCGTATTCGATGAGGCGGAGGAGCTTTTTGCCTGCGAGGAGGTTTTCCTGCACTTTGACGGCATCGACACGGTGGCGGATGTTTATCTGAATGATGCGTGGTTGGGCCATACGGAGAACATGCACCGCACCTGGGAATTTCCGGTGGGCTCCCTGCTTCGGAAGGAAGGGAACGAGCTTCGGGTGGTGCTTCATTCCCCCGCGAAGTTCATCCGCCAGGCCAATGAGAAGTCTCCCATCATAGGTTCTTCCGATGCCATGGCTGGGTTTCCCCATCTGCGCAAGGCCCATTGTATGTTCGGCTGGGACTGGGGCCCCCGCCTTCCGGATGCCGGGATCTGGCGGGAGGTGAAGCTTCTCGGCGTTACGGACGCCCGGATCGACGGCGTGTATATTACCCAGGTGCATGAAAAGGATCGGGTCAGCCTGCGCTTTCAGGTGGATGTGGATCGCCTTCTGGTCCTCTCCGGCGTGACCCGGGGCAGGAGATTGTCCTCCGGAATATAATCCGCACCCATGGCGAAGATC
>CANQPH010000097.1 GCA_947625675.1 uncultured Acetatifactor sp.
GCGGTGAGCCTGCTGGCCGGCATTCCCTCGGTGGTCTATGGCCTTGTGGGGATGTGCGTCCTTGTGCCGGCGCTGCGGAACTGGCTCCATCTCCCTGCCGGAGACAGCCTGTTGGCGGCCATCATTGTGCTGGCGATCATGATCCTGCCATCCATCATCTCTCTTTCGGAGACGGCGCTGGAAGCGGTGCCGAGGGAATATGAAGAAGCCTCTCTGGCCCTGGGCGCCACAAAGCTGGAAACTTATTTCCGCATCTCTGCTCCTGCGGCGGGGAGCGGCATCGCAGCGGCGGTGGTGCTGGGGATCGGCCGGGCCATCGGGGAAGCCATGGCCATCATGATGGTGGCGGGAAATGTGGCCAACATGCCGGCCCTTACCAAATCCGTGCGTTTCCTCACCACCGGCATCTCCATTGAGCTGAACTACTCCCAGGACGGCAGCCTGCAGAGGCAGGCGCTGTTTTCCATCGGGCTTGTGTTGTTCCTCTTTATCATGCTGATCAACGCCTTTTTGAATCTTGTTTTGAAAAAGGATAGGGAGATTTAAGATGAGACGAAAAATCTATGAAATCACAGGCAGGATCCTCCTGTACGGATGTGCGGCGATCACCGCCGGACTGCTCCTGTTTCTTATAGGATATATCCTCTTCCGGGGCATCGGCGGAATCAGCTGGCGGTTCTTATCCACCGCCGAGAGCGTCATAAAGGGTACCGTGGGTATTCTGCCAGCCATCAAAAACACGGTATTTGTGATTCTGGTATCCCTGGTCATGGCGCTTCCCCTGGGTGTGGGCGCAGCGGTCTATCTCACCGAATACGCCCGGAATCGGCGGTTCGTGGCGGCGATAGAGTTCGCTTCCGAAACCCTGGCGGGGATCCCCTCCATCATCTATGCGCTGGTCGGGGTCATTATCTTCTGTACGGCCCTCCGGCTGCAAAAGACGCTGCTGGCCGGTTCCCTGACGCTGGTGATCATGATCCTGCCGACCATCATACGGTCCACGCAGGAGAGTTTGAAAACGGTGCCCCAGTCCTACCGGGAGGGAGCGCTCGGCCTGGGGAGCGGGAAATGGCACATGATCCGCACGGTGGTGCTGCCGTCCTCCGTCGACGGCATCGTCACGGGATGTATCCTCGCCGTGGGCCGAGTGGTGGGGGAAAGCGCGGTGCTGATGTATACCGCCGGGATGAGCATGGCGATGCAGAACTTTTCCATTGATCGGCTGGCAGGTGCATCGGGGGCAACCCTCACCGTTGCGCTTTACCATTACGCCAAAGAAAATGCAGACTTTGGGGTTGCCTTTTCCATCGCCACCATCCTGCTGATTCTTACGGTGATCATCAATTTTTCCGCCAGTTTTCTGGGCGGGAAATTAAGGCGGGGCTGAACCATGGCGAAGACAATTTATCCTGCCGGGAGCTTGGCTTCGGCAGGCGACGAAGGAGGAACTGACCAATGACGGAACCTGTTATTTCCGCAAGAAATCTCGATTTTTATTATGGCGAAGCTCATGCCTTGAAGAACATCTGTCTCGATATTCCCGAGCACAATATCACGGCGCTGATCGGGCCGTCCGGCTGCGGAAAATCCACATTTTTGCGGACGATCAATCGAATGAATGACTTGATTGAAGGCGTAAAGGTGACGGGCTCCCTTACTTATCGGGGAGCGGAAATTTACGCTCCGGACAGGGACGTGACGGAGCTCCGCAAGAATATCGGCATGGTATTCCAGAAACCCAATCCCTTCCCCATGTCCATATACGACAACGTGGCCTACGGCCCCCGCACCCATGGGATCCGCGCCAAAGCCAGGCTGGACGACATCGTGGAGCGGTCTCTGCGGGATGCGGCGATCTGGGAGGAAGTAAAGGACCGGCTGAAAAAGAATGCGCTGGGGCTTTCCGGCGGACAGCAGCAGCGGCTCTGCATTGCCCGGGCGCTGGCGGTAAAGCCGGACGTCCTTTTGATGGATGAGTCCACTTCGGCCCTGGATCCGATCTCTACCTCCAAAATTGAAGATCTGGCGATGGAACTGAAAAAGGAATACACCATCGTCATCGTCACTCACAATATGCAGCAGGCGGTGCGGATCTCGGACAGAACGGCATTCTTCCTTTTGGGGGAGCTCATAGAGTTCGGGGACACGGAGAAAATGTTCTCCCAGCCGGAAGATAAGCGCACGGAGGACTACATCACGGGGAGGTTTGGATGATGAGAACACGATTTGACGAGCAGTTGAACCTGCTCAACCAGGAGTTGATCAGGATGGGGGCATTGTGCGAGGAAGTGATCTCCCTGGCGGCTTCCGCTCTTATCCAGAAGGACGATGCGCTGGCGGCCAAGATCGCACCGCTGGATGCAGAAATAGATGAAAAAGAACGGCAGATCGAATCCATCTGCCTGCGGCTGCTGCTTCAGCAACAGCCGGTGGCCCGGGATCTGCGGCAAATATCCGCCGCCCTGAAAATGGTAACGGATATGGAGCGGATCGGGGATCAGGCGGAGGACATTGCGGAAATCCTGCCCTTCCTGAACGGCAGAACGCTTCCGGAGCATGTGGAAGTCCGGGAAATGGCGAAAGCGACGATCAAGATGGTGACGGACAGCGTGGATGCCTTTGTGAAGCAGGACACCTCCATAGCCGAAGCGGTCATCGCTTCCGACGATATTGTGGATGATTACTTTATCGAGATCAAAAACAGCCTGATTTCCCTGATCGCACAAAATCCCACGGAAGGGGAGTATGCCCTCGACCTTTTGATGGTGGCAAAATATTTTGAGCGGATCGGGGATCATGCCACGAATATTTCCGGCTGGGTGCTGTTCTCCGTGACCGGGGAGAAAAATACTCCGCAGGAAGGCGTTTAAAAAGAATGCGGATGGTGGTATAATACACTCCAGAATCCGCCTGCTGCGCAGGCGCAGTGCTGCCGCACTGTCTGATTCTGTCGTTACCATGTCAGGTGGAAGCAAATGTCCGCTTCGC
>CANQPH010000098.1 GCA_947625675.1 uncultured Acetatifactor sp.
TTCTGGGCTACGAACGTTTCGGCCGCCTCACCTTTCAGGTGGGCACGGGGGACGAATGGCTGACGGTCTGGTCCAACGGGGACAACCTGAGCAAGTATCAGTGGAATTATGTGGCGGCGACCTTTGACTCTGCGGCGGGAGAGATGTGCCTGTACCTGAACGGGGAGCTGGTCGCTTCCCGCTCCGTCCCGGAAGGTGCGGAGATTGCGGGCGCTTCCGGAAAGGGCCTGGCCGTGGGCAGGAACATTGAGGCGGAACGCCTGACGGCGGGGTTCCTGAACGTGGCCAGCGGTTATCTGGACGAGGTGAAGCTTTACAGCACGGCCCTGGATGCGGAGGAGATCAAAAAGCAGTATGAGGCCGTGAAGGTGCCGGAAATCGAGTTTTCCCAGATCTGGCTGCAGAATCTCCTGACCGGGGACTACACCCGTCCCCAGTTCCATGGAGGACCTTACCAGTTCTGGATGAACGAGCCCCACGCTCCCGTATATTATAACGGGATGTACCACCTTTTCTATCAGGCCAACATGACCGGCTCCTACTGGAGGAATATCTGCTGGGGCCACATGGTCAGCACGGACATGGTAAACTGGAAGCCCGTGAAGGAGGCCATCACCCCCACGGAGGGAAGCGTGGTTCCTGACGGCGTATGGTCCGGCGGGGCCACTCTGGACGCCAACGGCGTACCGCTCCTGTTCTTTACGGCGGGCAATGACGGCTTCCGGGACTATGAGGGCCTGATCTCCAATCAAAACATCGGCGTGGCTTATCCTGCCGACCTGACGGATCCGGAACTCACGGACTGGGTCATTTATGACGAATTGGCAGTGATCCAGCAAAAGGGCCAAGGGCGTGCCGGAGAATTCCGGGATCCCCATATCTGGAAGGAAGGAGATGTCTGGTGCATGCTGATCTGTTCCGGCAGCGCCTCTTCCAACGGCGGCACCGCCCTTTTGTACACCACGGATCGGCTGGAGCTGAAGGAAGACGGCACCATTGACATGGATTGGCAGTATAAGGGACCGGTTTACGAGATGGAGAACCAGTCCGCCCTGTACGGCACCTCATGGGAACTGCCCATCATCCTGCCCGTCACCAATGAGGCGGGAACCATCACGAAGTACTTCTTCTCCATTTCCCCGGCGCCCGCCAGCATTGCGGACAACAAGGTGTATTATTGGCTGGGAGACTTCGATTTGCAGACGGGGAAGTTTACTCCGGACGAGGCTTTTGAAGGAGAACCTCATCTGCTGGATTATGGGGCCAACGTGTTCACCGGCCCCAGCTGCCTGGTGGACCCGGTCAGCGGCGACATCTATATGTTCAGCATCATGCAGGATCAGCGGGGAGCTGCGGAGCAGGGCGCTTCTGGCTGGGCCCACACGGTGGGACTGGCCAGGAAGATCTGGCTGAGCGATGACGGGACGGATTTGATGATCGCTCCCATCGAGGCACTGCATGGGCTGGAAGAGGAGGTCTTGATCGACGGGACGAACCTTTCTCTGGAGGAAGCCAACGAACTGCTCGCCAAGGTGGATGAGGACATGCTTTACATCAGGCTTACGGCGGACGTGGGAAGCGCTTCCCAGTTCGGCATTCGCCTGAAGCAGGGAGGAAAGTGGGACGCCACCACCTATACCTACGATGTGGGGGCCGAAACCATAGAAGGCCATACGGAAAACAAGGGCGAGGGCGCCAAGTTAAGCACGGTGAAGGGTGATCTGCCGAACAAGGACGGAAAGATCCAGATGGAGATTTACGTGGACCGTTCCCTGGTGGAGGCTTTCTTCAATGATTACAAGGCCCTCAGCATCCGGGCTTATACGGATGATCCCAATTCTCATGCCATCGATCTTTTCTCCGAAGGCAGCGTGACCATCGAAAGCCTTTATGTGGCTTCCATGGGCTCCATCTTTGATTGATGGTGAAAGCAATACAAAACAGGATCGGGGCTGGGAAAATGCGGCTGGCGTTTTCCCGGTCCCGGTTTTGTGATTACGGCACCTGCGTTCGCCGGTTCGGGAGCGGATTCGCATCTGTGCGGGGTTCGGCGTCTGACCCGGCGGCTCCCCCCCCCGCAATCAACATTTGCGAGGTTTTTCTTTATCGGCTAGGCCATGAATTGCAACCCGGACAACCGTCTTCCGGAAGGATTTTCCGCCGGGCGTATTGCATTTGGCGGGAACAGAGATTATAATGAATTCATAGACAGTATGGATCAACTTTGGATAATACGATAACAAATCAAGCAGGAGGATGCGGATGTGAAAACGGTAGATGTTACGGCTTTGGGAGAATTGTTGATTGATTTTACAGAAAACGGTACCAGCGGTCAGGGGAATCCCCTGTTTGAGGCCAATCCGGGAGGAGCTCCCTGCAATGTGCTGGCCATGCTTTCCAGATTGGGACACAGCACGGCCTTTATCGGCAAGGTGGGAAAGGATTTCTTCGGGGAGCAGCTGAAAAGCGCCATCATGGAGGTGGGCATCGCTGCGGATTATCTGCAGATGGATGAACAGGTGCACACCACCCTGGCCCTGGTGCATACCTATCCCGACGGCGACAGGGATTTTTCCTTTTATCGGGAGCCTGGCGCCGATATGATGCTGACGGAAGAGGAGGTGCCGGAAGAGCTTCTTCAAAATACGAGAATCTTCCATTTCGGCACCCTGTCCATGACCCATGATGGGGTTCGGAAGGCCACCAAGAAGGCCCTGGCCATCGCCAAGGAGGCGGGGGCCCTGATTTCCTTTGATCCCAACCTGCGGCCGCCCCTCTGGAAAAGCCTGGAGGACGCCAGAGAACAAGTGCTGTACGGTTTGGAACATTGCCACATTTTGAAGATTTCTGACAATGAGATCCAGTGGCTGACCGGTGAGGAGGATTTCACGGACGGTGTACGGTGGATCCGCGGAAGATTCCCGC
>CANQPH010000099.1 GCA_947625675.1 uncultured Acetatifactor sp.
CTTCCCACGCCCAGATGCGTGGTGTTTTTCAACGGGAGAGGGAACGCCCCGGAGGAAAGCGTCCTGCGGCTGTCGGATGCCTACGAACAACGGGAAGAAGATCCCGACGTGGAGCTGCGGGTGCGCATGATCAACATCAATTTCGGGCACAATCAGGAGTTGATGGAGAAATGCCACAGACTCTGGGAGTATTCCTTTTTCGTGGAGCGGCTGAACCAGGGGCTGCGAAGCGGCCTGAAGCTGCGCCGGGCGGCGGAGGAAGCCATCGACTACTGCATAAGACAGGGAATATTGGAGGACATTTTGACCATGGCTAGACGGGAAGTGCTCGGGACCATCCTGAGCGAGTACAACGAGAAAAAGGTGAGGGAACTCTGGAAGAGGGAAGCCCGGGAGGAGGGCTGGACAGAAGGCAGGCAAGAAGGCTGGCAGGAGGGCTGGCAAGGAGGTTGGCAAGGAGGTTGGCAAGAAGGGAGAAAAGTCATTGCTCAGAAGTTATCTGATCGAGGTGACCCCGTGGATGCGATTGCAGACATCCTGGATGTGGACGTGGAGCAAGTAACACAGTGGCTGGACGAGGACAAGGTTTGAGATGGTCCCCCTTAGGCAGGCAAGGTAAATAAAGTCTGCTTAAGGGGGATTTTGCGGTTTGGATTGCTTTTTTACCCGATAAGCTTTATAATGCAGTTACAAACGTAATTAATCTAAAGAGGAAGGATTTTTCAAGATGAAATTACTGATCGTGCGGCACGGAGACCCGGATTACAGCATAGATTCTTTGACGGAAAAGGGCTGGCGGGAGGCGGAGTATCTGGCGGAGCGGCTTTCCAAGCTGGATGTCAAGGCTTTCTATGTCTCCCCTTTGGGCCGGGCGAAGGATACGGCTTCCCCGACTCTGAAAAAAATGAACCGGAGCGCAGAGGAGTGCGACTGGCTGCGGGAATTCAGCCCCCGGATCCTGCGCCCGGATATGCGGGAGAGGTGCTATATTTCCTGGGACTGGCTTCCCCAGGATTGGATGGGAGATGATAGGTTCTATCAGGAGGATCAATGGTACCTCAACGAGATCATGCAGGAAGGAAACGTGAAGCAGGAGCATGAAAGGGTGATCGCAGGCTTTGACGAACTTCTGGCTCGCCACGGCTATGTGCGGGAAGGACGGTATTATCGGGCGGTGGAACCCAACAACGATACCATTGTCTTTTTCTGCCATTTCGGGGTGGAATGCGTGTTGCTGGCTCATCTGATGAATATGTCGCCCATGATTCTTTGGCACGGGCTGTGTGCGGCGCCCACTTCCGTGACCACGGTGACCACGGAGGAGCGCAGGCGTGGAATCGCCGTGTTCCGCACCAATTCCTTCGGGGATATTTCTCATCTGTACGTCCACGGGGAGCCTCCGGCCTTCGCCGCCCGGTTCTGCGAGTGTTATGATAATGAAGGAGAGCGCAGGGACTGAGAAAGGCGCAGATGGGAGCGAGGGATGGAAAGCAGAAATGAAATGAGCACTTTGTGTTATCTGGAGCGGGAGGGGCAGTACCTAATGCTGCACCGGACGGTGAAGAAACACGATGTGAACAAGGATAAGTGGATTGGCGTGGGTGGCCATTTTGAACCGGGAGAGAGCCCGGAGGAATGTCTGCTGCGGGAAGTGAAGGAGGAAACGGGATATACTCTGACCAGCTTCCGGTTCCGGGGGCTGGTGACTTTCGTGTCCGGAGACGGGGTGACGGAGTACATGTCCCTGTTTACTGCGGACGGCTTTACGGGGGAGCCCATTTCCTGTGATGAAGGAGTGCTGGAATGGGTGCCCGTGGAAAAGGTGTGGAGCCTGAATCTCTGGGAAGGGGATAAGATTTTCTTCCGCCTGCTGGAAGAGAGAGAGCCTTTCTTTTCCCTGAAGTTGGAATATGACGGCCATGGAAAGCTGGTGAGGGCCGACCTGAATGGGTGCCCTCTGGAGTTGTTTGACGAGCTTCAGGAGGACGGCAGCAGGAGCGGCGCAGTGATGGAGCGGGGAGTGGCCCACAGGGAAGGGAGATACCACCCCACGGCCCATACCTGGATCGTGCAGCAGACCCCGGAAGGCCGGTACCTGGTGCTCTTGCAGAAGCGGAGTGCCGGAAAGGATTCTTACCCGGGATGTTATGACATTTCTTCCGCCGGGCACGTGAATGCAGGGGATGGGTATCTGGAAACGGCGGTAAGGGAACTGAAGGAGGAATTGGGCCTGGCTGTCGCTCCGGAAGATCTGGAAGAGGTGGGCCTGCGCCGGGTGAACATGGAAACGGAATTTTATGGGAAGCCTTTCCGGGATCGGGAATGGAGCCGGGTGTATCTGTATCGGGGCCCGGTGGAGATCGGGGCTCTGACCTTGCAGGAGACAGAGGTGGAAGAAGTGATCTGGATGGACTACGAAGAAGTTCTGCGGGCTGTGGAAGATCGTTCCGCATCCAACTGTATCAACGAGGAAGAATTCCTGATGTTGGGAAAATATCTGGGAATTTTGTAGGGAGATGCGCTGCAACGATGGGAAAAATCTATACTCTTACTTTAAATCCATCTCTGGATTATATCGTCACCGTAAAGAATTTCGGGCTGGGCAGGACCAACCGGACCGATACGGAGCAGCTTTATCCTGGAGGAAAGGGGCTTAATGTTTCCACCATGCTGGCCCGTCTGGGGCAGGAGAGCGTGGCGCTGGGGTTCCTGGCTGGATTTGTCGGGGAGGAAATCAGCCGAAGGGCGGAAGGATTGGGATTTGCCCAGGACTTCCTCCGGCTTGGGGAAGGGGTTTCCCGCATCAATGTGAAGCTGCGGAACTTTGAAGGCACGGAGATCAACGGAAAAGGCCCCAGAGTCAGAAAGGAAGACCTGGAACAGCTGTATGGGCGGCTTGGGAAATTACAGTCCGGGGACCTCCTGGTGCTGGCGGGAAGTCTGCCGGAGGGAGTGCCGGACACATTATACCTGGAGATCATGGATCGTTTGAAGGATAAGGGCATCGCTTTCGTAGTGGATGCTGCAGGTTCCCTTCTGCGGAAAGCGTTGGGGCGGCATCCTTTTTTGGTAAAACCCAATCGGCAGGAACTGGGAGACCTCTTCGAGACGGAGATCAAGAGCAGAAAGGAAGTGCCGTCTTATGCCCGCCGCCTTCAAGAGGAAGGGGCCAGGAACGTGCTGGTTTCCCTGGCGGGAGAGGGAGCGGTGCTTTTGGATGAGCTGGGGAAAGTCCATGAATTGCCTGCGCCTAAGGGAGAGCTGGTGAACGCCGTGGGGGCCGGGGATTCCATGGTGGCGGGATTCCTGGCGGGCTGGTTTGAGACAAGGGATTATGAGCATGCCTTTCGCATGGGCCTGGCGGCGGGAAGCGCCAGCGCATTTTCGGAATTTTTTGCCACGGGGAAAGAGGTCAGGAAGCTCTATGAACGGCTGGGGCAGGTTTGATGAAGGAGAGATAGATGAAGGTATATCAGGGGAAAAGCGTTTGCGGCGGCATTGCCATCGGGAGGATCCGGGTCTATCATAGGGCGGAGTTTTCCAACGAAAGGGCGGCTTCCGTAGAAGGTTGCAGAGCTCAGGAGATCATTGTGCCTCCGGAAGGGAGCGAAGTCCGGGAGACGACTGCGGTTTGGGAAAAAAACGTGCAGAAGGCGGCCTCCGTAGAAGGTTGCAGAGCTCAGGAAGTCATTGTGCCTCCGGAAGGGTGTGATGCCCGGGAGGCGACTGGGGTTTGGGAAAAAAGCCGGATCGCCCGGGCCAGAGCAGGGGCTGGAAAGCGTCTGGAGGAACTCTATGAGAAATGTAAGCAGGAAACCGGGCCGGAGGAAGCGGAGATTTTTCAGGCGTATCAGTTGATCCTGGAGGATGGAGAGTTTTTGAAAGCCGTGGAAATGGCTATTGACCGAGGGAAAAAGGCGGAGGGAGCGGTGATGGAGGCCCGGGAGAGCCTGGTGGAGCACTTCGAAGGTCTGGAGGACGAATATATGAGGGGGAGGGCGACGGACGTGGGCAGCGTGGCTGACTTGCTTCTGGAGATGTTGGCTGGGAGGAATGGTTTTACCTGGAATTTGGAAGAAGCTTCCATTGTGCTGGCGGAGGATCTGACGCCGCAAGAAACGGTGCAAATGGAACCGGAGAAGGTGCTGGCTTTTGTGACTTTGCGAGGTTCCGTCTATTCCCATGCGGCCATCTTGGCCAGAACCATGGGGATACCCGCCCTGGCAGGCCTGGAATGGTTGAAAAACGAAAAGCTGGAAATGGTGCCGAGAGAGTCCGCCGCCTGTGGGCTGGAAGGAATGGAAAAAGGAGAGTCTGGGGCAGTAAAGGAAAGGCCGGAAGGCGGAGATCCGAAACTGGTGCGGGCCGCTGACTGGCTGGCATCCCTGGAAGGCCGTTTGGCGATAGTGGACGGTCAAAAAGGGTGTCTCTACGTGGATCCGGAAGCTCGGTTGCTGGAGGACATGAAGAAACTTCAGAAGACTTTGCGGGAAGAAGAATGTCTGCTGAAGAAGCTGAAAGGGGAGGAAAGCATCACCCCGGAAGGCCGAAGAATTCCGGTGTGTGCCAATATCGGGGATATACGGGATCTTCCTTTGGCGCAGAATGTGGGCGCAGAAGGCATCGGCTTGTTCCGCAGCGAGTTTTTGTATTTGGGACGGGAAAATTGTCCCGGAGAGGAAGAGCAATTCACGGTTTATCGAAAGGTGCTAGAGGCCATGGATGGGAAACGGGTGATCGTCCGTACCATGGATTTGGGAGCGGACAAACAGGCACCTTTTCTGCATCTGGAAAAAGAAGAGAACCCGGCCTTGGGCCTTCGGGGAATCAGGCTTAGCCTGGAGCGGCCGGAATTGTTCAAAACACAGCTTCGTGCCCTGCTTCGTGCCAGCGTCTATGGGAAACTGTCCGTTTTATATCCTATGATCACTTCGGAAGTGGAGCTGGATCAAATCCAGGCGATCGTGTCAGAGGTGCAGGAACGGCTGGATGCGGAAGGGATTCCTTATAAAAGGGTGGAACAGGGAATCATGATCGAGACTCCCGGGGCCGTCATGCTCAGCGATCGGTTGGCTCGGAGAGTTGATTTTTTCAGCATCGGGACCAATGACTTGGCCCAATATACTTTGGCCGCAGACCGGCAGAATCGAAAGTTGGGCGCACTGTTCCAGGTTCATCATCCTGCGGTGCTGCGCATGATCGATCAGACAGTGCAAAATGCCCATAAAGCGGGAATCTGGTGCGGAATCTGCGGAGAACTGGCGGCGGATCCGGAACTGACGGAATTGTTTTTGGCTCTGGGGGTGGACGAGCTTTCCATGGCCCCGGGCAATGTCCTGGCTGTGCGGAGAAAGATTCGGGAAACGGCAGTGGAAGGTCGCAGTCAGGAGATCAGATGGAGGTGGTTGGAAAAATTATGAATTCATTTTATCGGAACCTCAATGAAATGCTGAGCGGTTTGATCGATGGAGTCCCTCATAGGATCGCCAATCTGGCCAATGCTTCCGCCCTGTTGTATCAGGAATTGAAGGGGTTGAACTGGGCCGGATTTTACCTGATGGAAGAGGGAAAATTGGTGCTTGGGCCCTTCCAGGGAAGGCCCGCCTGTATCGAGATTCCTGTGGGCAAGGGAGTCTGCGGCACCGCCGTGGCGGAGGACGCCATTCAACTGGTGGAGGATGTCCATCAATTTCCAGGTCATATCGCCTGCGACAGCGCCTCCAATTCGGAAATCGTGGTACCTATCCACTTCGCCGGAAAAATCGTGGGCGTCCTGGATATAGACAGTCCCCTGCTGGGCCGTTTTACGGAAGAGGATAGGGAAGGACTGGCGGAGTTCGTGAGGATTCTGGAGAGGAATTGGGGGGAATAGGGACGCTTTCCGTTGCGGAAAATGTGTCTTGTCCGTAAGGGGGAACGTGTTCCATGAAAGCAGCGAGGAGTTCCATATCGATGAACAGTATCTGTCATGACATTTTCAAAGCAATTCATGATGGAAAGTGGCTGAGCATAGAGTACCGCAATAAGGCCGACCAGATCACCAAGTATTGGATTGGTATTCAAAATATAAGTCCGCACAATAGATCCCTGTCGGTGGAAGGACTTCATTTGGGCCGGTACTCCATAGAGGCCTTTGAGACGATTTATCTGGACTCCATCCTGTCCTCTCAGGTGATTGACGGTTCCTTTTATCCCGTCAACGAATCCCTGGTGCGGGAAATCTCCCTGAATCCTTATAAATTTAGAGCCTTGTTTGGCAATGCAGCGAATCTGAAGATCTTAAATTATCTGGAAGATTGCAACCGCCTGGACACCATTCCTTATAAATCGGATTTTCCCTGGTGCGTTATCTGGACGGCGACAAGCTCTGCGGGGACAGATATCCCCTGACGGAGGAGCAGTTTCGCACGATTGTCCAAAAATTTCAATATAAAAGTGAAAAAGAGAGAAAAAATGGGGAGGCCCTGAGAATTCAGCAGCTGGCCATGAACGTGATGAGCATTCATACCCCGAAGGGCCTATATGTGCTGGCTTACAAGAGGCTGGAGCTGGATGTAAAGGGCAGGGCCCTGCTTCCGGAAAAGGAAATCACGATCTGCACGGAATTTACCGTAGATGGCGTGAAGGAAAGCGTGCGGCGTTACCTGGATGCGGAGGATTACGATCTGCTGCGGGATTTCGAGAAAAACCAGGAACTCATCAAGGACAGGATCACGCAATATAATTGGAAACAGGTAAAAGGCGTGGATGACATGCCCTACGTGATCGGCCTGGGGCTGGACGTGTCGATTGACCTTCATCGGGAATATGGGGCCATTATCGACATGTATCAGAAGAACGAGGTTTCCGTGCCTTTGCAGGCTTTCTTTGGAAACCTTCTGGACCGTCCGGTTCGAACCAAATCCTATCCCATCACCCTGTTGGACCAGAAGGTCAACCTGGATCAGCTGCTCGCCATCCATAACGCCATGAAATATCCCCTTGCCTATATTCAGGGACCTCCGGGGAGCGGCAAGACCAACACCATTATCAACACCATAGTCACGGCTTTTTTTAATGAAAAAACGGTTCTTTTCACTTCTTACAACAATCATCCCATTGACGGGGTCTGTGACAGGCTCACTTCCCTGACCTATCGGGAAAACGTAATCCCGTTTCCCATTGTACGTCTAGGCAACCTGGAGAAGGTGAAGGAAGCTCTGTCCTATATGAAAAATCTTTACCTGAAAACCCGAAATATCCGGGTGTTCGAAGCGACGCTGGACCGCAACAAGGATGACCGGGTCAAGCGGGCCAGGGAGTTGTCAGCGCTGTTGAAAAAATATGAGACCATTTTGGAGCTGAAGGAGCGGGGAGAGACGATGGATCGCCTGACCAAGTTTAACAGCCAGGCGGCGGCCAGCATGCAGTTGCTTCCCTTTCAGACGGACGTGGCGGGCCGTCAGATGCAGCAGCTCCATCAGAAAATAGAGAAGGAAGGGGAAGTGTCGGAGGAGGAGGCCCTGTCCCTGCTTCAGGAGGACTCCGGGGAATTCCGAAAATACCTGTATTACACGTCCGTGCGGTTCATCAAACGCTTGGATGAGCCCAAGAATGAAGATTTGAAAAACATCCTCCTGGAGCAGGAGGGCGACAAACAGGTGGAGGCCTTCCAAAGGTTCCTGAGCGAGGATGACAAGCTGCGTCGTTTCCTCCGAATTTTTCCCATTGTGGCGACCACCTGCATTTCCGCCCACAAGCTGGGCGGTCCCAGGCAATTTTTTGACATGACCATCATGGATGAGGCCAGCCAGTGCAATACGGCGGTTTCCCTCGTGCCGATTTTTCGGGGCCAGAATCTGATGCTGGTGGGAGATCCTCAGCAGTTGAACCCTGTCATCGTCCTGGATGAGACGGCGAATCAGAAATTGTTGAAAAAATACAGGGTTAGCGAGGAATACGATTATCGCAGAAATTCCATCTATAAGACTTTTTTGGCCTGCGATGCGGTGAGCGACGAGGTGCTTTTGCACTACCATTATCGCTGCCATAGGAAGATTATCGATTTTAACAATAAGAAATATTACAATGACAAATTGAAAATCCAGTCGGAAAGCAAAGAGCCCCAGCCCCTGGTGTTCATGGACATGGCGGATGCCAGGACGGATTACAAGAACACGGCGCCCGCAGAGGCGGAAGAGATCGTGCGGTTCGCCGCCCTGAATCGTGACCGTTCCATCGGGGTGATCACCCCTTTCGTGAATCAGCGAAAATTGATTGAGGAGTGCCTGGAAAGGGAAGGAATCGCCAACGTGACCTGCGGGACCGTCCATGCGTTTCAGGGAGATGAGAAGGACGTGGTGCTCTTTTCCACGGCCATCACGGACCAGACCCATGCCAGTACCTATGAATGGCTGAAAAACAACAAGGAGTTGTTGAACGTGGCCACTTCCCGGGCCAGGGACAAGCTGGTGGTCCTGGCCAGCGCCAAAAACCTGGAAAGACTGCACAAGGAGGACGAGGAAGACGATTTGTATGAGCTGGTGCAGTATGTGAGAACCAACGGCCAGTCCAACGTGACCCGCAAGGCGGCCGCATCTCGTGCCCTTGGGGTCAAGCCCTTCAGCACTGAAACGGAAGAAGCTTTTTTGGAGAATCTGAATCATGCGCTGGAGAACATTTGGCTGTCCGAAAACCGCTTTTCGGTGCATAAGGAAGTGGTGGTTTCCCAGGTGTTCCAGGACAACCTTTCCCATGACGATTTGTTCTATACCGGGAGATTTGACTTCGTGGTTTATGAGAAAAGCGGACGAAGCGAAATCCCGGTGCTCGCCATTGAACTGGACGGCAAGGAACATTTCGAGGATGAGGCGGTGAAACGCCGGGATCGGGAGAAGAACGCCATTTGTCGGGCCCACCATCTGGAGGTGATCCGGGTGGAAAATTCCTATGCCAGAAGGTATCATCACATCAAGGAAATCTTGATGAGTTATTTCCGGGTGGCAAAGTAGAACTCAAACTATATATAAATGCTCCTTGCAAAATTCCACATCCTATCCTATACTAAACGTATAGAATTCCTCTGCATCAGAAGTGGAGGATATATGATCATGCAAAGGAAACTTGAATCATTAACCATGAAGGATAACTTCATGTTCGGACGTATGCAAAAGGCGGCACGCTGACATTGGGCGTCTTCCCCCACGGTGGGGAAGTGGATTTAAAGATTCCGGGGACGGAAACAACGCCGCCGGAAATGCGTCTTCCCCCACGGTGGGGAAGTGGATTTAAAGGATTTGGACGATGGAACAACGGAAACGTTGAACGTCTTCCCCCACGGTGGGGAAGTGGATTTAAAGGCACGTCTGGGACTGGATTTCCGCGTGGAGGGCGTCTTCCCCCACGGTGGGGAAGTGGATTTAAAGGCCTTCTGCGGTTGGGGTGGTAATGGCTTCGGCGGCGTCTTCCCCCACGGTGGGGAAGTGGATTTAAAGGTGTATTACATATTGGGATGAAATTAAAGCAGCGTCTTCCCCCACGGTGGGGAAGTGGATTTAAAGGTTCGGATTCTAAATGGGGCAAGCCCTAAATTTGGTCTTCCCCCACGGTGGGGAAGTGGATTTAAAGGGAGGTATGGATAAGGAGGATAAGGATGAATTTGTGTCTTCCCCCACGGTGGGGAAGTGGATTTAAAGACACCCGCCCTCCCATGTTGATTCTGGCGGGTAGGTCTTCCCCCACGGTGGGGAAGTGGATTTAAAGCCTTCTGCCGGAAGTCGGACGAGGAAGATCGCAAAGTCTTCCCCCACGGTGGGGAAGTGGATTTAAAGATTGATGCGGTTGATAAAGCATACCACTTAACCGTCTTCCCCCACGGTGGGGAAGTGGATTTAAAGCTACCAAGTGCGGATTCTCTCAGGGGATGTTTGGTCTTCCCCCACGGTGGGGAAGTGGATTTAAAGGCTTGCTGACTTGATGGGGCATGAAAGCGTAAATACGTCTTCCCCCACGGTGGGGAAGTGGATTTAAAGGTTATATCATTGAGTTACTGGAGGTGAAAACATGGTCTTCCCCCACGGTGGGGAAGTGGATTTAAAGTTTACAGAAATGTTCACGACAGAATCTTTTTCTGTCTTCCCCCACGGTGGGGAAGTGGATTTAAAGGATATCGACCTTAAACTTCGTAATCTGTGTGACGTCTTCCCCCACGGTGGGGAAGTGGATTTAAAGAAACTTATTACGCTTAATATAGCAAGAATGAGAGTCTTCCCCCACGGTGGGGAAGTGGATTTAAAGTGCATTATATACACTTGAGAGCATCTTCTACACCGTCTTCCCCCACGGTGGGGAAGTGGATTTAAAGATAATGTTGAAAACTATGGTTATGGTTTTACCAGTCTTCCCCCACGGTGGGGAAGTGGATTTAAAGATACCGAAAAGTAGGAGAAGAACCTAAAACAGGATGTCTTCCCCCACGGTGGGGAAGTGGATTTAAAGACCCGTGCCGCATGATGTTGACAGCTGGTTTGTGTCTTCCCCCACGGTGGGGAAGTGGATTTAAAGGTAAAAAGGTCAAAAAACCACTGGGAAAACTGAGTCTTCCCCCACGGTGGGGAAGTGGATTTAAAGATGATTTTGAACCACGTGATCTTGGTCTTAATTTGTCTTCCCCCACGGTGGGAAGTGGATTTAAAGACAATGCCAAACTTACTTATTCTTCTGACCATGCGTCTTCCCCCACGGTGGGGAAGTGGATTTAAAGATGCAATTCGGGAATAATAACGTATCTAATACCGTCTTCCCCCACGGTGGGGAAGTGGATTTAAAGATAATCTCCTTCTATTATATAATTATTAGGCATTTGTCAAATGCCGTAACCCATTAATTTTATTGGGTTTTCTTGCTTATTTTATATAAATTTTCTCT
>CANQPH010000100.1 GCA_947625675.1 uncultured Acetatifactor sp.
TCAAAAAGGTGTTGACTTTTTAAGAGGATTTATGTATCATGTATTACTGTGAATGGATGGAATGAAAACTCTCAAGAAGGCCAATTAAAGGCATTGCATAGACAAGCCCTTATTCGGCCCGAATAAGGGCCAAGTGTAAAAATATATTGGCATTCAAGATTGTTACTATAGGATTCACATTAATTCCCACGATGATGTGTAGATAGCAGAAGAGTAGTGGGAACGTAACTATTAACTTATTTTAGCGGCGGATTTAACATTTTGTGCACATTATTAATTTTACAATCTAATGTTTTCAAATTGACGATATAACGGTTTGTATTGGAGGATTTTCATGGAACGTCGTGTATTAGTTACAGGTGCCGGAGGAATGGTAGGCTCTCACATGGTAGAGTATTTTCATAATCAACACATTCCTATAATTGGAACATATTATAAACCAACAACAGACCTTTCGGATATATATGGACTGGCGAAATTATATCAATGTGATGTGAGATATTTTTTGAACATCTACAATATAATAAACAAATTTTTACCAACGGAAATATATCACTTGGCCGCTCAAAGCTATCCTACCGTTTCTTGGGACAAACCTCAGGAAACACTTGACATCAACATTATCGGTACGGTCAACGTTTTTGAAGCAATTAAAATGGTACAAAAAACGAACCCGGAATATAACCCCATGGTAATAGTTGCCTGTTCGAGTGCTGAATATGGGAAAACGTTGGAACAATTAGAAGCTCCCGTCACAGAAGAAGCTCCTTTATTGCCGCTTCATCCCTATGGGGTCAGTAAGGTAGGACAAGATTTGCTGTCATATCAATATTATATTAATTTTGGTATCCGGTGCATCAGAGCGAGAATTTTTAATACGACTGGCCCGAGAAAAAAGAATGATGTGTGCTCTGATTTTGTAGAGCGTATTGTCTCATTGGAAAAATATGGTGGAAGAGATTTGTTCGTTGGGAATTTAGAATCCAAACGAGCGATTACGGATGTCCGTGATTTGGTATCCGCATTATCTCTATTGGCTTTATATGGTCAACCTGGTGAGGCCTATAATATTAGCGGCAAGAATGTATACAAAATAATGGACATAGTAAATATCTTACGACAATATGCCAAAACACCTTTTAGTATAAAAGTCGAAGAAGCTTTATTGCGGCCTTCTGATGAGAAGGTTATATGTGGTGATTCCCAGAAATTAATCAAGCAAACGGGATGGCAACAGCAATACGCTTTAGAAATGACCATTGCCGATATGTTGGAATACGAACGTGAAAGGAAATTACCTCCAAAATGAAACTGTTATGTGTAACAAGAAAATATCCCCCCGGAGTTGGCGGGATGGAAAAATATTGTTATAAGTTATTTTCCAAATTTAAAGAGCATCCGAACGTTGAAGTAAAAATATTAGCATTGGGTAGATCACAAAAGAATCTTATATGGTTTTTGCCATATTGTGCCCTTTTTCTTATGATCAATGCACACAAATTTGACGTTATCTATTATGGGGATTTGCTTTTGTGCGGGCCAGCCTATTTGGGCAAAATCTTTAGCCCTAAAACACGCCATATTGTTGATACACATGGCCTTGACATTCTATATCCGAATCCCCTTTATCAGTTTTATTTGAAGCTATTTTGCAGATGCTTTCAGACATATATCTGTAACAGCAGCGTTACTGAAAAGACCCTGCATCAACGTGGCATTTACAAAACCATTGTTATAAACCGTGGCATTGAAAAAGATTATTCCTGTTCAATCCCCAGGGAAGTAACCCGCCAGAAATATAATATACCGGAAGACGCCACAATACTATTAACTGTTGGGCGCCTGGTAAAAAGGAAAGGCGTACAATGGTTTGTTGAAAAGGTCATGCCTGAATTAAAGGGCGAGAATATTTACTATTTTGTAATTGGTGAGGGCACAGAAAAAGAAAGTATCCAAATGGCAATCAAAAAGAATAAATTGGAGGAAAAGGTATATCTGCTTGGAAAAGTTACGGATGAAATATTAACGGAATTATATGCCAATGCAGATTTGTTCATTATGCCCAATATTGCTGTCAAAAATGATCCAGAAGGCTTTGGCATAGTTGCGCTTGAAGCGAGCTGCGCCGGTTTAATTGTTTTGGCAAGTAAAATAGATGGAATCGTCGATGCAGTCATAGATGAGAAAAACGGTTACCTCTTGGAATGCGAAAATGCAACTTCTTATATAACTAAAATTAAAGACTATATGGATAATATCAATCTGTATAAAAATAGGGCGGAACAGTTTTCTGCTTATACGAAAGAACATTTTGATTTGGATCACATTACGAATAATTACATAACCGTTTTTGAGAATTCATTGTTGGAAAGAAATTAATGAAAGTTAAATATGCTTGGATAAAACGATTAGGGAATATAATAACCATCCTTGCGGTTGTTTTAATCATAAAAAAAATATATTCCTATAATCTTGACTATACTTTTTTCTTAAAACCATATGCATTGCTTTTAGTTGGCGCTTGTTTGGCAGCATATATGATAAGTGTAATTTTGGGAGTGATTCCATGGTTAAAGATGGTGGAAATCGTTTCCGGGAAAAACATTGATTATAGAGCTGCAATTTTTGTACAGGTTCGTTCCAACTTATTAAAATACCTTCCGGGAAATATTTTTCAGTATGTCGGCAAAAACGAATTGGCAATAAGGTGTAATATTGGGCATGCACAGGTGGCTATATCCACTATGCTGGATATAGCAGTGATGCTGTTAGTGGCTACATTATTGGGAGTTTTATGTAGTTATAAGTATCTTATAAGCATCTTAAAATTGTATATATCTTATAAACAAATTTTTCTTTTAGTTATTGGTTTATTATTCTTATTATTGTTTTTAGGGTTATATGCAAGAAAACAAAAACACTTGACAAGAGACATCATTCAAATACTTAAAAAAAAGGAAAATCACAGAAAAATTCTTGTTTGTATCCTATATTATATTATTCAAAATTTTTGGATGTCGATAATTTATATTGTGATATTAACTTTAGTTTCTGGGTCAGGAACCGGAGATTATTCTCTTTTTCTAATTATTGGGGCAAATATATTGTCTGGGGTTATTGGGTTATTGACGCCTGGCGCCCCTGGTGGTTTGGGAATTAGAGAAATGGTAATGTTAATGATTACGCATGGTCTATACAATGAATCCACGATTATGCTTGCTTCGGTAATTTATAGATTCATTTCTATAATCGGAGACATACTCTCGTTCCTATTCATTGCGCTGATCATGAATTTAAAACGCTCTCGGATATTCAGGAGGAAAAATTTTGAGTGAAATAAACGTAGTCTATATTTGTAATGATGCTTATATGCCCATGACGGGTATATCAATATATTCGCTGCTTGAAAACAATAAGAAGGCTTCCGAAATCCATATTTATTTGGCAGGTGATAATATAAGTTCTCAAAACAGTGAGAAACTAATGAAACTAATAAACTGCTATAATCGACAATTACATTATATCGACATTTCTAATATTTGCAAAAAAATGGATGAAAGCGGCATAAAAAAATATAAAGGAAAGACCTATTCTCCATACCTGAAAAACTTCATGGCAAACGAAGTAAATAGGAAGGTAAATCGCTTATTATACATTGATTCAGATACAATTATTGACAACTCAATAGAAGCATTGTTTACCATGGAACTGGACAAGCCGATATATATGGTTGCAGACATAATGTGGGATTTTCGCAAAAGGGTTCTTGGAATGGAAAAGGATGCTTTTTATTATAACGGTGGCATCATTCTGTATAATATTCCCGAATGGGAAGAAAGAAATTGCTTTAACCGTTATTGGGATTTCCTATGCAATTCTCCGCATCAATTTACGTTAGGAGATCAGGATATTACAAATTTACTTTTTAGTAAGGCTGATATTTCTAATAGTGAAATTGGCACTCTTCCATTAAAATTCAATTATTTTTTGAAAAAGCAGTTTATTGATTCATCAATAAAAGAGGCACATAGTGTCTTTTACACCCAAAAAGAAATAGAGAACATTGAAACGGATGCCATTATATATCATTTCTCCAAGTATAATGGCGAACGTCCTTGGGAAAAAGATAATGTTCATCCATTTAGAGATAAATTTTTATATTATAAAAATCAGTCCCCGTGGTCTGACTTCCCTGAATTTGAAAACAAGCGTTCAAAAATTATGGATATACAAATCAAACTCAAAAATATTTTACCCGAATATGCATATATACCAATTTTAAGGACGGCGCAAAAATGGTACTTTTTCAAAAGTGAAAGGCAGTTGAACAAGTAATGGAAATGAAAGATATTGTAAAAAAATTAATAATTTCCTGGAAAAATTCCAACGGAAACGTTAATTCCACCGAAGAAATTTTGGAATGGATCCAAAACATTAATGATAAAACATATGTTAATATCCAGGAATGTAGTATAAATGATAATACTTTTTGGTTTTATGATGATTATAATGGCGAAATACTTAACCGGAAACGAAGCTTTTTTTCCGTTAAGGGGATGCGGCTATTTGTCAATAATGCATTTGTAATGGAACAGCCTATCATAATACAACCGGAAATCGGTTATCTTGGCATAATATGCAAGGAAATTGATGGCGTTTTGAATTTTTTGATGCAAGCTAAAATTGAGCCAGGTAACATTAATTGTGTTCAAATATCCCCTACAATACAGGCGACAAAAAGTAATTTTACAAGAGTTCACGGGGGAAGATTGCCCTTGTATTTTGAATACTTTGAAAATTCCGCTAGGTACACAGTTATTTATGATCAAATACAATCAGAACAAGCTTCACGATTTTTGAATAAAAGAAATAGAAACATGATCATGCTTATAGATGAAGATATTCCGATTTATGAAAACTTTGTCTGGATGACTCTTGGTCAAATAAAAGAATTAATGAAGTTTGATAATATTGTAAATATGGATACCAGAACAGTATTATCAGGTATTCCGATTGGCTCCGTAAATTTTTCTGATAATGAACTTTCCGAAATGGGAACCTACTTTACAGACGAGGCTCTATTCCGTTCTTTTTTTACAGTACAACCTGCAGATACGTTGCCCAACATTTATCAATATGTAAACAACTATAAGATGTTCAATGATATAAAGAAAGTAAGCATTCCGTTAAACCAGTTAGTAGATTGGGATATAGACGAATATGGCATCACTTGTAAGAAACAGGCAAACTTTATGGTGAGATATTATAAAATAGCGATTTCAGGAAGAGAAATTCAAAATTGGCACCAGCCATTATTCAAGGCGATCGGAGAGGCGATTTTGGGGCTGATATGCTGTAAAAAGGAAGGCATTATAAAATTTTTAATCTCTACCAAAAATGAAATAGGAGTTTTTGACAAAATTGAACTCGGCCCCAGCGTTCAATTAGAACCAATACATATAGCTACCAATAACAATGTAGTGGAAGCGCTTTTTTTTCAACACCTATTAAATCATACGGGAATAATTACGGATGTCCGATTGTCTGAGGAAGGGGGGCGGTTTTACCATGAGCAGAACAGAAATGTAATACTAGAAATTGAGGAAAACGAACTGTCCCAACTGCCTCCGGGATTCTTTTGGGTTGATTATGGAACTTTGAATTACTTAATACAAATCAATAATTGCTTAAATATACAATTAAGAAATTTGCTGTCTTTAGTCAAGATATGAGAGGTGTGAATATGATCAGAATGGGTGTAATATGTCCGTCAGAAATAGCATTTCGCCGTTTTATGCCTGCCATAAGCCAAGACAAGGATTTTCAATTCGTTGGCATTGGAGTTTGTCGAGAAACTGAGTTGTGGGGACACGATAATATGTCCGGAGAAGAAATAAAGAACATATTAGTCCAGGAACGCCGCAAGGCAGAAGCATTTATCAATGTATACGGGGGAAAAATATACGATGGATATAGCCAAATCATTGAATCAAAAGAGATAGATGCATTATACATTCCTCTGCCTCCAGCTCTTCATTATAAATGGGCCAAAATGGCATTGACGAATAATCTGCATGTCCTAGTAGAAAAGCCCGCAACAACGTTGCAAAATAATACTGAAGAACTTGTAAAAACGGCGCAAGACCGCAGCCTTGCCTTGCATGAAAATTATATGTTCATATTCCATCAGCAGCTAGAAGCTATAAATAATATCATTCATGATGGTACAGTAGGGGATGTGCGCTTGTATAGAATCTGTTTTGGTTTCCCCCAAAGGCAGAAAAATGATTTTAGATACAAGAAAGACTTAGGAGGCGGAGCATTAATTGATGCCGGTGGTTATGTGTTGAAGTATGCTCATATGCTATTAGGAGAATCGGCAAAAATAACAGCGGCCCAACTAAATTATATAGAAGGATACGAGGTGGATATGTATGGATCAGCGACAATCGTCAACCGATACGGAGACACCGCCCAGATAGCCTTTGGCATGGATAACAGCTACAAATGCGAACTGGAAGTATGGGGAAGTAAAGGATGTTTATTGACAGGAAGAATATTAACGGCGCCAGCCGGGTTTGTTCCGGAAATCGAAATAAAAACCGCAGAGGGTACCAGGAAACAAAATTTGCCTTCTGATGATGCCTTTTTGAAGTCAATACAGCATTTTAAGAAGTGCATTCAAACGAATCATGTTAGGACAAATAATTATCAAAATATATTGAAGCAGGCCGGACTTGTTGAAAGTTTCCTTTCCATTGCACGGAATACTCGTTGATTCGGAGGATATGATGAAAAAGAAAATTTCTGTTATTGGAGCAAACAGTTATATAGGAAGAAATCTAACCTCTGTTATTTTAAAAAAAAGCGAACTATATGACATATTCCTTTATGACCGCAACGAAAATCAAGTAGATGGAATTTCAAATTATAAGTGTATTGATATTCTTTCTGCTGACTCTGTCAAAAATATAAATTTTGATGTTGATATAATCTATATGTTTGTTGGAAAAACCGGAAGCGCCAACGGCTTTCAAGATTTCCAATCATTCATCGACATTAATGAACTGGCCTTACTAAATATTTTAACAGAATATGTCCGTCAAAAATCCACCGCAAAAATTGTTTTTCCCTCTACGAGATTGGTCTATAAAGGCAAGCATGGGAGCTTGGATGAAAATGCAGAAAAAGAAAGCAAAACGATATACGCCGTAAACAAATGGGCCTGTGAAAAATATCTTGAAATATATCATCGGGTGTTTGGGGTTAATTACATAATACTTCGACTTTGCGTTCCCTATGGAACCTTGGTGCCAGGAGCCTTTTCCTATGGTACGGCAGAGTTCATGTTAAAGCAGGCAATGCGGGGTCAAAACATAACATTATACGGAGATGGAAGTCCTAGAAGAACACTGACATATATGGGGGATTTATGTGACATTTTGTTAGAAGCGGCACTCTCTCCCATCATCAAAAATGACGTCTATAATATCGGCGGGGAAGATTATAGTCTAAAAGACATGGCAGAATTAATTGCCCTAAAATATCAAGTGGCCGTTGAAATGGTCGAATGGCCCGAACTGTCAAAAAAAATTGAATCAGGTGATACTGTGTTCAATTCCTTAAAACTCGACAACTTATTACATATACAATACAAAGAGACTTTTGAACGTTGGATAAATGGCAATGAATGAAAAGACAACGAAGAAGGAAAAGGTTGTCATGACTCAAATACTTTTAGGAATAGCTTCTTTTACAATATGTATGACCGGACAAGTTTTTTGGTTAAATAAAAAACTTGAAAACAATGTGAACAATATCATCCTGGCCGCATCAAATGTATTCGTCATAATTGCAATAAGTTCCAATATACTGGCCGTATTGGGAATTTATAATATCAATGTAGTTATGATTTTACTGTTGGATGTTGGAATACTTCTATGCCTTGCTAACAGGAATTACCTAAAACAACATGAGTGGACAAAGGGAGAAAAAAGGAGCTTTCTTGGACTTTTTGTGTGCCTTCTCTTTATATTTTTCCTATATAGTTTTTTTACAATTATTCCCTTTGGAATAGGAAGAGATCCTTCCGCCTATTTTTATGAAGCCATCCATATTGCCCAAACCGGAGGAATACATTTTGACGGAGATCCTTTCATTTCCCAGAATTATGATGAAGTTAAAAATCTCATCGATTTGAACGGAGCAGCCTTATACTCTGCATATGATTATCAAATATCAGATATCCCAGGAGATACTGTGATTCAGTTTCTCCATATGTTTCCAAGTTGTCTGGCAACGGGATACAGTTTGGCCGGAATCAAGGGGTTGCTATTAGTAAATCCAATATTATCCATATTAAGCTTATCATTAATTTTTATTTATATGAAAGATATTTTATCAGTTCCAAAAGCGGCAGGGATTGCTTTTCTATTTTGTGCATTAAATCCAGCCCAAATATATGCATCAAGAATCACACAATCTGAAATATTATGCCAATTCATTTTTATATTAAGTCTCTACTATTATGGAAAGGCTCATAAATATGGCAGTTTATGGTTATTCGCCGCATCTGGTATTCTTCAAGGTTTAATGACCTTCAACCGAATAGATATGTATATTTTGGGTGTGGGTATCTTTTCACTTGCAATATATTATATATGGAGTTGCCCTGAGTACACGAAAGGCATTTTGCTGTATAGTGGTTCTTATTTCTTAATGGCAGTTTTGTCATTGTATTATGGTTTCCATTTTTCATTCCCGTATTTTATGGATCACTGGGAAATGGGGGTTTTATCAAAAATCATAATTTTTGACAGTGTCCTCTTTGTTATTGTGTTAATCAGCGTTGTGGTACAATATGTTTTTTTTCGTAATAAAAGGCTGCCTGATGTTGTGGATTTCTTTTCACATAATAAAATCGCCATTATGGGGTTGGCAAGTTCTTTAATTATATTAACATTATTCGCATATTTTATCAGGCCAATTATTACTGTTGCCCAAAATGACGCGCAACGATTTAGTTCCCATTCCTTGGTTGAATTTTGTTTTTATACTTCGTTCCCCGCCATTTTCTTTGCAATATTCGGACTTTGTAAACTGATTTACGCATTACCAACGAAGTCCATATCTTTCTATTTGCCCTGGCTTCTCATTGGAATGTCAAACCTATTTTTATACATATATAGTCCCAGCATAGCAAGCGATCAAATTTGGGCTTCAAGACGTTGGATAACAATTTGTATTCCGTTTATTCTCATGCTCTCCGCCATTGGAATATCAAACCTTGTTACGAAAAAGAGAACTTTTCAAGTCAAAATAATTATCTGCGCATTGACAATCTTTTTTATGTTATTTCAGACTCGGGGCTTCTTATTGAAAAACATCGGAGGAAATATATGGGAAGAGTATGAGCAATATTCTGAATTAATAGGTGACGATAAATTATATTTCTGTAACAACAAATTTATAGTAACTTTGTTAAGAGAAATTTGGGATAAGAAAAATGTATATAGAACGAAAACTACTTTCAATGAATCCATAGAAGAATATTTATCAGAAAACGGTCTCGCTTATTATATAGGGGACTTGCCCCAGGCAATAATAAATAACCCAAATATAGTAGTAACAAAAATAAAGAATTATTCTTTAAATAGCAACGAATTAGAACGTGCTTACGGCAGGATGCCAACAAAAATAGTAGATGTTACGATAATAGCGGACATATATAGATTAGAACACGAATAGTTCGAGGGAGAATAAAATGATCATCACCCAAACCCCATTCCGCATGTCCTTCTTCGGTGGCGGAACCGACATGGAGGAATATTTCCGGGAGAACGGCGGTGCGGTCCTGTCCACCACCTTTGACAAATATTGCTACGTAAACGTGCGCCACCTCCCCCGTTTCTTCGATTACAGCACGGAGCTTGTGTACTCCCGGATCGAGCGGGTCACCGAAGTGGAAAATATCGAACATCCCTTGATCCGGAACACCATGGAGTTTTTGGACATCCATGAAATCAGGCTGAACTATGAGGGCGACCTGCCCGCCCGCTCCGGCCTCGGGACGAGCAGCTCCTTCGCCGTGGGGATGCTCAACGCCTTCTACGCCCTCAAGGGAAAGTACGTGGACAAGAAAAGGCTGGCGGACGAGGCCATCTACCTGGAACGGGTCCGCTGTGGCGAGGCCGGGGGATGGCAGGACCAGATTGCGGCCTCCTTCGGGGGCTTCAACCGCATCGACTTCAATGCCAAGGGATACGAGGTGCATCCCGTGATCATGCCCCCGGAACGCAAGGCCCAGCTGGAGGACCGCCTGCTCCTGTTCTTCACGGGCTTCACCCGCTTTTCGGCCGAAATCCAGGCCGACAACGCTTCCTCCCTGCGTGACAAAAGGGCCCAGCTGCGGGAGATGCACTCCCTGGTGGGGGAGGCAGAAGGCGTGCTCACCGACAAGCGGGCGGACCTGGACGAGTTCGGACGGCTGCTGGACCATTCCTGGAAGCTGAAACGCCGGACCGGGACCCGGGTCTCGACGGACACGATCGACGCCCTGTACGAGCGGGGGCGGCAGGCCGGGGCACTGGGGGGCAAGCTCCTGGGGGCCGGGGGCGGCGGCTTCCTGGTCTTTTACGTGCCCCCGGAACGTCAGGGGGACGTGGTCAACGCCATGTGCGGGCTCCTGCGCATTCCCTTCCATTTCGAGGACGGGGGAACCAGGGTGGTCTACTATGCGGCGGAGAGCTACGACCCCCAGGGACGCATCCCAACCGCACGGGGCGGACAAGCATCACAAAGAATGGAGGAACCGTCATGAAGGTGGTAATCATGGCCGGGGGCAGGGGCACCCGCATCGCCTCGGTCAATGCGGACGTGCCCAAGCCCATGATCAGGATTTGCGGCAAACCCATTTTGGAACACCAGATCGAATGCCTCAGGCGCCAGGGGCTGACGGATATCATCATATCAACGGGGTACCTAAGCCACGTGATTGAAGAACATTTCAGGGACGGAAGCGGCTTCGGCGTACATATCGATTACCTCCGGGAGGACGAGCCCCTGGGGACGGCGGGGGCGCTGTTTTATCTCAGGGAACGTGTCAGGGAAGACTTCCTGCTCATAAACGGCGACATTATTTTTGATGTCGATATCGCCCGCTTTACCGAAGCCCATGCGAGGCACGCCCGGAAGGGCGGCCTCGCCACCGTCTTCACCCACCCCAACGGCCACCCTTACGACAGCGGGATTATCCTGGCGGATACGGAGGGAATGGTCACTAAATGGCTTACAAAAGAGGACCCTCGCACCTGGTACAGAAACAGGACCAACGCGGGGCTGCACATGCTCTCCTCCAGGCTTCTGGAACGAACTCCCTTTCAGGGAAATGGCCCGATAAAGCTGGACCTGGACAGGGATATTTTAAAACCCCTCATTTCCCGGGGGGAACTGTTCGTATATGATTCCCCCGAATATGTGAAAGACATGGGGACGCCGGACCGGTACCGGGCGGTGGAACGGGACCTGGAGTCCGGGCTCGTGGCGGGGAAGAACCTCTCCGCCAGGCAAAGGGCGGTCTTCCTGGACCGGGACGGGACCATCAACGAGTACGTCGGCTTCCTCACCGACGTCGGGGAGATGCGGCTGCTCCCGGGGGCGGCGGAAGCCATCCGGCGCATCAACGAAAGCGGGTACCTTGCCATCGTGGTCACCAACCAGCCGGTGATAGCCAGAGGAGAGGTCACGGAAGAGGACCTGGATGAAATCCACGCCAAGATGGAGACCCTGCTGGGAATGGAGGGGGCCTACGTGGATGACATCCTCTACTGCCCGCACCACCCGGACAAGGGCTTCGCCGGGGAGAGACCGGAGTACAAGGTCGAGTGCGAATGCAGGAAGCCGAAGGCCGGTCTCCTGCTGCGGGCGGCGGAGAAATACAACGTCGACCTGAAATCCTCCTGGATGGTGGGGGATGGTCCGGCGGACATGCTGGCGGGCCTGGCCGCCGGGTGCCGGGTCGTCGGAATCGGGCGGCGCTCCGCAGAGGGCGTGCCCGTCCCCGTACCCGTCTGCGACAGCCTTGGAGAGGCCGTGGACAGGATCCTGGGGGAGAGCCGGTAGCCCGGCCGGGACGGCGGAACGGGAATGCGGGACCGAAACCGTGGAAAGGAAAGGGACGGAAATCGGGAACCGCAGAATGCGGGATCGGACGGAATACTGAAAAATCGGGGGAAAGAATGACAATGCCGAACGGAACGATACCAAGGGAAATGGAAGCGAGAATGGAAAACCAGGAATTGGAAAGACACGTGGACCGGCTGGTGGAACGCCACCCCCGGCTGGCGGGGGCGGCGGGGGACGTCCTCGAGGCCTACCGGGCCATGGAGGGATGCTTCCAAGGGGGAGGGAAGCTGCTGGTCGCCGGGAACGGGGGCTCCGCGGCGGACTCCGAGCACATCGTCGGGGAACTGATGAAAAGCTTCCGCTTGAGACGGCCGCTGGACCCCGCATACGGCCGGAAGCTCCTGGAAGCGGACCCGGAAAGGGGCCCGTACCTGGCGGGCAAGCTTGAGGGCGCCCTGCCTGCGATTCCCCTGACGGGCCTGGAAGCCTTGTCCACGGCCTACGCCAACGACGTGGACGGGGCCCTGACTTATGCCCAGCAGCTGTACGGTTACGGACGTCCCGGGGACGTCTTCCTGGGGATCACCACCTCCGGCAACAGCAGGAACGTCCTGGACGCCGCCGTGGTGGCCAGGGCCTCCGGGCTGAAGGTGGTGGCCCTGACCGGGAGGGACGGCGGCAGGATTTCCCGCCTGGCGGACGTGACGGTACGGGTGCCCGAGGACGAGACCTACCTGGTGCAGGAACTCCACTTGCCCATCTACCACTGCTGGTGCATGATGTTGGAAGAACGGTTTTTCGGGAAAGATTAGTATATGTATATCACCCTAATACCTTCTCCCAGATATTTTCTCCCTGCTTTTCCTCCGTTCCATCCGTACCCGAAAGCACCAGCATTCCATATGCAAGGAAAATCCCAAGGGACTGTCTTAAACACAAGGTTTGCAGGAAATACACGATTCCCACGAGCATCAATAGACGTGTCGGTATGTCCTTCTGATCCTTGCGGTACCATTTGATTACTTTGTATAAAAGAAGGAAGGCCAAATAGGCTGCCGAAACCCAATTTACAAAATTTGTCTCCCGTAAGATTTTAATCCAGAATGCCCAGCAGTCACCCCATTCCACCTGAATATACCAATACTTTTCAGCAACCACTTCAGAAAACACTTGATAACCGCCCCCCTGGAAGGGAATGGCTAAAAGGATGAGAAACAAAAGAGTCGTTCTAATAAATTTTCTAATATAGCCTCCGATTTTATCTTCAGACACTCCCCTCTTCTCCCACCTATCCCATATGCTGCAAATGACCAGGGCGACCAGAGCGATGAACAGCTCAAGATATACGCTGGTATTGAGGTTGAACAGTGCCTGGGTATGAATGAAAGGCACATAGTCCACAAGCAGGGACATATTGGACAATAGAAACAAGAAGCCGAAGCAGAGAAACAGGAGGCCTTTCAGCTTATCCACGGAATCAGCATATACATACATGAATAAGACAAAAACGAACAACACGATTCCTATACTTAAGGATTGCTTCTGCAACAGCAAAAGAAAGGAAGCTGCAAAAAAGTGGAAAATATACCAATACTTTTTCACTTTGCTGGCCTTTTGGTCAGAATCCAGGCAAAATCCCAACAAGGCGATGATAACATCAAAAACAAGCCAAGCGATTGTGGAGGAACAAGCGAACGAATAGCCCATGAAAAAAATCGGTTTTTCCAAAATCACGTTATTGATAAGAATGTCAACCAATGAAATGGTATTCAAAACACTTAGAAGAAACAAGGCATTGTCCCGCATGCAGGAAGTCTTCTTTATCGCAATACAGATTAAAATTAAAGTAATGATCATCAGATTCCTGTTGGAAGCATTTCGTGGGATGATATCCATGTGTCGAATAAGGTCAATTACATTAAGCAAGATCAATACAACGATGACAATCCCCTTTGGAGTGGGTTTCATTTTGGGAATGGGTTTCCTCCCCTTCCATTGGAGCGGATAAGATTTCCATAGGAGAAAGGCGATCGTTGACAGCAAAAGAGCCAATAATGCATACGGACCAAGGCCAAATACCGTGTAATATACGGGAACAAGCTGAAAGCAGGAAAAGATAACGATAAAATAGATAGTATCCAAATGTTTTTTCATGTAAGCCACCTCTTAATTATTGGGTAATACCTAATCTATATTACCATAAAATGGGGTGGCTTACAATTACTTTTTGAATAAACGTTTTTTTGAACAAACGGCTCTTCCGGATTGTAAAGTGTTAAAATATGTGCTATGATAACTAATGACATGGATGCCGTTATAATAGAAGGGATGCCGCTATGAGAAGTCAGAAAAAATTGCCGATTGGAGTAGATAGCTTTGAAAAAATAATACAAGGCGATTACTATTACATAGACAAGACTATGTTCATTCGAGAATTGCTTAAGTCGCATGGAGAGATCAATCTTTTTACCCGCCCCCGCAGGTTCGGAAAAACCTTAAATATGAGTATGCTGAAGGCTTTCTTTGACATAGGGACAGATAACGCTTTGTTTGACGGACTGCGGATCAAGCAAGAGGAAAAACTATGCTCCGCCCATCAAGGCAGGCACCCCGTGGTATTTTTTTCCTTAAAAGGGGTAGAAGGCAAGAACTACCTGGAAGCGATTGAGATGCTGGCAACGATTATCGCAACCGAGGGGAAACGCTTCTCCTACCTATTGGAGAGCAATAAAGTGGAAGCTTCTGATCGGGAAATCCTGACACGGCTGATCTATAGAAATGGTGATATTACTGATTTGAAAACTTCCCTTGTCACCATTATGCGTATGTTAAGGGCGCATTATGGCGTGCAAGTGATCTTGTTAATTGACGAATACGACGTACCTCTGGAAAAGGCAAACGATAATGGATATTATCTTGAAATGGTCAGTTTTCTGCGTGGGTTTATGGGGGAGGCGTTTAAAACGAATCCAGACCTATATTTCGCAGTGGTGACCGGCTGCCTGCGCATTTCAAAGGAAAGTATATTTACCGGGGTGAACAATTTAAAGGTGGATACCATTTCGGACATGAGATATGATGAATATTTTGGGTTTACGGAGGACGATATTCAGAAAATCCTGCAGGATTATGATTTGACAAAAGCCCATGCCGAGATCAAAGAATGGTATGACGGTTATCATTTTGGGGATACCAATGTATACTGTCCCTGGGACGTGGTAAACCATTGCGACAGACTGTTGGCGGAACCCGGGGCCAGGCCCAGGCTATATTGGAACAACACGAGCTCCAATCAGATCGTGAAGCGTTTTGTAGATATTGCAGACGCCACTACGAGACGGGATATCGAGGCGCTGATAGCGGGGAGGTATATCTACAAGGAACTGACGGAAGATCTTACCTATGGAGAGTTGGAGGATAGTCCGGAAAATTTATGGAGCGTTTTATACCTGACCGGATACCTGACTTCCGTGACCGTCCCGGGGTACGATTCGCTGACCGGAACGGCATTAGTCATCCCTAACAAGGAGGTTAAGGAGATCTTTATTGAAAAGATTCAAAAATGGTTTGCCGAACAGATCGCTTCCTCCCAAACCGGTCTTGGCTTATTGTATCAAGCCTTACAAATTGGAGACGCCAAAAATGTCGAGATTTTTTTACAAACTCAGTTGCGCACAACGATCAGTTACTACGATGGGGTTGAAAGCTTTTATCATGGTTTTATCCTCGGGCTCTTAAAAGGAAATACCGAGTGGACGATTTTATCCAACAGGGAGACCGGGGAAGGAAGAAGCGACATCCAGATAGACTGCGGTGATGGCAAAACCGGCATCATCATAGAAGTCAAGCGCGGACATAGCATAAATACCCTGTCTGATTTATCAGAAAAAGCGGTGAGCCAAATCGTTACGAAATCCTATGCGGACACCCTTTATGAGGAAGGTCTTTCCCAAGTATGGGGCTTTGGCATTGCATTCTACAAAAAAAGTTGTTGTGTCCTCTCCAGAATGCTGGAGAGGTGACCGCTTCATTGTATCTAATCCACTAAAAAATAAGTTCTTATCTTTGCCCTCCGATTGATTCAGAATCAATCGGAGGGTTTTTTCAATAAATTTCTCCATATTATCTCACCTTTTCAAGCCATCCCTTGCCTTTTTGTGCAAAAAGTTATATGATTGAAAAGTGGGAAACAATTTTTCGAGAGGGTGTGCGGCTTCAAAGTTATACTCCTCAATGAACTGGTAGTTGATATCCCGTTTACCTTTTACCAGTTGTCTTTTGTGTACTTGTTTTCCCCCCTGCTACGATAATAAGCCTATGTTTTGTTACTTTATTGCATATGGAATTCTAATACGTCTACTTCAGGCAAGGCTTTAACACTTGTTATTATGCGTGATATCGATATTTTATAGATTTATAGATATCCAATATTCCGCTTCTATGATCTTTAGGAAAGGGATAATTGATAACACTTTGCAGCTTTTTGTTATTTCCTGCAAAAACCATGGCCTCGTTATCTCTGTATGGGATTCCGCCAAAGTCAATAAGGGACTGATCAAACTTACAAGTGTTAATAATTTCAAGAATAAAGTCTTTTACTTTTATAGGATTATCTGAACATATGTTGTAGATCTCATATGGATCATATTTAGACTCAGCCAGGGCAATAATCGCCTTCACTACATCTTTTACATTTACAAAATCCCTGATTTGCTCACCTGCTGTAGTCTTTACAACCTCATTATGTAAACAACTTCTTATAACGGACGGCGCAAGACGGGAAAGGCCCTCTCCTTCTCCGAATACGCCGAACGGCCTTACTGTTATCAAATTTACACCTTGCTTTTGGGCATAACACATTGAAAGATTGGTAGATGCATTTTTTGAAACGGCATAAAGCGATTCTGGCCTGCAATCCATATCTTCAGTCAACAGCACATTTCCATGGTCTCCATATTCAAAACATGAGCCAAAATTGACAAACAATTTAGTTTGATTATGTTTAGCAAAATCAATCAGCTGGCAAGCCATTTTGATATTTACGTCACAAAAAAGTTTAATATCGTTGAATGTGGGATTTACCCCTACGGTAGCAAGGTGAAAAATACAGTCAAAACTCGGGTAACAAGCAAAATTTTTCAACATCAGCTCAAAGTTATCAATAGTCATAATCTTAGGACTTACATTCAAAAGTTTTTTCTTCCCGATATCATCCGTTTTTTCTACCAAGGCATAAACCATTACATCTTTCTTTACCAATTCCGATACAAGATGAAAACCTATAAATCCCGCAGCACCGGTCACCAAAACGTTTGTCATTCTGTTCTTGTCTCCCTATAAGGTGTATGAACTTATATTCTTACGCAACTTATTTTATGGCTTCAATAATCATCTCCGTCATATAATCTATCATTTCATCCGTCATGCCCGGATACACCCCTATCCAGAACGAATGATTCATTATAAAATCAGTTCCGTCAAGGTTTCCTGCAACACGATATGCATCCGTGTCCCTTATTTGATCAAAGCATGGGTGTTTGATCAAATTTCCGCTGAATAAAAGCCGTGTCTGAATATTGTGTCCTTCTATATATCCTGTGACCTTATTTCTGTCGAGCCCGCTTCCTGGTCTGATCGAGATCAGAAATCCAAACCATGATGGACGGCTATTTTCAGCAGGTTCGGGAAGAATGAGCTTATCACTGGCTGGTTCCAAAGCTTTTCTGAGTCTATCCCAATTATGACGGCGGCGCTCAATAAAGTGCGGAAACTTTTTCAGCTGCTCGATGCCTACTGCTGCCTGCATATCCGTAACCTTCAGGTTATATCCGAAATGGCTGTAAACGTATTTGTGGTCATAACCCTTTGGCAGTTTGCCGAACTGTCCGTCAAAACGGTGTCCGCAGAAGTTGTCATGCCCTGACGGACAAATGCAGTCACGGCCCCAGTCACGATATGAAAGAATTAACCTGTGGAGCAGTGGGTTATTTGTATATACGCAGCCACCTTCTCCCATCGTCATATGATGCGGCGGATAAAAACTGCTTGTGCCGATGTCCCCCCAGGTGCCAGTGAATTTTGTTACGCCATCAATGGTATATTGAGAACCAAGTGCGTCGCAGTTGTCCTCAACAAGCCAAAGAGTATGCTTGTCGCAAAAAGCCTTGACCGTTTTCAAATCAAACGGATTGCCTAGCGTGTGAGCAATCATCACGGCTTTTGTTTTCGGTGATAGTGCTTCTTCAAGCTTTGTAACGTCAACGTTATACTGCGGAACTGTCACGTCAATGAAAACAGGAACAGCACCGTATTGTAAAATCGGCGTAACTGTCGTTGGAAAGCCACAGGCAACAGTTATGACTTCATCACCTCGCTTGATTTGTCTCTCGCCGAGTTCGGGTGCGGTTAGGACCGAAAAGGCTAAGAGGTTTGCAGACGAGCCGCTATTTACCAAATGCGCATATTTTACGCCTATCCACTCGGCAAATTTCTTTTCAAATTCGTCCGAAAATCTGCCGGTGGTGAGCCAAAAATCAAGCATGGCATCAGTTAAGCTCTGCATTTCCCTTTCATCGAAAACTCGCATCGCATAACTGATTCTGTCACCTAGCTTGAAAGGTTTTCTTTTCTCTTTAAAATCGTGATAATACTCAGCGACAAGGTTTTTTATCTGTTCCCGCGCCTCTGCTTCATTTTTCCAATTTGACATCTTGTCCCTCCAAAAATTCCTCTATCTCTCTGTCCATCTCCGTAGGAATGTCCTCACCCGTAAGCCACGCTTTATAAAAACGTGTCGTATACTTCATGCATTCGTCGATGTTCCAGCGAGGTTTCCAGCCAAATGTACTTTTGAGTTTTGAACAGTCAAGTTTCAGGAAATTTGCTTCGTGCGGAGCACCTTTTTCCGCCCGATTGATCCAATCCGCGCCATCACCCCAATACCTACAAAAAAGCTCGACCAAATCACCGGTTGTCACACAGTCACAATCATCAGGGCCGACATTGTAGAATCCGGCATAACGTTTGTCCTCATATTGTTTGGCCGCAATCATCAAATATACCGTTAACGGCTCCAAAACATGCTGATAAGGCCTCATTGAGCGTGGATTCCTGACACCGATTTCCTCTCCTGCCCGCAAGGCTCGGAAACAGTCCGGAATGATCCTGTCATGGGCGAAGTCTCCGCCGCCGATGACGTTCCCGGCACGAGCGGTCGAAACGGCGATGTCCCTATCTGCGAAAAAGCTGTTGATATAGCTATGCGTTACAAGTTCAGAGCAGGATTTTGAGTTGGAGTATGGGTCGAAACCGTCAAGAGGCTCGTCTTCCCGGTAGCCCCAGCACCACTCGTTGTTTTTGTAGACCTTGTCAGTCGTGACGTTGAGAACGCTACGAACGCAGGGATTCATCCGCACGCATTCCATTAGATTAACCGTGCCCATAACATTAGTTTCGTATGTACCGCGCGGGTCGAGGTAGCTCTTGCGGACGATTGGCTGCGCAGCAAGGTGCAGGACAATTTCGGGCTGAGTCTCTGCAAAAACGGCTTTCAGTTTCTCGAAATCACGGATGTCGGCTATTATGCTTTTCATCTTATTGTTGAGCCCAGAGATGCTGAAAAGATTCGGCACCGTCGGTGGCTCGATACTGTAGCCCGTGATGATTGCCCCGGCATTCACAAGCATTTTGCAAAGCCATGTCCCTTTAAAACCCGTGTGCCCCGTTACAAGGACACGCTTTCCACTGTAGAATGATAAATCCATTTAATCCTCCCAAATCTTCCATGGAGCATGGCCAGAGGCCCAAAGTTCCTCAAGCTTGTCCTTTTCTCGCTTGGTGTCCATGCACTGCCAAAAGCCCTTGTGGACATATCCGGCTAACTGATTATCTGCCACAAGATTGTTTAATGGTTCCCTTTCAAAAATGGAAGCATCTCCATCTACATAGTCAAATATCTTCGGTTCGAATACCATAAATCCGATATTGATTAGATCGCCATCGAAATCCGATTTTTCCCTGAAAGCAGTAATGTTACCGTCAATTCCGATATCCACCACGCCTTTGCTCTGACCGAAGTTGTACATGGACATGGTTCCTATTTTACCGTGTTCACGATGGAATTTTAAAAGTGCAGTAATATCAACATTGCCAACTGCATCTCCATAGGTAAGCATAAATGTCTCATCACCCACATAATCTTTTATTCGTTTTATGCGCCCCCCAGTCATGGTATTCAATCCCGTATCCACAACGGTTACTTTCCAAGGTTCCGCTTTTTTATTGTGAACGATCATTTTATTCCCGTTTGTAAAGTCAAATGTAATATCCGAAGTATGGATAAAATAATTTGCGAACCACTCCTTAATGACTTGCTGTTTATACCCTGCACAGATAATGAATTCTTTGATTCCGTGTGCGGAATAGCCTTTCATGATATGCCAAAGGATCGGTCTTTCACCAATTTCAATCATTGGCTTTGGCTTAAACTGACTTTCCTCACTGATTCTCGTTCCAAGCCCACCGGCTAAAATAACCACTTTCATGTATCATTCCCCCATGTTTGGCATCTTTTTTAAATAATAATCGGCGAACCATTGCTTAATTGTGTTTATACATCGGATTATATTTCTCTAATTTAGCAATTAACTGTAACAACACCAAAAAAAATCTAGGACAGTTCACTGCGATTTTATATTTATTTATTAGTGATGGATATCTATTTATGTAAGGCCATATACAATCTCGATCCCACATTTTCTCATTACTGCAAGTTTTCCTAAACGATATTATAAATTTATAAATTGTTGTATCTAGATCTTTTAGCAGCTCTTCTTCAACCATACGTTTATCAAAACCACATTTGACAGCAGTGACAAGCATTAAGTCCGAATAGTTTTTTACCCAAGTTTTAAATACATCATAACTTACGCTTTTATTCTTTCTAACAGCCAGACAATTTTGCGTGTTTACGATGTATACACCTTTTTCCCGCATTATTTCAAATAAAGCATGGCTCTGGATAAGGTTTGTATTGGCATACTGGTTTATGTTACAAATTTTATTTATTAAATCGGTCTTAAAAATCAAAGATGAGATGAATGTACAAAATATACCTATTTTTTTTAAAAATTCGTTTTTATCTGCATATATCCTTAATCCCTCTTCTTTTAATCTTGCCTTCCCGTACTTGAAAGGATGTTCTTGGATGAGCCGAGCGGAATTTAGATGAACACAAATTGGATTGTATGATAATGCACTGAGTATACTTTCTATTGCGCCATCAAGCAAAATGTCATCATCACTTACTAACCAAACATATTTTCCATTTGCTTTTTTAAAGCAATTTAAGAAGTTACCATCGAAGCCAAGATTCGTTTCGTTTTTGTAGTAAGCTATTTCGGGGAATTTTTTCTGAATTGTCAAAATATATTCCTCTGTCCCATCTGTAGAAGCATTATCGGAAATTATAAACTCAATATTGGGGTTCCTCTTCCAAAATTTAATTATCCTTTCTGTTGCGGCTTTTAAATATTCCAATCTGTTATATGTTGGTATGGCAATCGTTAAAATGGGTTTCATTTCTTGTTCTTTTTCCCTTTACTTAATAATACACTACAAAAATTTATAATTAGGTCCTGCTTTAAAAGCAATAAAACCGTAAAATATACAATAACACTCGCCCCAATTGATATACATACGATATAGAACGCATTACTATATAATGACTTCACAAGAAGTATGATGACCGATATGCATAAACAGCCACCTAAAGGTTGAAATATGCTTTTTGCAATTTTACCTAAATGAATCCGTTTATCAAGATACGGAAAACATATAAGCGCTATGATAACCTGGGATAACATAGTTGTAACAGCTGCAGCCTCGATCCCGAATCGGGGAATAAATATTATATTTGTAATGATATTTATAATGGCGGCCGAAGCACAAGAAATTGTCCCAATTTTGTCTTTCTTGGCCGCCAGAACGTTAATGTTTAACAAGAAATTATTAATAAATGTCACAATGAGAGTGCCTGCCAATATTTTTAAAGTAACAGCGGCACCAATATAAGCATCGCCGGCTATTAATGCGGTTATTTCCGGGCTTAGCATGAAAATAATTACAACACATGGCAATCCTGCTGTTACGGTAAATTTAAATACATATGTTAAAATGCGTTCGATATCCTTTATATTATCATTTATATATGCTATAGAAAGCTGAGGTATCACGACCCACGTTATTGACGCTATAACTTGATTAGCAAGGGTATATACCTTCATTGCTACGCTATAAAGACCAACGTTATAATCGCCAAGGGTTAATCCTATAATTGTAACATCGCACATGGTGAAAATTTGTTGTGCTACAAGCATAGCAAAAAGCGATATTATTGGAAGGAAATGAGTCTTAAGATCCATTTTTAGGGTGAGGTTAATCCTACAATATTTCTTTCTATAAAAAATGTTGGCAATATTAGCGCCACTTGAAGAAAATACAGTTATTATCGCGTATTTTATATAATCTGAAGGACCTTTTACAAAAAAAATCACTGCGATTAGAGAGATTATCTGAAATATTATCGTTCTTAATGTGATATATTTAAAGTCCTCCATTGCTACATTAATCCAATCAGCCCCTAATGTGGTGAAAAGAATTACCGTGCTTTGGATGATTATTATTGTTCTGTAATCGTATAGCTTATTATAAAACACCAACAACAAAACCAATAAGGTATAAGCTATGGCGGTGGTCAAAAGGTTAATTGATAATATTTTTCCTGCAATATTACCAAGCTCTTCTTTATTATATTTTTCTTTTGCACATTCCCTTATGGCATATGTTTTAATGCCAAGAGTAGCCAATAGAGAGAAGTAGCTGACAATAGAATTACCGAAATCAATTTTTCCAACATTATCCGGCTGAAGCACTCTTGTGATATATGGGAAAGTAATTAACGGAAAAAGGATAGTGGAAAAAGTTTTTAATATATTATATATAGTGTTATGAATTAGTTTGTTTTGCGGCATTGTTATTGTTCCTCTATTACCGTTAACGCATTTTCAATTTGGTCATGTATCTCAATGTTATTGGTATATGCATATTCGTTATTGTCCAATGGAATTATCATCCAATCTCCTTGCATATTTCCTTCGTTTGAAAAAAATAGAATGTTCTCTTCATTTGGTGGAAGTTCTCTTGATATTCCGCTTCCCAACATCATGTATTGATAATACCTATATCCATTATCGGTTCCAATGAAAAATAAATCATGTTCTTTATTAATGTAAGCTTTATCAGAAAGTATATTAATAACTTTATATCCCGTATCGCAAAGATCCCTTGGGACATATGACTGTAAATTACCTCCTTCTAATTGTGGAATAATATATCCTAATATAAAGAGACCTGTAAAAGCATATATCTTAAATTTATTGCAAAATAAAAGAATAAAAACTCCTATTAATACGATATTGAAAGTGCGCATAAAAGCGAACATGACATTTTGCTGTTTTTGCAAATAAGGATAAACAAACCAAAAATCTAAATATTCTCCCAATATTGGAACTAATTTTAAGAGAAACATTTTAAAAGATATTGAGAAACACAGCAAAAGGACAATTTTTAATCTTAAGGAAAGCTTCGAATAGTTTTCAACGAGATATAATAAAGATAATGCTAACATTGGCGTTGAATATGTTCCATAATAGCGCCAATATCCTGTCCCCCGCATGTTCCCCGCCCAAGTAACACTTAATCCGGCAAAACCGATTATATAACAAACGAAAGAGAAAATAAAAAGAATCTCGTAACCTATTTCTTGTTGATTTGAGTTTATGGAGTTTCCTTTTCTATAGCTTCTCTTCAAAATGAAAACGGTTTCTTTAAAAACAAAATAATAGCAAATTAATGCCAAACCATAGGTTTGCTTGACAGACTGAACAACATTTCCTCCAAAAACTTCTAAAATCCCAATAAATGTATCTTTTAAAGAAGAAATCTTCGGTATGATAATTTCTTGATTAGTCATACTTGCATTTGAATTAGAGCTAAAAATTATTTTTGCAAATAAAGTTGGTAGACTTTTGTAACCAATAAAACTAATTATTGTTAAGGTCAACAATCCCATCAGTATAATATATTTATATTGTTTTTGGTGGGGTCTATTTATAAGCATTATAGTTATGAAAGTAGCAATTATCGCCAATACAAAAACAATATTTCTGACATGAACTGTTAAAGAATAAATTTCAATAACTGTTAAAACAAAAAAACAGAGAATTTTTTGCCATAGTTTATTTGTGTTAATATATTTTATGATAACAATAATGAGTAGAAGCATTAGGAACAAAGTGGGAGATTCAACGGAAAACGTTAATATATTCATTTGAAAAGTCATTATAGTGGTAATTATGACGGTTATCATAGAATACCATCTATTTTTATATTTTAAGACGTCACAAATGATGTAATGTAATAATGTTCCACATGCTGCGACCATTATATAATCAATGTCAATTATAACGTTATATAAAACAATGGGATTCTTGATTAATAGTAACAAGGGCGTAAATAAAACATAGTATCCAGGACCATAATATGCAGATATTTTTAAAACTTCATCCCAATTATATCCAACAAGTTTTGCTGCAGAAGCTAACATCCCAAAGTGATCACCATAAATTTTAATATCTAATGATGCTTTTCTACAACATACATTAATCCAAAATATAAGTGAAAAAATAATAATATAATCAAGTTTATATTTCATTAAAATAGGTGAAATATCTGTGTTAAATTTCAAGTTATGCTTCAAAATAAATTCCTTCTTCACTGGTTTCGGAAACCCTCTCTAGTTTTTAAAATTTAACATAAAAGATTTTAAATTTTCATACGTATAACACGAGCAGGAACACCTGCGGCGATACTATTGTCCGGGAGATCTTTCGTAACCACGGCACTGGCGCCAACAGTCACGTTGTTTCCTATTGTTACCCCCGGTAGGATGACGACATTATCGCCAAACCATACATTTTTTCCTATTGTAACTGCACCCTTGGCATATAAAGGCCTTTCCTTTGGGGGGATACATGCTTCCTCCATGTTCCCGAAACCATGAAAGTGATCTGTTATATATACGTTTTTCCCTGTAAGTAAGTTGTCACCTATAGAAATTGATAAAATACAGCCGATATGGCATTCATCACCCAGTGAAACCCCGTTTCCAATTTTTAAAAAAGGTTGGAAGACATCATCGCCATAGGAATTCCAACATTCAAGACGTAAATTGCGTCCTGCCCGAAAACGGCTACCTATTTGCATATATTTTCCCCCCTTTAAATTAACAGGAGGTACCAATTTAAAATCATCCTCACATAGATTTATGGAACGTCGAATCTTTTCACTGTATATATTTTTATATATTTTTTTTATTTTTTGATGTATATTCAAAGGATATAAGTAAGATAAGAAACATGCACTAATTTTAGATAAAAATTGTACATTAACCATATTTCATACCTCATACTTTTTTTATTAAACTCTATCTCCATAATCAGGGAATTCCCCATTTTTTTCTAAAACCTTCTTAATGGCTTCCAGATAACCGTATCCATGCTTTTCGTCCGGTTCCAGGTAACCGCCTTCTGTCCATTCGTTCCAGGCGAAAATGAATATCATATCTTTTTTATAAACTTCTCTCGCCTTTTTAACTAGTTTGTCAAAGTAATACGCGAACTTTTCTGGGCTGGCCCCCACGAAAAAAGAGCCCCTTGTTTGTCGCCTTGGAGTATTGTCCCAGTCCGTAAATGCACCAGGTATGCACTTGGGAGATTGAAGTTTGTGTGAAATAATATCATTCCAAATTCTGTCATAGTCCCGCTTTACAAGCCGTTCCTGATAAATCATTGTAGAAAACTTTTGTGTATGAAATAAGATCCCAAGGCTTCTAAATATCAGCTTTTTGAATTTCACTGCAGAGTTTCTTATTTTACCGCGTGTTCTCCTATAACTAAACCCTGGCTGATATTCGATCTGGTAATCAAAAGATCTATCTTTACCATTTGCATAATTAAAAACGTTTTGATCCGCATTTTGATAAGCATAACAGAGCCCGGGGAATCCATTATGGCAGGCGAGATCATTCCAGAAATTCAACATATTATCCAGCTCTTCTATCAGATCTGGTCTATAAATGACCACCAATGGCTTCCCATTTTCGTTGATATACCGTTTATCCTTGAAGAAAGGAAGGAGATATTCGAAATGGGATCTCCACTCGTCTTTGCCTCCATAGGTCTGTTCTATCAGCATTTTTCTGCCATTATTGCCAGATACCCATTGGTTCGTCCAATTTTCATTCGCCCAGCATAGACAATAGTGGACGTCTATTTCTGGATGTCTGAGTAAGTTCTCAACGGGTTTTTCGAGTAGTTTGTGCCCGTTGAACCAATAATGGTAGATACAGAAGCCGTATACCCCGTATTCTTTTGCAAGGTCAGCTTGCCATTTCATGACGTTTATGTCCGATAAGTCATAATAATTTTCATTTAAAGGTATTCTCGGTTGGTACTGCCTTTCATCGAGCTGTTTCGCTTTCTTGAGGTTTACCCATTCCGTGAAACCTTTTCCCCACCATTCGTTGTTTTCCGGTATCTCATGATACTGCGGAAGATAATATGCGATGACCTTCATTACATCATCCTCCCACGATAATATTTCACCAGAAATGTGAGAGGAGGTTTCCTCGTCACTGTTTCCTAGGCCTTCATTTTTTTTATCATGTCATGATACATTCCCCAAAGAACGCCACCGTCTTTTATTTCTGTGACATGTTCATGTGTATGGGGGGGGGGTAAATTGGGGATACCATCCAAGATCTATCAGGTGCTTGGTATCCAGGTCCATGTAAATAACATCAGGGAATCCCGTTTTTCCGTTGCTTTCCAAATCAAACTTTACTTGGACGCCCCCCATTTTGGCGACCAGTTCTGCCATTTCCGCAATGGAGCAGTAGGTGCGTTCATCAGCGGCATTGTAAGCCTGACCCGATTCCCCCTTCAAAAGGACAGTCAGAATTGCCGATGCGGCGTCGGCGGTATATAGGTAACAGCGCTCCGTCTCCCCCTTGGTTTTAAGGACGATATCCCTCTTTTCCAGGACACAGCGGGCGAATTCTGCAAAGACCCTTTGGTCACCATAATTCACTCCGGGACCAAAGGTCTGGGTAAGCCGCACCGTCTTTACGGGCACCCCATACTCGGCGGCATAGGCGTTGCAAAGGCTTTCGCACTGCAGCTTGCTGATAGGGTAGCTGTTACGGATTTCCAGCGGGGACAAGACCCCTGCCTCATCCTCTGTGACCTTGTGCCCCCGCACCGGGTGACCGTACATCTCCATGCTGGATAGGTACACCATCCCCATCACCCTCTTTTCCTTTGCCAGTTCCAGCACTTTTGCCGTTCCCATCACAGCCGTGCGGATCGTTTCCACCGGCTGACGAATGAATGCCCGGCTGGCGGTCTGGCTTGCCCCGTGGACTATGTAGTCCACGGGCTCATCAATGATGGGGAACTTTTCCATGCTGCCTTCGATAAACTTCAAAGGCAGCCGGTCGCAATCGGTTTGGGGTGCTTCCCCCCTTGGTTGCGTATCGGACAATCTATGGATCACGCTCGAAAAACGCTCCACAGCGCGGGATTTGTCCCTGACCAAGGCCAGTATGGTCATGCCAAGTCTTCTGGCAGAATTGGCATACAACAGCGCACTCACCAGCGTGTACCCCACCAGCCCGGTGGCTCCGGTCACAAGGATGCGGCATCCTTTCAGGCTTTCCCATGGGATGAAGGAAGCTTTGCTAATCCATTCCATGTCTCGAATAAACAATTCATCACTCTGGCACATTTTGATCTCCCTTGTTTCCGGCGTTGGCAACAGCATCCGTCTCTCTGTGGATGAACTGGCGATCCTCGTTCACATCCAAAAGGGCCCTCATAGTATAAAAGTCCTCCTGGGTCGTTATTTTTATGTTGTCGGAAGGACCGTCCACCAGATAGAGTTCGTGCCCGTAAAACTTCATCAGTGTGCAGGAATCAATGAAATCGGTGCGTCCTTCTTCCAGGGCTTTTTCATGGCAGGAAAGTATATCTTGCAGCCAGAAACACTGCGGAGCTTTTGCAATGCGGGATTGGTTTCGGTCAGGCACTTCCCGGATGGACTCATCCCCGTCCACAACCAGTATGGTTTCCGTCACAAGGGAAGTGGTTATGGCAGATCCGTGTTCCAGGACGCTCCTGATGTCGCGGGAAATCACGTCAGCATTAATCATCGGGCGGACACCGTCATGGATGAGAACCACCGATTCTTCGTTCCCGCAAATCTTACTGGCCTCAACCAGGGCGTGGTAAATGGATTCCTGACCTGTGACACCACCGGGGACAATGGATCTGACCTTGTCCATGCGATATTGGTCCAAAAGATCCCATAGGTGGGGTATCCAATCCTCTTTGCATGACACTACGATGTGATCCACTTCCGGATGCCTCTGGAAATGTTCCAGGGTGTGGATGATGATGGGCTTGTTATGTAATTCCAGGAATTGCTTCGGAATGTCCCCTACTCCCATGCGCTTGCCGCTTCCGCCAGCAAAAATCACCGCTATTGTCATCAGGAGCCCTCCCTGTTCAACCATTTTTCAATATATTGTGCTGCATATTCACTGGCTTGCCCAGTTTCATTCAATCCAACTTGTTCCTGCAGGAGTTTGAGTTTTCCATGGTAGTTATCCATGTCAAAATTCAGGATCTTTTGTTCCAGTTCCGCCGTATCCCGCCCAAGGGGAAAGGGGAGATTAAATATGTCAAGATAGTAATCCTGAGCTTCCCGGTAAGCTTCCACGTCCGGGGCATACAAAAAGCAAGGTTTTCCACAGGTGGCAAAGTCGAACATGCAGCTGGAATAATCCGTAATCAGAATGTCACAGGCAACAAGGAGTTCCTGCATGTCATTGTAGTCCGTGGCGTTATACAAACCAGCGCCGTATTTGACGACATTCTCTGCATCCCTTGTGTTTTCGGGATGCATACGGATCAGCAGGTTCCACTGCCCCCCAAAACGTATATGGAGACTTTCCCGAATCTTTTCAAAATCCATCGACATGAAGTCAGTGTTAAAGTTGGGACGCCAGGTCGGAGCGTATAAGGCCAGGCGACCGTCGGTTATGTTGAAATGGGAAGATACTTTCTCTATAAAGGGCTGTGAATCACGGAAAAATACGTCATTGCGAGGAGAACCATACTCCAGCATTTCGCCCGCATACCCAAAAGCCCGCCTATATATTTCCGTTGCTTGTCTGCTGTTTGACAGCATCAGGTCATAACGTCTTACGTTATAGGGATATATTCTGGAATCCACCAGCGACATATTGTTTTGGTCTGTTCCGATTTTTTTAAGACCGTAGCTTCCATGGGCGGTTTCAAAGAAGAACTGCCCTTTTCTCTTATAAATACCATATTGTTTAGTATGGCTGTCGAGCCACATGGACGCTGTCATCAATTCCTTTAGCCCCGAAAAGCTTCCGTAAGTTACACGACGCACGCCCGCAGGGAGTTCGGCTTCCGCCCCCTTGCGCAATAGCCATACGATATCATAGTTGCCCTGGCTGTGGAGAAGGGCCTCAGTAATATACTTTGGGTTATCAGCATAATGCCTTCCCTTGAAGTTGCTGCACACAATCTTGTTCTTTTGGATTGGAAAGACACAAAGAAGGCGGCAGAAGAGGTTGTATAAAAAGCCATACACGAGAAAAACGGTATAAATCAACCTTTCACAGACGGGATTTTTTCTTGAAAATCGTTTTATCTTGTCATACATGAAACCACTTCCAGAATTTAATTAAATAAGCACGTGTGTTTCCTTGGCGAGTAAAAGACGCTGCGCCCTTTTGTGGTTTACTTGGCCGCATATTTAATGGCCTTGAACCCCGCCTTCACCAAAGTAGGCAGATGCATCAACTCGTTGCTGTAGGCCTGGTTCGCCAACGGGCAGGCACAGTTCCCTTCCCGGATATACTTCCTTACCTCTTCCGCCTTCTTCGAGTGCCACAGCCTCTGGAAGTCGTAGCCATAGTTCCGCAGGTTTCCCATCTCCTGGTCATACCCCAGCACGCAGCAGGGCCATACCCCGCCGTCGTAGTTGATGTGCACGTTGGACACACCTGCGTAGCAGGGGATCACCTGGCGACCCTCCGCCAGAATCCTCCCGGCCAGGTCGTAATAGACCACCCGCATCGCCTCCGTGGTCCTCGCCAGACGCTTTTTCTTGCCGATGTTCTCTTCTACTTTTCGGGCAAAATCCTTGATCAGTTCCTGGTATACCTCCGCCGGCGGCGTGATCGGATCATCCAAGTTAAAGAACTCCGTCCGGCACTCCGCCACCTCGTTCCGGTAACTCTCCACTCCCAAGGAGTGCACGAAGTCCTCGATCTCCTCCAGGTCGTCGATGTTGAAGTTGGAGATCACCGTCCCAAGCTCCAGGTGGAAGTTGTCGTACTTCTCCTCCAATCCCTTCAGTCCTTCGATGGTCTTCAGGAGGCACTTGAAGTTCCCCTTCACCCCCCGGATCTCGTCGTGCTTTTCCCCAACCCCGTCTATGGAGGGCTTCACCGTGAACGGCACCGACGGGTCGTATGTGCGAATAATTTGAAGGATCCTCTCCGTGTCCCTCACGATCCTGTCCGAGAGGATGGCGTTGGTGGGGGTGTGGATCACCCTGGGCTTCAGGTACCTGCACGCCAGTTCCACGATCTCCGGAAGGTCCTTCCGAAGGAACGGCTCCCCGCCGCTCATGTTGAAGAAGTACACGGGGTGCATGGATCGGAACACCTTTTCCACCTCGTCCAGGGTCAGGTCCCTTTCCGCCCGGGAGGGGTCCTGGCAGAACATGGCTCCGATCTGGCAGGTCTTGCACCTGGACTGGCAGGCGGCGGTGACCGAGTAGGTGAGGGTCATGGGGTTGAAGTTCTCGTAACCGAACCACCGATTCAGGCGGTAGCCCGCAAGGTAGGGCATCAGTTTCGTAAACAGATCGCTTTTTTTCATGGGTCATCCAACCTTCTCTGCAATGGTATAGTTGATGTGGGCGTAAACGGATTTGAGGAACTTGGGCAGCGGGAGCCTTTCCACCAGGTAGACCAGCTTCATCCACGTCGGGAAGGAGCCGTTCCTGAGCATGTCCACGTAGGGGGCTTCCCAGTCCACCTGGCTGAAATCCTGGTTCATCCTGTGCAGGCGGACGTCCCGGAAGCCCAGGGAGTCCGGCCAGACGGGGCAGTCGACAAAGCCTGTCTCGACCACTTTCAGCCCGTGCTCTTGTAGCTTTTTCTTGATGAAGTGCCGGTTGTTGTAACGGACGTCCCCGTGGGTCCAGGGGATCCCCGTCCTCTTGTGTACCAGCCGGTGTATGGGGAACCCGACGTTCCCGGCATTCACGGAGAAGACGGCGACATATTTTCGGCTGACACGCTTCATCTCGTCTATGAGCTCGTCTGGCCTCTCACAAGTAGGGAAATAGGCGAAGTTCCAGACGAAGTCGAAGGAAGAGTCCTTAAAGCTTGTGTGACACATGTCGCTTTCCTTGGTCCAGGCCACCTTCCCCGCGGCGCCGATCCTTTCCCATTCGGATGCGTACTTCTCGATGCCGTTTACCAGGGTGATGTTTTCCGCTCGTTTGGCGAACCCTAGAGAATAGATGCTCGGCATGGCCTTGACGCCGTGGGCCGGCATCTCCAGCACGGAGCGAACGCCGTATTTTTGCGCCAGCCTGTCCAGCTTTTTCCCAACGGAGAACCTTTCATAGTTGACCCCGAACACTTCTATTTCCTTCTTCATTTTCCTCTCGCTTCTTTGCTCTACATGTAATGTTGTTCCTTGAAATATTTGACAGCCTTGGGCAGCCCCTCCTCCAGGGAAACCAAGGGTGCGAAGCCCAGGTCCGCCGCAGCCTTGGAAATGTCGACAATGCGGTCCGTGGAAACGGACTGGATGTTTCGCTGCGTAACGGGAGGTCTGCGCCCGGCCAGAAGGCAAAGCTTTTCCAGGGCGCCCGCCCCAAACACCGCCAGCCACCTGGGTATGTATATAAAATGTATCTTTTTGTTCAAGGAATTCCCGATGATCCCCGCCGTCATTGCCAGGGAATAGGATTCCTGGGATGAGACCATGTATATTTCCCCCGTGCGCCCCTTGTCCGCAAGCAGGACCAGCGCATTGACCAGGTCCGTTATGTATAGGGCAGGGGACAAGTTCTCGCCCCGCCCTATCTTGGGGAAAAAACCCGTTTTGCACACCTTTGCCATTGTCAGGAAGTCGCCCTTGAACCCAGGGCCGTACACCATGGACGGGCGCACGACGATTGCTGGGAGATGGCCTTCCCTTGCTTCGTTGAGGACGCACAGCTCCCCCTCCCGCTTGGTGACCTGGTAAGGGGTGTAGGGATTGCAATCGGTGTTCTCGTCGACCCGACCCGCCGGCTGCAGCCCCAGGGCAGCCGTGCTGCTCACATGTATGAACTTTTTGACATGGCTTTCTTTTGCCTCGTCTATCATGTTCTGGGTGCCGGTCACGTTAACCCTGCGGAACCTTTCAAACGCTTGCTCGCTTGGCAAGTCATGCCCCATCAAGGCGGCCATGTGGTAGACTACATCGATGTCCCTGCAGCACCCCTTGACATCCCCCTTGTTTTCCACGTTGCCCTGGATGACCTCGCAACTGTCCCCAAATAACTTCCTGGCCTTACCAGCATCGCGCACAAGCAACCTTAAATTGCATCCTTTTTCAAGCAGAGCGGGAACCAGATAAGAGCCCACGAAGCCGGTTGCCCCCGTAACTAAAACATTCATTGTCTCACCCCTTGTTCAAGCTGAATGCGGTGTCAGCCGTTGCTTCCCCGCCGTCCTTGCCGACAAGTTCCTCGATGCTTTCCACCATCCGATCCCAAGAGAACTGCCAGGCGCTCCTGTGCAGGTTCCTTTCGAACGCTTCCGCATTTTCTTCCTTGAAGAAGCGGATGATGGCATCCGCCAGCGCTGCCGGGTTCCGGGGTTCCACTAAGTATCCAGTCGCCCCGTCCTCCACGACGTCGGGCAGGCCTCCCACGTCCGTCGCCACGACGGGCCTTTCAAACCCGAACGCTATCTGTGCCACGGCGCTCTGCGTTGCGGATTCATAAGGAAGCGCCACCAGGTCGCAGGCCGCAAAGTACTTTTCCACCCCGTCGTCAGGTACGTAGCCGTCCACGATCTCTATGCAGTCCTCCACGTCGCATTCCCGAATTAAGCTCAGGTACTCGTCCTTGTCCCCGTCAAAGGAACCCACCACCATGAAGGTCACCCGCCCGAGTCCCTCCAGGATGGCGGGCATGGCCTTATCAGGTGCCGCAACCCCTTGTACTCCCGGACGAACCCGAAGAACAGGATGAGCTTTTCATCCGTATTCTTGCCCAGTTCCTTCCGGGCCTGTTCCCTGGTCAGCCCCCTGAGCTTGAACGCATTGTATGTCGGGAGCGGGCTCTGTTGGCATATGGCGTTCCCCTTGACCGTCAGCAGGTCCTCCCCGTCGCTCTTGGAATGGACGATGAAGGAATCCCCCTTCCGCAATGCCAGCCTGGTCAGGAGCCTGTCCATGGGGAACCGCTCGTGGGGGAAGACGTTGTGGCAGAGGAACAATTTGTGCGTCCGTTTCCCCAGGACGCCGCACAGGAGCCAGTAGCAAGGTGCAAAATAGGGGTGCCACCATTGAAAGATGACGGCGTCCGGGCATGATCCCTTGATCGCACGCCCTACCGCCAGGATGTTGAAGGGATTGGCGGTGTTGATCAGGAACCTGGCCTCGTCCACCTTGAATAAGTCGTTGCTGTAGTCTTTTTGGGGCTTCCGAAAAAGGAACTTCGGGTACTGCATCTTGTAGGAGATGAGGGTGACATCGTGTCGGCCAGCCAAAGCCCTGTAGAGGAGGGCAGTATAGTGGGCGATCCCTCCCTTGTAGGGATACACCGGTCCGATTAGGACGATCCTTCTTCTGTTTCCCGTTTCCCTTGCGGCGTCTTCCATGCCCTGTTTACCACCTGTTCCTCGGCGGACGGATTTAACATTTTGCACAAAATGTTAAAATATGCCGGATAATGGGATATGATGGTAAAGATTACTTAAATTTATCAAAAATTGGTGAATTTTAGACCTTGTAATAATTTCGTAAATATTATATTATAGAAAAAATATATACTTATTCGGAGGAACGATATGAAGATAGCAGTTGCTGGCACGGGATATGTGGGTTTATCTAATGCCATTTTGCTGGCGCAGCATAACGAAGTGGTGGCTATTGATGTATTGCAAAGTAAAGTGGATATGATTAACCGCAGAAAGTCCCCTATTATTGATAAGGAGGTGGAAGAGTATTTACAGAATCATGAGTTGAATTTGACGGCTACCACGGATTATGAATCCGCAGTCAAGGGAGCGGAGTACGTGATTATATCTACTCCCACGAATTATGACAGTGAAAAGAATTTTTTTGACACCAGTTCCGTGGAAGCGGCGATTGAACAGGTGCTCCGTTTTGCTCCGGATGCCGTAATGGTGATTAAGTCCACCATTCCTGTTGGTTACGTGAGCAATATCAGAAAAAAATATAAGGTGGATAATATTATTTTCTCCCCGGAATTCCTGAGGGAAGGCAGGGCCTTGTATGATAATTTGTATCCTTCCAGGATTATAGTGGGAGAGAAATCGGAGCGCGCACAGCGTTTTGCGGATCTTTTACGGGAAGGAGCAATTAAGCAGGATATTCCCGTTTTGTTGTTGGATTCCAAAGAGGCGGAAGCGGTGAAGCTGTTTGCAAATACCTATCTGGCCCTTCGAGTGGCATTTTTTAACGAAATGGATTCCTATGCGGAGATGAAAGGGATGGATACGAGGCAGATCATAGACGGGGTATGCTTGGATCCGCGAATCGGAACGCATTACAATAATCCCTCTTTTGGATATGGCGGATACTGCTTGCCCAAGGATACGAAGCAGCTTCTTGCTAATTATGAAGATGTGCCGGAGAACCTTATAGAAGCCATCGTGAAGTCAAACAGGACCAGAAAGGATTTCGTTGCGGAACGTGTGCTGAGACTGGCTGGGTATTCTGAAGTTGGCGCCGAAGGAGCGAAACAATGCGTCGTGGGCATTTATCGGCTGACCATGAAAACGAATAGCGATAACTTCCGTCAAAGTTCCGTGCAGGGAGTTATGAGACGCATCAAGGATAAAGGGGTGGAGGTCATCGTCTATGAACCCACCTTAAAGGATGGAAGTACGTTTTGCGACAGTCAGGTTGTGAATGATTTGGACAAGTTTAAGAAAATGAGCAATGCAATTATTGCGAATAGGTATCAATCTGACTTGGATGACGTGCAGGACAAGGTTTATACGAGAGATCTTTTTCGGAGAGATTGATTGAAAAATTGGATTGGACGAAGAGGGAGAAAAGAAATGAAAGTTACAGCACTGATCATGGCCGGCGGGAAGGGAGAGCGTTTCTGGCCTAGGAGCAGGAAGGCTTATCCCAAGCAGTTTATAGATATCATGGGGTGTGGGAAGACGATGATCCAGCTTACGGTGGATCGCATATTGCCGCTGACGGCCATGGAAGACATTTACATCGTCACCAATGAGCAGTACAAGCAGTTGGTAAGAGAGCAGCTTCCACAGCTTCCCGAGGAAAATATTCTATGCGAGCCGGAGGGGCGCAACACCGCTCCGTGCATTGGTCTGGGGGCGGCCTATATGCTGCGGCGCAACGAAGATGCCGTCATGATGGTTTTAGCTTCTGACCACCTGATAAAGCAGGAGGATTGCTATAGGGAGATCATGAAAGAAGCGATATCGGTTGCAGAGCAGGAGGAGAATCTCGTAACCATAGGAATTACCCCCAGTTATCCTGAAACGGGTTACGGATATATTAAACGCAACATGCAGATCGCCCTGGGTTCCGCCAGAGAGGTGGAGCGCTTTGTGGAAAAGCCGAACCGGGAGACGGCGGAAAAATATCTCCAGAGTGGCGAATATTTGTGGAACAGTGGTATGTTCGTTTGGAAAGCTTCAACTTATATGAAGGCAATGAAAAACTTTCTTCCTGATATTTATGAGGGGTTATGTAGGATCCAGGCTTCCATTGGGACGGAGAAAGAGGGGGAAGTTCTGCGCAAAGAATTTATGGCAATGCGATCTATTTCTGTAGATTATGGTATTTTGGAAAAAGCAAATCGTATTTATGCTTTTTCAGGAGAATTCGGATGGGACGACGTGGGTTCCTGGCTGGCGGTGGAAAGATTCAGAGATGTTGATGAGAGCAACAATTTATTGACTGGAAACGTGGTCACGGTTGGCGTGCAGAATTGTATCATTGAAGCAAATAAGCGACTGATTGCGGCAGTGGGGCTGGATGGCCTGGTCGTGGTGGATACGGAGGATGCAACGTTGATCGGGGACAAGCTTCATATTGAAGAAATTAAGAAGGTTTTGGAACAATTAAGGCATAGGCCGGGCGGAGAAGACTATTTATAAGATAGGAGAGAAAAGACATGGACACCAAGCCCTTTGTGGATCAGCTGGACCAGCAGATCATGTTTGCGGAAAAGTCCTGGGGTAGTTTTAAGGTGCTGGACGTGGAGACGGGCAGCATGACCATCAAGGTAACGCTGAATCCGGGCCACAGCATGAATTATCACAATCACAAGCATCGTGACGAGGTCTGGGTGGCCGTGGAAGGAAAAGGTCGTACCATCGTAGATGGGATGGAACAGGAGATCCGAGCCGGGGACGTGATCACCATGCAGGCGGGCTGCCGCCACACGGTGATGGCGGACACGGAGTTGAAACTGATCGAGGTGCAGCTTGGTAAGGAGATATCGGTGCATGACAAGCAAAAATTCCCTCTTGAATGAGAAAGATGCGAAGCCCTTTCTTTTAAAGCCTGTCGGGAAAGATTACCTATGGGGCGGGCGGCGGCTGAATGACGATTATTCCAAGGGAATTGATTTGTTCCCTTTGGCGGAGACCTGGGAATGCTCCACCCATCCGGACGGGCCCAGCAGGGTGGCGGGAGGAAGCTTTGACGGCTTGCTGCTTTCCGAGGTGCTGGAGCTTCATCCGGAATATCTCGGAACCCATCCTGGGACCGGCATTTCCGTAGGAAACCGTTCTGCAGCGTCTTGCGGCGGGGAGCTGCCCATCATGGTGAAGCTGATTGACGCCGACAAGGATCTTTCCGTGCAGGTGCACCCGGACGATGCCTATGCGGCGGCCCATGAAAACGGGCAGTTGGGCAAAACCGAGATGTGGTACGTCCTGGATGCCGCTCCGGGGGCCACTCTGATTTACGGGCTGCGTTCCTCGGTGGACAAGGAATTGTTTCGAAAGAGTCTTTTGGACGGAACCGTGGAAAAATATTTGCGGAAGGTGGAGATTCGGAAGGGGGACGTGTTCTATATTGAAGCGGGCACCATTCATGCCATCGGCGCAGGGGCCCTGATTGCGGAAATACAGGAAAGTTCCAATCTCACTTATCGCCTTTATGATTATGACAGGACGGACAAGGATGGAAAAAAACGTCCGCTCCATATTGACCGGGCTCTGGAGGTGGCGGATCTGTCCGGCGGAGAGGAACCGAGACGCCCCATGCGGGTCTTGAGATATCAAAAGGGCTGCGCTTCGGAATTTCTGTGCCGGTGCAAGTATTTTCAAGTGGAAAGGATCCTGCTCAATACGGAGCGTTATCGGGAAATGATGGATTTTAGGACTTCCGGATTGTCCTTTGGAGTTCTGCTGTGCGTGGATGGATGCGGAGCCTTGTTTTTCGGAGGGGAATCCCTTCCTTTTTTTCAAGGCGATTGTATTTTTGTCCCTGCGAATTCCGTACAGATCAAGATTCATGGAAAAGCCCAGCTTTTGAAAGTCAGCTGTTAAATACAATCTGGCTGGCAAATGATTCAAAAAGTATAGATTTTTGATACAATTCTGATACGTTCTCCATTTATGTTATTAGTGTCAACGAGAAAGCAATCCATCGAATTTTGAAGGAATGTGCGCTTGGCGGCGCATGACGATGGCATGGTATCGGTCTGACGGGATGGGGAGTGTATTCAAATGGCGGCAGGCAGCAATCGCAGAAATCCATATTTATCGGGAAGCACGGCGCCCAGGTGGGAACCGTCGCCGGCATACCGGGAGGGGAGCCGTCGGAGCTCGTCTTCGGTCCGGCCCACAGCATCTGGACGGGAACCGATGCCGGACCGGACAGCGGCATACCGGGAGGGGAGCCGTCGGAGCTCGTCTTCGGTTCGGCCCGCAGCATCTGGACGGGAACCATCGGCGGCTTACCGGGAAGTGTCCCGCCGGGAGCGGTCTGAGAGCCGCCTGGCCCGGGAAGGGCGGGAGCGTCAGAAGCTTCGCCGTAATCTTCAGCGCCGCAGACAGTTCCGCCGTAGGCTCCGCATCATCCTGACAGTTCTGGAGGTTGCGGCGGTGCTCTGTTTTGCGGTCCTGTTGCTTTCCCTGTTCAAACTTTCCAGCAGAGGGAGCGAGGCTGGCGCGGTCAGCGGGGACCTGGCTTGGGGAGGACTGCCGCAGCTCGGGTTCTCCGGAAGTCGGATCCAGGGGATTGACGAAGAGGTTTTCAACAGGCATCCGGAATGGACGGAAAACTATTTGACGCCCAATGAGTATTCTCGGCCTGGGGAGGCCCTGACGGAGGTGAAGAACATTTTCGTCCACTATACCGCCAACCCCGGCACCAGCGCAGCGCAGAATCGCAGCTATTTTGAACAGCAGAAGGATATGCACCAGGCCAGCGTCAGCTCTCATTTTATCATCGGATACGATGGGGAAATCCTGCAGATTTTGCCTTTGGACGAGATCGGCTATGCAGTGAAGACCCGCAATTATGATTCCATTTCCATAGAATGTTGTTACAAATCGGAGAACGGCCAGTTCACCCAGGAAACCTATGATTCTCTGATCGCCCTCCTTTCCTGGCTGACGGAGGCCTATGACCTGGACAGCGAGGATATCCTGCGCCATTATGACTGCGGTGGGAAAAAATGTCCTCTGTATTTCGTGGATCATGAGGATGCCTGGGAGAGATTGAAAAAAGACGTGGAAGAGTACGGGGCGAAGGGCTGATTTGCAGAAAAGTTGTTGCACTTCTTGCGTTTATTTGGTATAGTAATGGGGTATCGGGAGTGCCCGGGGCGCAAAAGGACGTTCCTCATTCCCGACCTAAATACCGGAGAAACACAGACAGGAGCAGCCTATGAACAAGTTATCGCCATCGATATTGGCGGCGGATTTCTGGAGGCTTGGGGAGCAGATCGAACAGGCCCGGGAAGCCGGAGCGGAGTATCTCCACGTGGACGTGATGGACGGCGTGTTTGTGCCTTCCATCTCTTTTGGCATGCCCGTGATCAGTTCCATACGAAAGAAAACGGATCTTTTTTTGGATGTGCATCTGATGATAGAACGGCCGGACCGATATATAGAGGAATTCGCCGAGTGCGGTGCGGATCTGATCAATTTTCATTTGGAAGCGGAAGAGGATGTGAAGGACACCATCGCCCGGATTCGTTCTTTTGGGAAAAAAGTGGGGCTGACCCTGAAGCCCGCCACACCGGCGGCGGCGGTGGAGCCCTTTTTGGAGTTGGTGGACATGGTGCTGGTCATGACCGTGGAACCTGGCTTCGGAGGACAGAAGATTCTCCCGGATTGCGTGGAAAAGGTGACTCAGGTGCGCCGCCTGATCCGGGAAAAGGGACTTGACGTGGATGTGGAAGTGGACGGGGGCGTGACGGTGGACAACGTTCGTTCCATCGTGGAAGCCGGCGCTAGCGTGGTGGTGGCCGGATCCGCCGTGTTCCGGGGGGACGTGGCGGCCAATGTCAGGGCTCTGCTTCGGGAGATGAACGGGTGAAGCAAGGGCAACGGCGACAGGACAGGAAATGGAAGCGTTGATGATGCATACGGCGGCAAGTCCGGGAAACGGCGGCGCTGATGGTGCATACGGCGGCAAGTCCGGGAAACGGCGGCACTGATGATGCATACGGCGGCGCAGGCAGCGGTTAGAAAGGAGATTTCTATGAATCAGAACAGGGAAAAATATTATATTACGACAGCCATCGCTTATACTTCGGGAAAGCCTCATATCGGCAATAACTACGAGATCGTGCTGGCGGACAGCATCGCCAGATTCCAGAGGAAAATGGGACGGGACGTGTTTTTCCAGACCGGAACGGACGAGCATGGACAGAAGATCGAGCTGAAGGCCCAGGAGGCCGGGATCAGTCCCAAGGAATTCGTGGACAACGTGGCGGGGGTGATACGGAGCCTGTGCGACCTGCTGAACATTTCCTATGATAAATTCATCCGCACCACGGATCCGGACCATGAGAAACAGGTGCAGAAGATTTTCCGGAAGCTTTACGAACAGGGGGACATCTACAAGGGGGCCTATGAGGGCCTGTATTGTACGCCCTGCGAGTCCTTCTGGACGGAGTCCCAGCTGGTGGACGGCAAGTGCCCGGACTGCGGCAGGGAGGTGAAGCCCGCCAAGGAGGAAGCTTACTTTTTCCGCATGAGCAAATATGCGGACAGGCTGATCAAGCATATCAACGAACATCCGGAGTTCATTCAGCCCGTTTCCCGCAAAAACGAAATGATGAACAATTTCCTCCTGCCGGGCCTGCAGGATCTGTGCGTGTCCAGAACCTCTTTTAAATGGGGGATCCCGGTGGATTTCGACGACAAGCACGTGGTGTACGTGTGGCTGGACGCCCTGACCAACTATATCACCGGCATCGGCTATGATGCGGACGGGAACAGCTCGGAGCAGTACAAGAAGCTGTGGCCTGCGGATCTGCACCTCATCGGCAAGGACATCATCCGCTTCCATACCATTTACTGGCCCATTTTCCTGATGGCCCTGGGAGAGCCCCTGCCCAAGCAGGTCTTCGGCCATCCCTGGCTCCTGCAGGGGGACGGTAAGATGAGCAAGTCCAAAGGCAACGTGATCTATGCGGACGACCTGGTGGATTTCTTCGGCGTGGATGCGGTGCGGTATTTCGTGCTTCACGAGATGCCTTTTGAAAATGACGGCACCATCACTTGGGAGCTGATGGCGGAGCGGCTGAATGCGGATCTGGCCAACACCCTGGGCAACCTGGTGAACCGGACCATCTCCATGAGCAACAAGTATTTCGGCGGCGTGGTTTCCAACAAAAATGCGCAGTTGAATGAAAATGACCGGTTGGTGGATCAGGACCTGAAGCAGACGGTTGCCGGAACCTTCGCCCGCTGCAGGGCCAAGATGGAGGATCTGCGGGTGGCGGACGCCCTGACGGAAATCTTCAATCTGTTCAAGCGCTGCAACAAGTATATTGACGAGACGGCCCCCTGGGTCCTGGCCAAGGATCCCGCCTGTGCGGACCGCCTTTCCACGGTTTTGTACAATCTGGTGGAGGGCATCTCCATCGGCGCATCCCTGCTGGAGCCTTTCATGCCGGAGACTGCGGAAAAGATCGCATCCCAGCTGAACACTTCCCTGCGGGAGTTCGAGACGCTGGAAACCTTTGGCCTGTATCCCGACGGCGGCAAGGTGACGGACAAGCCCCAGATCCTGTTCGCCCGTCTGGATGTGAAAGAAGTGGTAGCTAAAGCTGACGCCATGTTTGAAGAAAGGCGGATGAAAGCGGCGAGTGCGGCTTCCGCCTCGGCGGATGCAAAATCCCTTGCAGCGGCATCTGGAGCCGCAGTGACGAACCCCGGAGCTGCTGCTGCGGATCATGGTGCAGAGGTGGCAAATTCTGGAGCCGCAGCGGCAGCCCCTGTGGTGGATTTGGAGCCCAAACCGGAAATCACCTATGATGATTTCGCCAAAATGCAGTTCCAGGTGGGGGAGATCATCGCCTGCGAGGCGGTGCCGAAGTCCAAGAAGCTGCTGTGCAGCCAGGTGCGCATCGGCTCTCAGGTGAAGCAGATCGTGTCAGGCATCAAGGCCCATTATACGCCGGAAGAGATGGTGGGCAAGAAGGTCTGCGTGCTGGTGAACTTAAAGCCCGCCAAGCTGGCCGGGGTGATGTCCGAAGGAATGCTTTTGTGTGCCGAAGATGCGGAAGGTAATTTGGCCCTGATGGTGCCGGAGAAAGACATGCCGGCCGGGGCGGAGATCTGCTGAGCCGCAAAACGGGTGGGATATAGATGAATGAATTATGGCTGAATGGAATACGGACGGATGGAATACGGATGAATGTATATGGCCGAAGCTAAATCAAATTCGGGGCGCCCAAAACGGGCACCCCGAATTTTTACGGTAAATTAGAACTCATTTCCCGGGAACTTGGGAATTCCTGCGAATCCTACGGCCAGATCCTCGTCCGTGGGGATGTAGTCGTCCATTTCGCCGTCATTGAACTTTTGATAAGCCACCATGTCGAAGTAACCGGTGCCGGTGAGGCCGAAGACGATGGTCTTCTCTTCGCCGGTTTCCTTGCACTTCAGGGCTTCGTCGATGGCGACCCGGATCGCATGGCTGCTTTCCGGAGCGGGCAGGATGCCTTCCACCCGGGCGAACAGCTGGGCCGCTTCGAATACGGAGGTCTGCTCCACGCTCACCGCTTCCATCATGCCGTCATGGTACAGCTGGGACAGGATGGGGCTCATGCCGTGATAACGGAGGCCGCCCGCATGGTTGGGGGAAGGAATGAAGTTGCTTCCCAGGGTGTACATCTTGGCCAGAGGGGTCACCATGCCGGTGTCGCAGAAGTCATATACGAACTTGCCCCTGGTCAGGCTGGGACAGCTGGCGGGTTCCACGGCGATGATGCGGTAATTTTTTTCTCCCCGGAGCTTTTCTCCCATGAAAGGAGAAATCAGTCCGCCCAGGTTGGAACCGCCTCCGGCGCAGCCGATGATGATGTCCGGGGTGATGCCGTACTTATCCAGGGCCCTCTTGGTCTCCACGCCGATCACGGACTGGTGCAGCAGAACCTGGTTCAGCACGCTGCCCAGCACGTAGCGGTAGCCGGGGGTGCTGGTGGCCACTTCCACGGCTTCGGAAATGGCGCAGCCCAGGCTTCCCGTGGTGCCGGGATGCTCCGCCAGAATCTTGCGGCCAACGGCCGTGGTATCGGAAGGAGAAGGGGTCACCTGGGCGCCGTAGGTCCGCATCACTTCTCTGCGGAAAGGCTTCTGCTCATAGGATACCTTCACCATGTAGACCTTGCAGTCCAGTCCCAGGTATGCACAGGCCATGGACAGGGCGGTTCCCCACTGACCGGCGCCGGTTTCCGTGGTCACGCCCTTGAGCCCCTGCTTCTTGGCATAATAGGCTTGGGCAATGGCGGAATTCAGCTTATGGCTGCCGCTGGTGTTGTTGCCTTCAAATTTATAATAGATCTTGGCCGGAGTGCCCAGCTTCTCTTCCAGACAATAGGCCCGCACCAGGGGAGAGGGGCGGTACATTTTGTAAAAATCCTGGATCTCCTTGGGGATGTCGATATAACGATTGTCATTGTCCAGTTCCTGCTTTACCAGATCCTCGCAGAACACCGCACTCAACTCTTCCGCAGTCATGGGCTGATGGGTGCCCGGATTGATCAGGGGCGAGGGTTTGTTCTTCATGTCCGCCCGCACGTTGTACCATTGCGTGGGGATCTCCTGCTCCTCCAGATAGATTTTATAAGGTATTTCCTTTTGGTTCGCCATAGGATGCGTCCACCTCCGTGTATTTACTAATCGACATTCTATTATGTTTTCCCTTCCTTGTCAAGAAACAACTCGTCATTTCTATAACAAATTAACGTGCCAAAGTCAAACCTTGTCCGTCAGGTTTGCGGCAAATGCTTCATTAAAAATTTAAGAAAATATGATGGATAAAACTGTTGCGCCCCGGAAGGAGGATAGAGTATAATAAACATTATAAATAATGTAGTAAATTTGGAAGGTTACTTTAGAAAGGAAATGATGGATTATGGGACTATTTAATTTGGACAGCCCGTTCATGCAATTCTTGAACAAGGTGGCGGACTTGATGTGGCTGAACGTTCTGACGATTATTTTCTGCATCCCCATAGTGACGGCGGGAGCTTCTTTGACGGCCATGAATTACATGGCCCTGAAAATTGTCAGGGGCGAAGAGTGTTACATTTCGAGAGGTTTTTTCAAATCCTTTAAGGAGAATTTCAAGCAGGCCACGGCGATCTGGTTCCTTCTGCTTCTGGTGGTGGCGATCCTCATCGGTGACTTCATCATCATGCAGAACTCCGAAATGGAATTCCCGACCTTCGTGCGGGTGATCATCCTCGTGGTGGGAATTTTCGTGCTTTTCACCGCCATGTTCGTGTTCCCGACGCTGGCCAGGTTTACCAACACGATCCGGGGAACCCTCAAAAATGCCTTTATGATCAGCGTTTTGAAGTTCCCCAAGACGATCCTGATGATCATCATGTACCTGATCCCCTTGGCGCTCGCTTATTTCTTCCCTCAGATCTTCCCGATCACGTTCCTGTTCGGCTTGTCCGCACCGGCCCTGGGAAGCGCTTTCCTTTATAATAAGTTCTTCAAAGAGCTGGAGGATCGGATCCGGGCCGCCAATCCGGCCCCTGAAAAGGAAGAGGAGGAGGATGACGGGGAGAGGATCTTCAGCGACAAGGCCCTGGAGGGGATTACGGAGGACCCTGAGATCACCAGCCGTCCCCGCTGAACAGACAGGTTGTTTAAAATGTCCAAGATTGTCTTTCGCATTTGTGTATTTTGACAACGCTCAAAAAAAACTTGAAACTTTATAAGCATTTCCCTCAATTCTGGATAAAAAGTTTGTGTAATTCGGGTATGGCGAAAAATGGCCCGGTCCGATATACTTAATTACAGTACTAAACGACAAATGGTCGTGTTAAGAGAAAGACTTTTATTATGAAAGGAGTTATTTGAGTCATGGCAAGCTTATCTTTAAAGAACGTTTGCAAGGTTTATCCCAACGGCTTTGAAGCTGTTAAGAATTTCAATCTTGAGATCGCTGACAAAGAGTTCATCATCTTCGTTGGCCCCTCTGGATGCGGTAAGTCCACAACCCTTCGTATGATCGCTGGTCTGGAGGATATTTCTTCCGGCGAACTGAAGATCGGCGACAGAGTGGTGAACGATGTGGAGCCCAAGGACAGAGATATCGCAATGGTGTTCCAGAACTACGCTCTGTATCCTCATATGTCCGTGTATGACAACATGGCATTTGGTCTGAAGCTGAGGAAGGTTCCGAAGGATCAGATTGACAAGATGGTGAAGGAAGCCGCCAAGATTTTGGATCTGTCCGCTCTGCTTGATCGTAAGCCGAAGGCTCTGTCCGGTGGTCAGAGACAGCGTGTTGCTATGGGACGTGCCATCGTGCGTAATCCTAAGGTGTTCCTGATGGATGAACCTCTGTCCAACCTGGATGCTAAGCTGCGTGTGCAGATGAGAACCGAGATCGCCAAGCTGCATCAGAGACTGGGCACCACCATCATCTACGTTACCCATGACCAGACCGAGGCCATGACCCTTGGTACCAGGATCGTCGTTATGAAGGACGGTGTCATCCAGCAGGTTGATACTCCTCAGCATCTGTATGATCTGCCTCAGAACCTGTTCGTTGCAGGATTCATGGGATCTCCTCAGATGAACTTCCTGGATGCCGTGGTTAAGGTGACCGGAGACAAGGCCAGCCTTGAGATCGCAGGACACAGCATCGTCCTTCCTCCTGCAAAGTCCAAGAAGCTGATTGATGGCGGTTATGATGGAAAGACCGTTACCTTCGGTATCCGTCCTGAAGATGTATATGATTCTCCTCAGTACATTGAGGCCGCTCCGGAAGGCAGCGTGTTCACTTCCACCATCAACGTATACGAGTTGCTGGGTGCTGAAGTGCTCCTGTACTTCGATCTGGATGGCTTCGCAATGACCGCAAGAGTGGATCCCAGAACCACAGCTAGACCTGGCGACACCATCAAGTTCGCCATGGACGTTGAGAAGATTCATGTATTTGACAAGGAGACCGAGCAGGTTATCACCAACTAGGATATTCCTTTTCAGAGAAAGAAACTATAGGGCTGTGCAGTTGCACAGCCCTTATCTTTTGAAAAAAATCTTGCATTGATTTCCAAAATATTGTAAGATTGTATTGAACTTCGCAGATAAGAATAAGCTGTGGCGGAACCGGCGGCAGAATGGAGGAAACATGATTTCAAGTCAGATCATTCAGACAAGCATTGATGAGTTGAAGGCCATTACAAAGGTTGATTTAAATGTATACGATTTAAATGGAGGAGTTGTCGCAACCACTGCGGACATGCCAGAGATCACTACCAATCTGGTGGTGGGTTTTGCCATGTCTCCTGCGGACAGCCAGGTGATCGGCCCTCATCATTTGCTGAAAATTTTGGACGAAGGGGAGCTTCTCTACGTCCTGGTGGCCAGAGGCCTGAGCGACGACGTGTACATGGTGGGCAAGATTGCGGTCTGCCAGATCCAGAATTTGGCGGTTGCCTACAAGGAAAGATTTGACCGCAATAATTTCTTCCAGAACCTTTTGCTGGACAACCTGCTTTTGGTGGATATCTATAATCGGGCCAAGAAGCTTCACGTGGAAGTGACCGTGCCCAGGGCGGTGTTCCTGGTGGAGACCAAGCTGGAGAAGGACAGCATCGTGACGGAGCTTTTGAAGGGGATGTTCTCCAACCAGGGCGGCGACTACATCACGGCCGTGGATGAGAGCAACGTGATCCTGATCAAGGCGGTGGAAGCGGAAACCACTTATGAGGAACTCAACGTGATCGCCGAGACCATCGTGGCCATGATGAATGCGGAAGCCATGCTCAACGTTCGGGTGGCCTTCGGTACCATCGTGCCGGAATTGAAGGATGTCTCTAAGTCCTACAAGGAAGCCAAGATGGCCCTGGACGTGGGCAAGATTTTCTACGCCGAGCGCAACGTGGTGGCTTACAGCACTCTGGGCATCGGTCGTCTCATCTACCAGCTTCCCATCAATTTGTGCCGTATTTTCATCGAAGAGATCTTCGGCGACAACGTGCCCATGGATCTGGACGAAGAGACCCTTACCACCATCAACAAATTCTTCGATAACAGCCTGAACGTGTCCGAAACCTCCAGACAGCTTTTCGTGCACCGCAATACTCTGGTTTATCGGATTGAAAAAATACAGAAGAGCACCGGCCTGGATCTTCGGAATTTCGATGATGCCCTGACTTTTAAAATTGCCCTGATGGTAGTGAATTACATGAAATATCTTGATACGCTGGAGTATTAACTTTCCAGCCTGGCCAGACGTTAAGAAAAGCGGAAAATCGTGTTCCCACGGTTTCTCCGCTTTTTTAACGTCTGCGAGCGCCAGGGCGTCCTGCTGAATGGGCTCCCTGGGTTATATTTTTGTCATCAGTCATAAATCGGACAACCTCCCGAATACAATATATCAGAGACGGAGGATTTTCCTGCTGCTCAATCCTTTCCTTCGGAGGTTCCCATGCGATATCAAAAGAGCATCAAATATCTGGAATACCTGGAAAACGGGACGAAGCTGCGCACGGCGGGCTTTGTAAAAATGGAACTCCGGGATCTTGACGGGGGTTCCGTCCGGGACAAGGTTCCGCAAATCCTCCAGGATGAGGTCCCGCATACCGTTTGCTGCCTTTATTTGCAGGTCAGGGGCTTCCCCATGCTGGAGAACCTCTCTCGGGAAGTCTATCTGGAAGCCGGGGCCAAAACCTCCCTCCTGGGCGAACTGCAATTTCGCCAAGGAAAGGCGGAACTGTCGCTGTCAGGCCAGGATGCCAGCCGTCTTGGCCAGGAGGCCCTTTCCTATGAGGAATTGACCGCAATCCGGGTTCCCATTGGCAAGGGGAAGGAACTTCTTTGTCGCTGGCGGGAAGTCAGCGAAGAAAAAGAAGACTTGCTGCATGCGGCGGAGGCGGCCTCGGAGGCCGAAGCTCCGCTGCCGGAACCCGAGCCGGTGCCTCCTTCCTCCGAATTTCAGCGGCCGGCGGAACCGATGCCCGAACCAGCGCAAGTGCTTCTTTCCTGCGAGCTTCAGCGGCCGGCGAAAGCAGCCCTGGCTCCTAGATCTCCGGCGGAACCGATGCCCGAAGCAGCGCCTGCGCCTCCTTCCTCCGAACTTCAGCGGCTGGAGAAAGTTCTCCCGGAGGCCCGGCCGCTTCGAAATCCTCCCGGACTGCCGCCTCATTTTTATGAGGATAAATGGCAGCAGTTGTCCAGCATTTATCCCCATATCTCTCCCTTTGGGGATGACCGGGACTATCTTTCCATCGGCCCGGAGGATTTCGTGGTGCTCCAAAAGCAATATCACGGACTGGTGGCCAACAGCTTTTTGCTCCATGGATATTACAATTATGAACATCTGATCCTGGCTAGGATTATGAGTCTGGGACAAGTTCGCTATTATTTGGGGGTGCCGGGCAATTTTTATGAAAAGGAACGGCAGGTGGCGATCCTGTTCGGCTTTGAAAGCTTTGAATGCAAAAGAGAGCCGGTGCAGGACGGAGATTTCGGATATTATTGCATTCGGGTGGACATATAAATTTGAGCGGATATTTGGGCTTGGATTGGACATCAGAGTTCGGGTGGATATTGAGCCAGGTTGGACATTTGACTATGGATTTTGGCTAACCTTTGATCTTGGACAGGCATTTATTGACGGGGAGGAATCCGCTACAACCCCTCCCCGTCAAAAGCCGGGATAAAGCTTTCACTGGCGGCTTCCCCCTCCTGGAGGAAGCCTTTTTCGATGCCGATTTCCTGGGCGAACCGCAGAACTCGTCCGTATTCTTCCTCCGTAACCTTTCGGTTCAGTTCCGGATAGTCGGCCATCTGGGGAAGCGGCGTGTACTGACTCATGATGCTGATGTAAATGTGATCGCCGTAAGTGTTGTGCAGATATCGGAGCACTCGTTTGGAATCCCCCGTACAGCCCGGCAGCACCAGGTGCCGGACGATGATTCCTCTCCGCATCATCCCCGTTTCGGGATGGAAGACCGGATCGCCCGTCTGTCGGTACATTTCCGCCAGCGCCTCGCTTGCCCTGTCAAAATAATCCGCCGCATGGGAATACCGCAGGCTCAAGTCAGAAGAAACGTATTTGAAATCCGGCAGATAGATGTCTACCAGCCCTTCCAACAGCCGGAGGGTCGGGACGGATTCGTAGCCCCCGGAATTATAGACGATGGGAACCCTCAGCCCTTTCCCCTTGGAAATTCGCAGGGCCTCGCAGACCTGAGGGACGAAATGGGCGGCGGTCACCAGATTGATGTTGTTGGCGCCTTTGGCCTGGAGCTCCAGAAAAATATCCGCAAGCCTTTCCACGGTGATCTCCCGGCCCGCCTGTCCCAGGGCGATCGCCCGATTCTGGCAGTAGACGCACTGCAGGCTGCAGCCGGAAAAAAAGACCGTGCCGGAGCCGGTCTGCCCGGAGATGCAGGGTTCCTCCCAGAGGTGCAGGGACGCCCTGGCCGCTTTCAAACGGGCGGTCTGCCCGCAGTAACCGGTCTGCCCTTCCGTCCGGTCCGCACCGCAGCGGCGGGGACAGAGGGTGCAGTGCGTCATGGAGGAGGAACTTTCTTGATTGGAAGAGGAAAAGTTCATGGAGGATCCTTTCTTGTAGTAACAGTTCAGACAAACACTAAATTTGGATGAACTGTTACTTTTTATATGAAATGAGCTGGCCCGTTCGCCGGAGGGCTCACACAGCGGCGGGGACAATTCCCGAACTACAAAGACCGTACTCCCCAGGACCCTGCTGCGGCTCCACCCGGCGCCCTTACGGCACATGGAAGGTTCTGCTTAGTGCTGCTTTGTTCCCAACCTGACACGGTTCGCAGATTCCCATTGCGTAAGACCAGACTTCAACGCCGCCGCAGGGCTGCCCTGAGAAATACGGCTTTATTATTGTACTTGTTTTCTTTTTCCCTGTCAAGACAAAGAAAGAAACGTTTAGAATTAATTTTCGGGCGGGAGATTTGATTGGCCTTGACAACCCTTCACGGGAATTTTATACTGGATTTATCAAAATTGTTTTCAGGAGGAGACGCAATGAATAAAAATGCTTTCAGACAGCTTTCTTACGGAGTTTACGTGGTCAGCACCTGGGATCATGGCCGGGCGACCGGATGCACCGCCAACAGCGCCATGCAGATCACGTCCGATCCGGCGACCATAGCCGTCAGCATCAATCACGACAACTATACCAACAGCTGCATCCAGGATACGGGCAGGTTCGCTCTCTCCATCCTGGGAGAGCATTCCGATCCCGGCATCATCGGCGTTTTCGGTTTTAAGAGCGGCAAAGATCACAACAAATTCAACGAGGTGGAGAGTGCAGTCAAGAGCTATCTGCCCGTGGTGGCGGACGCCTGCGCCTACATTGTCTGCGAAGTGATCGACAAGATGGAGACCTCTTCCCACACCGTGTTCCTGGGAAAAGTGGTGGATGCGGATGTCCTGAAAAAGGACGATCCCATGACTTACGCCTATTATCATAACGTGATCAAGGGCAAGAGCCCCAAGAATGCGCCCACCTACATTGCGGAAGAGGCTTTAACCGGTTCTGCAGACAGTGCCCAGACTTCCGCAGGGGGAGCTGTCCAGCCCGCAAAATACGTCTGCAGCATCTGTGGCTATGAGTACGATGGGGACACGCCCTTTGAGGAACTGCCGGAAGACTATGTCTGTCCGATTTGCGGACAGCCCAAGAGCGTTTTTGAGAAAAAATAACCTTTATTCCGAAGCGATGCTATTTTGTGCAGTTCCATTTTGGGCGGCTTCCATTTTCGACCTTTTCTTTTCGGCCTTGTTGCGGAGACGCAGGTCCGTGAAGAATTCCTTCAGGATCCCGCTGCATTCCGCTTCCAGCACTCCCCTGGTCACTGTGGCCTGGTGATTGAACTGGGGCATTTCGAGAATGTTCAGGATGGAGCCGCCGCAGCCGGCCTTGGGATTCATGCAGCCCATGACCACTTCGGGAATCCGGGCCTGGATAATGGCCCCGGCGCACATTTGGCAGGGCTCCAGGGTCACGTAAAGGGTGCAGTCCTCCAGCCGCCAGTCGCCGATTTTTTTGCTGGCTCTGTCTATGGCGGTGATCTCCGCATGGGAGAGGGTGTTTTTGTCGGTGTTGCGGCGGTTGTAGCCCCGCCCGATGATCTTGCCTTCGTGGACGATGACGCAGCCGATGGGAACCTCGCCCAGGGCCAGGGCCTTGCGTGCCTGTTTGAGGGCCTCCCGCATATATTTTTCGTGAATACTCAAAGGGTTTTGAAGGTCGGCCATTGCGTTTCCTTTCCGCCCGCACTGACGGGCTTTGGCGTTGATGCTATGGAATGATTCGGACTGTTACCATCATAAGCCTTTTTGGAGAAAAAGACAATATTGTAGTAGGAGAAAGGAGTCAAAAAGATGATCAAAGGATTTAAAATGAAGCTCTACCCTGGCCAGGAGGCCGAGTATGAGAAAAGGCACAACGAACTATGGCCGGAAATGCAGGACATGATTCACGAGCACGGAGGGAAAAACTACACGATTTTCCTGGATCAGGAGACCCTGACTCTGTTCGGGTACATCGAGATCGAGGACGAGGAGCTGTGGGCCAAGGGCGCCGACACCGCCATCAACCGCAAGTGGTGGGACTTCATGGCGGACATCATGGAGACCAATCCGGACAACAGTCCCGTCAGCATCGACCTGAAGACGGTGTTTCATCTGGACTAAAGAGGCATCTGTATCGAGGCGGTGCCTGCGCTGAAGCGGCATCTGCACCAAAGCGGTATCTGCGCTGAAGCGGCATCTGCACCATAACGGCACCAGGGCCCGGCGGTATACCGCCGGGCTCTGATCGCTTATCGCAAGCATTCCATCGGGAAGGAAAGCGGTGCATGGCGGGTCACGCCTCTCCGTCTTCCTCCACCAGGCTGTAGAATTGGTAAGTTCCCGCAGGAACCGTGACGCTCTTGCCTGCAATGACGATTTCCGCTTCCACGGGCGCGGTGATCTGATATTTCCACAGCTCCCGCTCCGGCCAGAGGGCGGTCTCCTTTTCCCATCGGGAGACAATGCGGCCGTGCCTGGTGTCGAGGGAGGCCTCCAGCCAGTCCAGACGCTTGTCCGGCAGGGGGGAGATCCGCACTTTGGCATATCCGGGGGCTTCCTCCAGGGCATTGATCCCTGCGGCCACGCTGTAGACCCAGTCGGTGACGCAGCCGTAGGCGTAGTGGTTGTAGGAATTCATGTTCGCACTCCAGAAGTCTCCGTTTTCCATGATGCCGTCCCAATGCTCCCAGACGGTGGTAGCTCCTTTTGTCACGGGGTAGAGCCAGGAAGGATATTTTTCCCGAAGCAGCAGGGAATAAGCCAGCTCCGTATATCCGTAGTCGCTCAGGACGTGAAGCAGGTAGGGAGTGCCCACGAAGCCGGTCTGCAGCTGGGTGCCGCAGGAGGAAATCATGCTGGCCAGCTGGTCCGCGGCTGCCTGGGGATTTTCCGCCAGCCTGAAATGGGCCGCCAGCACGCATTCCGTCTGGGTCCGGTAATCCGGGAAGGTTCTGCGGAAAGTGTACACGATGGTATGGTACAGCTTTTCATAGGCGCTGACATCCTTGCCCAGCACCCTGCCTGCCTTGATGACCAGGGAGGTGGAATAGGCGTAGAAAGCGGAGGCGATGAATTCCTCCCGGGTGGAACCCTTGTAGCTGCCGGAGGGCGCATCCAGCCCCAGCCAGTCGCCGTAGTGTTCGCCGCCGGTCCACAGTCCGGCGTTTTTCGTGTTCTGAGTGATATAATCCACCCATTTATGCATGCATTCGAACTGATTTTCCAGGATCTCCGGATTCCCGTAAGCCAGATAGATGGTCCAGGGGCAAATGGTGGCGGCGTCGGCCCAGGCGGCGCTGGGCTTGGGATTCTGGATGAGATCCGGGATCACGTGGCCCACGTATCCGTTCTCCCACTGGTCGGCGGCCATGTCCGCCAGCCATTTGGTGAAAAATTTCTCCACGTCGAAATTGAGACTGGCAGTGCGCACGAAGGCCTGGGCGTCGCCGGTCCAGCCCAACCGTTCATCCCGCTGCGGACAGTCCGTGGGCACGTCCAGGAAGTTTCCTTTTTGTCCCCAGACCACGTTTTCAAAGAACCGGTTCAGCAAGGGATTGGAACAACTGAGCCTGCCGGTCCGTTTCATGTCGGAATGGAGGACGATGGCGGCGAAGCGTTCCGGCGCCACGGCGGTCATCCCTCCGGGGAAGGAGTTGATGCGGATGTAGCGGAAGCCCCAGAAGGTCAGCTTCGGCTTGTAGGTCTGCATTCCGTCCCGGCAGACGTACCGGTACTGGGCCTTGGCGCTGCGGTAATTTTCCGTGTAGAAATTGCCTTCTTTGTCCATGACCTCCGCAAAGGAGAGATCCAGCACTTCTCCGGCGCAGCCCTTCATGTTGGTCTCCACGTAGCCGGTGATCTCCTGGCCGAAATCCACCACCACTTCTCCCTTGGGGGTGGTGAAGATGCGGGCGGGGAAAATCCGTTCCTGTTCCCGAATCTCTTCTCCCTGCTGAGGAATCAGGGTCTCGGAAGGCCCTTCATAGATTTCCACAGGCCGGGAAGACTCTTCTGACCGGGTGGCATCGTAGATTTCTCCGTCATAGATTTCGGAAAAACGCACGGCGCTTTCTCTTACCGTCCAGTCGGATCCGGAGCAGATCGTCTCCCGGCTTCCGTCGTCATAGACGATTTCCAGCTGGGCCAACAGGGCGGACGGTTTTTCCTGCAGTTTTTTTTGATATTCCGACCCCTCCCAGCCGGGCATGCGGCTGCGGTACCAGCCCCGGCCCACCAGGACCTGAAGGCGGTTTTCCTCCTGCAGCAGATCGCTCACGTCATATTCCTGATACTGCAGCCTCTTGGGGTAGGAAGTCCAGCCGGGGGCCAGGATGAAGCTTCCCACTCGGCTGCCGTTCAGCTGCGCCTCGTAGACGCCCAGGGCGGTGATGTAGAGCTTCGCTTCCCTCACCGGGCCCCGCAGCGCAAAAGAAACGGAAAACTCGGGAGCCACAGCCCCCAGATCTTCTTGGCTTTTGATCCATTTCGCATTCCAGTCCATGAAATATCCTCCTTTAAGATTTGTTGCTTCTTGACATCTATCATACCAGAAGTTAAAATGAAAAAAAGACCTGTTTTTATCAAAATTGGGGTGTGAAATTATCTCTTTAGGCGCTTTGGCGCCGGGGGAGCGGAGCATGGGAAAAGAGTATACGTTGGAGCTGGACGAACAGGCGAGAGGGAAGGAAGAAAAGCTGGTGATGATGTCCCTGCGGCAGGAGGACATGGGCAGTCATGGGCATCGCTTCTTTGAATTGTCCTATATTACCGGCGGCACCGCTTTGCATACCCTGAACGGCGTGTCCGGACCGGTGCAAAAAGGGGATTATTTTCTCCTGGATTACGGCAGCGTCCACAGCTTTGAGGACAGCCGGGACCTGACCCTGATCAACTGTCTTTTCCTTCCGGAAGTCATCGATGATACCCTGGCGGGATGCCGGACCATCGAGGAACTCCTGCGGGTCTGCCTGATCCGCTATCACAGGCAATATTATGGACGTTCGCCCTCCAATCGGGTGTTTCATGACGAGGATGGGGAGATTTTGAACCTGCTGCAGGGGATGCAGGAGGAATATCGGGAGAAAAATACGGGCTATGCGGAAATTTTCCGCTGCCGTCTCCTGGAGATCCTGATCCGGGTCATGCGCAAGATTCTTCAAGGGGAAACCCAATTCGGCAAGAGCAGGCAACAGAGCACCTTGGTACAGGAGGCCATCGCATACCTGGACGCCCATTATCGGGAGCGGATGGTGACGGGACGTTTCTGCGAGGAATACCATTACAGCCCTCAGTACGTCAGCCGCAGATTCCGGCAGGAGACGGGACTGACGGCCCTGGAGTATCTGCAGAAGGTGCGGATCGAACGAAGCTGCGAGCTTTTGTCCGGCAGCGAACTGCAGATTCAGGAGATCGCCCGGGAGGTGGGTTACGAGGACGTGAAGTTTTTCGGCAAAGTTTTTCGGAAACTTCTTCATATGTCTCCCGGAGAATATCGGCGGATGACGTCGTACTCGGCCGCTTTTTGATTTTTTTGAAAAAAATAATGCAGCATGCAATAAATCATCCTTTCTACGCATTAATAGGGTGAACAGGAGGAAAGCCATGTTGGTTTTATTCATGGCGACAGCGCCCGTTCCGCCTTCCGAGGCGGAGGTGCTGGACAATTTGCTTGAGAGAATTGCAGAAGGGGACAAGGAGGCGCTGGGAAGGCTCTACCAAATCTCCGGGGCGGCGGTATACGGTTTCGCACTGTCGCTTTTGAAGGATCGTCACGATGCGGAGGACGTGCAGCAGGAGGTTTATCTGCGGATCTGGCAGACGGCCGGCAAGTACCGGTCCGCAGGAAAGCCCATGGCGTGGATCTTCACCATCACCAGGAATCTGTGTCTGATGTGTCTGAGAGAACAGAAGAAGACCGTTTCCGTGGATCCCTTGGATTGGCAGAACATGTTTGCGGACATCCAGGAAGTGAGTCATGAAGAACGGATTCTGCTGGCATCTCTGCTGGGGGCCTTATCCGATGAAGAAAGGCAGATCGTAGTGCTTCACGCCATGTCCGGCCTGAGGCACCGGGAAATTGCCAACCTCATGGGCCTGGGTCTTTCCACGGTTCTCTCAAAGTATCACAGGGCCATGAAAAAGCTTCAGAAGCTGGAGAAAGGAGAGCAGTCATGACCGATCGGGAAAAAGAAGAACAGATCCGCACAGCCATTGTCCATGCAGCTCCCAACCAGCTGGACAAAATACTTTCTTCCTGTCAGCAAATGGAACCGGAGGTCGCTGAGATCCCGGAAGCTAGGAAAGGAAGGAAAATTGCGATGACGAAAAAGAAAAATACAACGATTGGTATCCTGTCGATTGCCGTGGCGGCCGTGTTGGTCTTGCTGATCGGCGGATATAGCATATTGAATGGCGGCGGCAGGGTGGATTCCGTGATCCTGCTGGATGTGAATCCCAGTTTGTCCATATCCATTAATGATAAAGAAAGAGTGCTTTCCGTGACGGCTTTGAATGAAGACGCCAAGGTCATTCTGGGCGACATGGATCTGGAAGGAACCACCTTGGAAGTGGCGGTGAACGCCCTGATCGGCTCCATGCTTCAGAAGGGTTACCTGGGAGATGCCCAGAATTCTATTCTGGTCTCCGTGGAGAACCAGGATGCGTCCAGGGGAGCGGCCCTGCAGCAGCGGGTGAGCGCCCAGATTGCGGAGGCCCTGCGGACGGACTCCATGGACGGGGCGGTGCTGAGCCAGACGGTGGCGGCGGACGACGCCTCCCTGAAAGCTTTGGCGGAACAATACGGTATCTCCATCGGGAAAGCCTCCCTGATCCAGGAAGTGATCGCTCAGGACGGGACGCTGACTTTTGAGGCCCTGGCACCCATGACCATCAATGAGATCGCCCTCATCGCCTCCAGCCGGGACATGTCCAAGCAGAACGTGATCACCCAGACCGGTCAGGCCAGCGCCTCCGCCTATATTGGCGGCGACCAGGCCCTTGCCATAGCCTGCGCTGATGCGGGCGTGAGCGTTGCAGACATCTATGACAGGGACGTGGAATTCGACAGCGAAAGAGGCGTCATGGTCTACGAGGTGGATTTTAAAGCGGGCACTCTGGAATACGAATATGAGATCGATGCGAAGACGGGAGAGATCCTGCGCAGCCGCAGCGAGCCGGACCTGGATGATGTATTTGACAATGTATTTGGCGGCGGGAACGCGGGCGGCGCTGGGAGCGCCGGAAATGCGGGCAACACTGACAACGGCGGCACCGGCAGCGGTAGCATAGGCAATGCTGGAAATACAGGCAACAATACCGGGAACGCCAGCGGCTACATCGGCGAGGAGGCGGCTCTGCAGGCGGCCCTGGCCCATGCCGGGATCACGGATTCCTCTTCCCTTCGGGAGACCAAGGCGGAGCTGGACCGGGAAAACGGACGGATGATCTACGAAGTGGAGTTCAAGTCCGGCAACCTGGAATATGATTATGAAGTGGACGCTTCCACAGGAGAGATCCTGAAAGCGGAAAGCGAATATGATGACTAAATGAGAAAAGAAAGGATTTCATGAAATGAAGGTTCAGGAGAGCGATTTTATCAGGCGGGAAACGCCCTTGTTGAAGGAGCTTCTGGAAAAGCTTCTGGCAGCCTACCCTTACGCATCCATCCTGGCGGTGGATTCCAAAGCCAGGCGGTACAGCGTTTCCAAACGGAACATGGCCGCAGGGGAGGACGATCTGCTGACGAGCCGGGGATTCGTGGCCAAGGTATGGGATGGGAAGCACTATGCGGAGTATTCCTTTAACAAGGTTGTCCCGGAGGAGCTGGAAGAAATTTGCGCCCGTATCGGGGAGCTCGTGGCCGCTTCGGACAGACTGCTGCCGGAAGGCCTGGAGGAGAAGGAATATCTGCTTCCGGAGGAAGAACGAAGGGTTGAAAAGAAAACCTCAGAAGAGAAGAGAACCGGGGAGAAGACGGTCTTCGAGGGCAGCACGGAGTACGAAGTGGATCCGGAGGAAATGGGCGACGATGCCATTTTGAAGTTCCTGGAGGGATTGAAGGACAAAGGACTTGCCATGAACGACGCTCTTTTGAATCTGTCGGCTTTTTGTGAGTATCAGAAATATACCAAGCTGTTCCTTTCCGGCAGAAAAGAGCTTCTGCAGAACGTGATGTGGTTCAACGGTGGGATTTCCCTGGCGGCCTCCCGGGGAGAAGAGATCAAGAGTTATTTTAAATCCTATTCCTGCCTGGGCGGTGCGGAGCTGCTCCCCCGGATGGAAGAGGATCTGGAAGAAAGCGTGGCGGCGACGGTGGAGCTGCTGGAGAGCAGGCCCATTCCGCCCGGCGAATATACCTGCATCTGCGCCCCGGACGTGACGGGGATGATCGTCCACGAGGCCTTTGGACACGGCGTGGAAATGGACATGTTCGTGAAAAAACGGGCCCAGGCCCAGGAGTTCCTGGGAAAATACGTGGCTTCTCCTCTGGTCACCATGCACGACGGGGCCGGGGCGGTGCGGGAAACGGCCACCTACTTTTTTGATGATGAAGGGACCCTGGCCCATGATACCGTGATCATCGACAAGGGTGTGCTCAAGACCGGCATCAGCGATCTGCAGTCCGCACTCTCTCTGGGGACGGAACCCACCGGTAACGGCCGGAGGGAAAGCTACCGCAGGAAGGCTTACACTCGTATGACCAACACCTATTTTGAAGCCGGGGACAGCACCAGGGAGGAAATGATCGCTTCCGTGGATTACGGCTTCCTGTTGGAGAATGCGGAGAGCGGCATGGAGGATCCCAAGAACTGGGGGATACAGTGCATGGTGAACATCGCCAGGGAGATCAAGGACGGGAAGCTGACCGGCAAGGTCTTCTCCCCCATCGTCCTCACCGGTTACGTGCCGGATCTGCTGAAGTCCATTTCCATGATGGGCAAGGACGTGGAGCTGGGAGGCGGCGGTTTCTGCGGTAAGGGCTATAAGGAATGGGTGAAGGTATCGGACGGCGGCCCTTACATCAAGGCCCGGATCCGTCTGGGCTAAAAGGCCCGATGAAAGCCCGAAGGAAGGGAACCGAGAGAAAGAGTTTGAGAAGAAAGGAACAGGTAAACGCCGTGATTGCAAAGATTCTGTCCGCCCTGGAGCGGCTTGGCATAGACCATTATTTGATTGAAGAGACGGAAAAAGAGTCTCTGGAATGTTTTTTCGTCCGCAAGAAGCTGGATCTGAAAAGGAAGTCCGTCACCGATGAGCTGGAAGTGACGGTTTACCGTGATTTTGAAAAGGATGGGAAGAAGATGCGGGGGTCCTCCGCAGCGCAGATCTATCCCGGCATGGAGGAGGAAGAGGTGCTGGCCGCCCTGCAGGGGGCCTGTCAGGCGGCTTCTCTGGTCTGCAACCCTTATTATGAACTGCCTTCCGGGAAAAAAGAGGCTCCGGTGCCTTCCCGCAGTCCCCTGGCCGAGATCGGCCTGGAGGAAAGCATGAAACGGATGACGGAAGCGCTGTTTGCGGAAGATACGGAGGAAGAGGTATTCCTGAATTCTGCGGAGATTTTCCTCCGGCACAGCCACAGGCACCTGGTGAATTCCGCAGGAGTGGACGTGGCTTATGAGGTTTATGACGTTTGGGGAGAATACGTGGTGCAATGCGTCGCCCCCCAGGACGTGGAGACCTACCACCAGTTCAATTACCGGGATCTGAACACGGACGGCCTGCGCCGGGAGGTGAAGGAAGCCCTGGCGCTCACTCGGGACAGGGCGGCGGCCAGAAAGGCCCCGAAGACGGGAGAGTATACCCTTCTTCTCTCCGGGCAGCAGATGCGGACCCTGTTTGACTTCTATTTGTCCCGTTCCAATACTTCCATGGTTTATCAAAAATATTCCAACTACGAAGCGGGGATGAAGGTGCAGGGAGAGGATATCCGGGGAGACGCTCTGACTTTGGAGCTGAAGGCCGTGGATCCTTACAGTGCGGAAGGAATTCCCATGAAGGACCGTCTGCTGATCGACGAGGGGACGCTGCAGCTTCTCCAGGGCGGCGGAGCCAGGTTCGCCTATTACCTGGGCGTGGAGCCCACGGGCGGCTATCGGAAGATCAAAGTGCGGGAGGGAAAATTACCTTTTGAAGAGATGAAGAAGGAGCCTTACCTTCACGTGGTCAGCTTCTCCGACTTCCAGATGGATGATTTTACCGGCCATTTCGGAGGGGAGATCCGCCTGGCCTACCTCTATGACGGCCAGACCGTGACCCCGGTGACCGGCGGTTCCCTGAACGGCAATATCATGGAGCTGCAGGCCGACATGGTCTTTTCTTCGGAAAAATATGAGGACGCCAATTACGAAGGCCCTTATGCGGTGCGTTTCAAAGGCGTGAAGGTGGCGGGAGAAGCGTAATCTCGCAGGAAGCGCCACCTGCTCCTTTAGCGGAGATGAAGGGATTTGAACCCTTGCGCCGCGGAAGCGACCTACCGCATTTCGAGTGCGGACCCTTCAACCACTTGGGTACATCTCCGTGTGACATACCTTATTTTATAGTAAATTTTCGATTTTGGCAAGTGTATTTTTACAGCAATTTGAACAATAAATCTGTGGAATAATTTGTCAGTATTCTTTTTTAAAAAAGTTGAGATATTCTTGAAAATGGATTATAATGTAACTTAGTGGAGCAAAAACTCGACTAATATATGTATTGGAACGAAAGCTGTGTAGGAAGCAGCGGAAGGAGGAAGCATGAAACGAATCGGTATGTTAACCAGCGGCGGAGACTGCCAGGCTCTGAACGCAGCCATGAGAGGTGTGGCGAAGACCTTGTTCAATAGTGGGGAGAAGGTGGAAATCTACGGTTTCCAGAACGGGTATCAGGGACTGATCTACAGCAAGTTCCAGATGCTCACTGGCCGTGATTTTTCCGGTATCCTGACCAAGGGCGGCACTATCCTGGGCACGTCCAGAACTCCCTTTAAGGAGATTCATATTCCGGATGCGGACGGGGTGGACAAGGTACAGGCCATGAAGCAGACCTATTACAAGCTGCAGCTGGACTGCCTGGTGATCCTGGGCGGCAACGGCACCCACAAGACCGCCAACCTGCTCAGCGAAGAGGGTCTGAACGTGGTGACCCTGCCCAAGACCATAGACAATGACATCTGGGGCACCGACATGACCTTCGGCTTCCAGAGCGCCGTGGATATCGCTACCGCGGCTATCGATCAGATTCATACCACAGCCGCTTCCCACAGCCGTGTATTCATCGTGGAAGTGATGGGACACAAGGCCGGATGGCTTACCCTGAATGCCGGCATGGCCGGAGGCGCAGACATCATTCTGATCCCCGAGATTCCTTATGACATCGACAACGTGGTGAAGAAGATCGAGGAGAGGGGTGCGGGCGGAAGCACCTTCACCATCATCGCCGTGGCCGAGGGCGCCATTTCCAAGGAGGATGCAGCTTTCCAAGAAGGAATACAAGAAGAAACTGGAAAAGAGGAAATATCCTTCCGTTTCCTACGAGATCGCTGCCCAGATTTATGAAAAGTGCGGCAAAGAGGTTCGGGTGACCATTCCCGGCCATGTGCAGAGAGGCGGAAGCCCCTGCCCTTATGACCGCGTGTTCGCAAGCCGTCTGGGTTCCGAAGCGGGCCGCATGATTCTGGAAGGCAAGTACGGCTACATGGTGGGCTACAAGAACCGTGAAATGGTTCGTGTGCCTTTGAAGGAAGTGGCCGGAAAACTGAAGATGGTATCCCCGGATGCCGCCATCGTGAAGGAAGCCAAGATGCTGGGCATCTCCTTCGGAGAGTAAGAGTAATAAGAAAGGATTCTGTCACCGATGTCTTACACTGCCCTGTACCGAAAGTTTCGTCCTGATACCTTTGCGGATGTGAAGGGACAGGATCATATCGTTACCACCCTGCGCAACCAGATCAAGGCCAACCGCATCGGCCACGCCTATCTGTTCACGGGCACCAGGGGGACGGGGAAGACTACCGTGGCCAAGATATTCGCCAGGACGGTGAACTGTGAGAATCCCACGGAAAACGGGCCCTGCGGCAAATGCCGCAGCTGTCTTGCCATTGCCGCAGGGGCCAGCATGAACGTGATCGAGATCGACGCCGCTTCCAACAACGGTGTGGACAATATCCGGGAGATCGTGGACGAGGTGTCCTATTCTCCTGCGGAAGGACGCTACAAGGTCTATATCATCGACGAAGTGCATATGCTTTCCATCGGCGCCTTCAATGCCTTGCTCAAGACCCTGGAGGAGCCTCCTTCTTATGTGATTTTTATTCTGGCCACCACGGAAGTGCACAAGCTGCCCGTCACCATCCTTTCCCGGTGCCAGAGATATGATTTTAAGCGAATCTCCATCGACACCATCACGGAACGCCTTCAGGAGCTGACTGCGGCGGAAGGCGTGGCGGTGGAGGAAAAAGCCCTTCGTTACATCGCCAAGACGGCGGACGGTTCCATGCGGGACGCTTTGAGTCTGCTGGACCAGTGCATCGCTTTTCACCTTGGGAATGAATTGACCTATGATAAAGTTCTGGAAGTGCTGGGGGCTGTGGATACGGAGGTATTCAGCCGCCTGTTTTGTCATGTCCTGGAAGGGGACGTGATGGGATGTATCAACCTTTTGGAAGAAATCATGGTGCAGGGACGGGAACTGACGCAGTTCGTGACGGATTTCACCTGGTATCTGAGGAATCTGATGCTGGTGAAGGTTTCCGATGATCTGGAGGACGTGATCGACATGTCCTCGGAGAATCTGGCCCGGTTGAAGGACGAGGCGAACCTGGCGCAGATGGATCAGATCCTGCGGTATATCCGGATTTTTTCCGAATTGTCCAATCAGATCAGATATGCGTCCCAGAAGCGGATCCTGGTGGAAATCGCCCTGATCAAGCTGTGCAGGCCTTCCATGGAAGTCTCTCAGGACGCTTTGCTGGACCGCATCCGGCAGGTGGAAGGGAAATGGGATCAGACTCTGCGTTCCCTGGAAAGCGGCGCATATGCAGTCCCGGGAGCGGGGGCCGCAGGAGGAATGGGGCCTGGATTCCCGGGCTCGGGCGGCCCGACAGGAACGGGAGCCTACGGGACGAATGCCGCACCCCTGCCCAAGGCGATTCCGGAGGACATTCGGGAAATCGTGTCCAAATGGCCTTCCATCGTGGGCAATGCGGAGAATCCCATGAAAATGTATCTGAAATCTGTGCGTCTCTCCCTGGGGAACGAAGGCCAGCTGTTGATCGTGGCCGAGGACGGCCTGGTCAGCGATTATTTCGGAGATCACGGGCATAGGGAGGAACTGGAACGGCTGCTTGCGGATTTTTCCGGCAAGGAAGTGGAGGTGGCCCTCCAGTCGGTGAAGACGGAGCAGGAAATGGAGCAAAACTATGTGGATCTGTCTCAGGTGATTCATATGGAAATAGAGGAAGAAGACTAGAAAGGAAACAAGAATGGCAAAACGCGGAGGTTTTCCCGGCGGGGCCATGCCGGGGAACATGAACAACCTGATGAAGCAGGCGCAGCGCATGCAGCGTCAGATGGAGGAAGGACAGAAGGAACTGGAGGCGAAGGAATTCACCGCTTCCGCCGGAGGCGGGGCCGTGGAAGTGACCGTCACCGGCAAGAAGGAGCTCGTAAAGGTGAAGCTGTCGGAAGAGGTGGTGGATCCGGAGGACATTGAGATGCTCCAGGATCTGATCGTGGCGGCGGCCAACGAAGCCCTGAAACAAGTGGAGGAAGCCGGTGCGGCCCTCATGGGCAGGATGACGGGAGGCTTGGGAGGAGGATTTCCCTTCTGATGGACCTCTATAGCGGACATATCAATAAATTGATCGACGAGTTGGCGGCCCTGCCGGGAATCGGCAACAAGTCAGCCCAGAGACTGGCCTTTCATTTGATCAACATGCCCCAGGACAAGGTGACGAGACTGGCCAATTCCATCCTGGAGGCCAAGGCCAACGTGCGTTACTGCAAGGAATGCTATACCCTGACGGATCGGGAGATCTGCCCGGTCTGTGCCAATCCCAACCGCAACCATCGGCTCATCATGGTGGTGGAGAACACCCGGGATCTGGCGGCTTACGAGAAAACCAACAAATACGAGGGCGTGTACCACGTGCTTCACGGCGCCATTTCCCCCATGCTGGGCATCGGCCCGGGGGACATCCGCCTGAAGGAACTGATCGAACGGCTGAAAGGAGACGTGGAGGAAGTGATCATCGCCACCAATTCCAGCCTGGAAGGGGAAACCACCGCCATGTACATCAGCAAGCTCATCAAGCCGGCGGGAGTGAAGGTGACCCGGATCGCCAGCGGCGTGCCCGTGGGCGGGGATTTGGAAAATATTGACGAGGTAACTTTGCTCCGGGCCCTGGAAGGCCGCACGGAGATGTGATTTTTAAAGGATTGGACGCAGAATAAAGGAGCCGTCCCGAACGGCGGAATGCGAGGAAAAATGAAGATAGAGACTAGCAGCTTTGGAAAAGACAAGGAGGGACGGGAGGTAACGCTTTACACCCTGTCCAACAGCAAGGGGATGAAGGCGTCGGTGACGGATTACGGCGCCATCCTGGTCAGCCTCCAGGTGCCGGCCCGGGACGGAAGTCTGCGGGACGTGGTCCTGGGTTATGATTCCGTGGAAGGTTATTTTAAAAACGGCAGCTTTTTCGGCGCCACCATCGGGCCCAGCGCCAACCGCATTGCCAACGCTTCCTTTACGATAGACGGAAAGGTTTACAGCCTGGATGCCAACGACAACGGCAACAATCTGCACAGCCACAAGGAACTGGGCTTCCATAAGAGACTGTGGAAGGCCACCCTGGGCGAGAGCAGCGTCACTTTTACGATAGAGGACGAGGACGGCCATTTGGGCTTCCCCGGGGACAAGAAACTGCAGCTCACCTATATTTTGGATGAAGATAACGGCCTGACCCTTCATTACCATGGGACCAGCACCAAGAAGACCGTGCTGAACCCCACCAACCATACCTATTTTAATTTGAAAGGACAGGGCCAGGGCACCATAGAAGATCATATCCTGTGGATGAACGCTTCCTGCTACACTCCTGCGGCGCCGGGGTCGATTCCCACGGGTGAGATTGTGCCGGTGGCGGGAACGGTGATGGATTTCACCGTTCCCAAGAAGGTGGGGAAGGAGATCGGGGAACCTTTTGAACAGCTTCTGATGGCCAGCGGCTACGACCATAACTGGGTGATCGACGATTGGAACGGAACCCTGCGCCATTTCGCCACTTTGGAAGCGCCGGACGGCGCATTGGAGATGAAAGCCTACACCACTCTGCCCGGGTTCCAATTTTATGCCGGAAACTGCATGACGCCGGAGACGGGGAAGGGCGGGGCCCATTATGGGGCGAGAGGAGGACTTTGCCTGGAAACCCAGTATTTTCCCAACAGCATCAACCAGCCGGAATTTCCTTCCTGCGTGTTCGGGGAGGGCCGGGAGTATGATTCTGTGACCGTGTACCAATTTAGCTAACAACTTTGGGAACCTTCGGGTTCCCCATTGGGGGGTTGCCGTATCATGCGGCATGGGCATCTTACAAGGGAATCATGCGGGGAACTTTCCGCTGGTTCCCTCTGGAAGGTGCTCATGAAGGGCATGACAGATCCTGTCGAAAGGTTCTTGAAATGGGGCGACAAGGATTGCTAAAATACCTCGCACACCTGTGTTACTATTATTAGAAAAGGTGTGGGAGGTATTTTTGTATGGAACTGCCAAAGAATGTTACACAAATCGGAGAAGCGGATCGGCACTGCAAGATCTACGTGGAGGACTATTGCGTTTCCTATCTCAGACAAATGAATCATCAGGCGGAAGACAAGCCCGTCGGAATCGCCCTTTATGGGAACCGCAGGGAGGAAGGGGATACGGCGTATCTGTTTTTTTACGGGGCCTGCAAGCTGGATTTCCTGGTGCGGGAAGTGCGGCATCTTTCCCAGGCCCAGAACCAGGAGGTGGAAAAATTGCGGAAACGCTACTTCCCGGATCTGCAGTTCCTGGGATACCTGATTTTGAACGGGGAGATGGTGGAAGGCTTCCATGTCTGCGAACAGGGCATCTGTCGGTACATAAAGGGGTACGCCTGTTTTTATGAAAAAAATGACGCCATGCTGGCTTATATGTTGGATTCCCGGGGAACGGAGGCGGAACCGGAGCAGGTGGATGAAGAAAAATACGAGGTGGTGAAACAGCGGCAGCAGAACCGCAAGAGGGAGTATCAGAGCCGGACGGGGCGCAGCGGGAGCGGAATGGTCCAGGAGGGTCCGGAGAGCCGGGGAGCAGGAGAAACTCAGGAAAATCTGCGGCCGCAGGATGTGCGGGATGGCGCTGGAAAACCGGAACGTGAGGAAGAGGGAATCCCGGATATTCGGAGACGGGAGACGGCAGGAAGCGTCGGACAAGCTTCTGCCGCCCGGAACAGATGGCGGGCGAATCTTCGACAGGGAGGATGGCGGAAGGGTGCAGCGCAAAGGGCCGCGGAGCGGGAAGGAGCGTCGTCCGGTCAGAGGTCGCCGGATTCAGGCAGCCTCCAGCTCATGCGTCTGTCCGTGGCCGGAGTGTTTCTCTTGCTGCTCGTGGCCGGGATAGCCACGCTGAACAATCACGGCGGCGTGGAAAATCTGCAGAATGCGGCGAAACATTTGTTGGCGGAAATGACGGAACAGAAGCTCCCGGATTCGTCGGAAGAGGTGTTGGCGGCCATGAATCCTCAGGCGACCCAGGAAACGCTTTATGCGGGGGAGGATTTGACGGAAGCCCTGCAGAAGGAAAACCAGGAACCAGGGGAGCAAACGGCGGGCGGACAGGCTTCTGAACAGCCGGAAGAAACTTCATCCGAAGGAACTTTGCCGTCAGACGGGCCTGCCGCATCGGACGGGGAGCAAACGCCTGCTTCAGGATCTTCCGCATCGGACGGGACGCAGCCGTCTGAGGATGTGCCCGCTCTGGCAGAAGGGTCCGCCGCACCGGAAGGGGAACAGGGATCGGCGGAAGGTTCCTCTGTGCCGGACGGGGAGCAGATGCCTGAACAGGGTTCCTCCGTGCAGGAGGGGACGCAGCCGTCTGAGCAGGACGCCGCCGTACCGGAAGGGACGCAGGAGGCGAACGCAGGGGAAGATGCGGAAAGTCCCGCTTCGGAAGAAGCCATGTCCAGCTCCGCACCGATCTCCTATACGATTCAGAAGGGGGATACCCTGATCGGAATCAGCCGGGCCCACTATGGAACGGAAGCGAAGGTCCCGGAGATCTGCGCCTTGAACAATATCACGAATCCTGATGACATTTATTTCGGACAAAAAATTTTGCTTCCCTAATCCTGGAAATGTGGTATAATTGAACCATTACCTGATAAAAAGGATTGTTGCCCATGTCCAATATTCGAGAGTACTTGAGAGAAAAGCGCAAGCGCGACCATGAAGTAAATGTGAATGGACGCCCTGATGCGGGCGAACGCCGTGACACCAGGGAACGCTTTGAAGCCAAGATTTTTAAACATAAGATGAGCACCGCCCTGGCGGCCCTTGCGGTGATTCTTTTTATTGCCGTGGTCGCCATATTCGTGATTCTTCAATGGCGCAACCGTATTTATTCTTATTATGAAACCGTTGCCACCACGGAACGGGAAGTGGTGAACGGCACTACGGATGTCCGTCTTGGAAGCGCCATTTTAACCTATAGCAGGGACGGGGCCCATTGTACCGATACCAGGGGCAATGTTCGGTGGAATCAAACCTATCAGATTCAGGAGGTCGTATTGGATATCTGCCAGGATACGGCGGTTCTTGCCAGTTATAACGGCCGGGACGTGTATGTCGTCAATTCCTCTGAGATTTTAGGGAATTTTTCCACCACGCTGCCCATCCGGAACGTCGCAGTGGCAGCTAACGGAACCGTGGCCGTGGTCATGGCCGACACGGAGGTCACTTATTATTGTATCTATACGCCGGACGGGGAGATGCAGTATAAGGGCATGGCCACCATGGCCAGCAGCGGATACCCTCTTTGGGTCAGCCTGTCGCCGAATGGAATCTTGCTGGAGATTTCTTATATTTATTTGGACGCCGGGGTTCAGAAGACCAACGTGGCCTTTTACAATCTGGGCGACGTTGGCGCCAGCAAGACGGACTTTTTTGTGGGAGCTTATAATTATGACCTTTTCGTGCCTTTTGTACACTTCATGAACGATAATACGTGTTTTGCGGTGGGAGACAGCCAGCTGATGCTGTATCGGGGCAATCAGGTGCCGACGGAACTGGCGAAAATCCCGTATACTGACGAGGTAAAATCCGTTTTTTACAATGAACAGTACATAGGCCTTGTATTTTATGCGGATGATGGCAATTCCCTGTACAAAATGGACGTGTATGACGCTTCAGGGAAACAAAAAGGTTCCTATTATTTCGCTATAGAATATACGGACATCTTTTTCCATGAAGATCAGTTTGTCGTTTATAACGAGTCGGAATGCGAGGTAATCACTTTGGATAATGTGGTAAAATATAACGGAACTTTTGAAAAGAGCGTAGGACGGATGATTCCCATGGCCGGCCCTTATAGGTATTTAATCGTGACCGGCGATTCCATGGATGTCATTCAGCTGCGATAAGTTACGAGGGGGGATGGAAAATGAATATACTGACAATCGTTGTTCTAATCGTTCTTTTGTGGAAAATATGCGAAGGCTACAGAAGGGGCATGGTGAAAGAGATCATTTCCTTCGTGTCGCTGATCGTGCTCTGCGCCGTTGCGGTCTTGATTGCCAGCGGCCTGCAAAGTTATTCCGAAAAAGAATACGTGGGAGTGGCAATAGCGGCGCTTTTGCTTTGCGTGGTGGGAGTGATTCATCATCTGCTCGGTTTGGCGTTTTTTTCCGCCAAACTGATCTCCAAGCTCCCCGTGATTCACTGGGCGGATAAGGTTCTGGGCGTGGCGGTCGGAATATTGGAGACGGTTCTTCTCCTTTGGACGGTGTATACCTTCATCATGACCTTCGGCATGGGGATGATCGGCCAGCTGATACTGGCTTACACACAGGAAAATCCGGTGCTATTGTGGCTTTACCGCTATAATTACCTGGCGGATTGGATTACTGCGATCAGGGAAAATATTTCTTTCATTCCGCTGTAAATGAGTGTTGACAAAAGAATTCCCTTGATGGTATAATGAAATTCCACTCCGCAAAAATGGGGTTTTGATAAAAAATTTTAAAAAAGTTGTTGACAAGAGAAGCGGCGTGTGGTATCATGTCAGAGTTGCCGCAAAGGTCGGCAGCGCAGCACCTTGACAAGCGAACAGTAATGCAGCCCTGAAAATTCCAGAAGAG
>CANQPH010000101.1 GCA_947625675.1 uncultured Acetatifactor sp.
CAGCTTTGCGAGTTCCACCGCCGTAACAGGTTCCCGCTCCCACAGAATCAGGCAAAAACGATATTCGCTTTCATGAATTTTGGGAATTTCCATAGATACGCCTCCTTGTCTACTATATTAGACTCTGTTTGTAGTCTACCATAGTAGACAAGGATTGTCAATCGGTTTTTAAGAAAAAGTTGACTCAAATAAGCAAAATTTAAAGCGAAGAGAAAACACCAACATTACGCTTCATGAACCAGCTTCCCGGTCATATGCTCGATGGACAGTTCCAGACACTGCACTCTGGGAAGCGCATTTTTCAGTTCCTTTTGAAGATAAGCTTCATCCTCTGTAAATTTCCGGCATAAATTGGTGCATATTTCCCGGGTTTTCTCCTGATCCTCCACCAGCTTCATCCGGCCAAAGACGATCACGCTATTGATATACAACGCCCAGTCTCCTTCTTTGCGATAGCCTTTTTCACATACACAGTAGCTGACCTTGTCGCATCCGGCAATGGCATCCAGCTTGTGTCCCTCTTTGGCGGAATGAAAATAAAGCTTCCCGTCCGATTCGTCATACCAGTGATCCAGGGGAACGCCATAAGGATAACCGTCATCCCCGATCAGCGACAAAACGCCTCTGGGCGTTTCCTTCAAAATGCGAATGCACTCCTCTTCCCTGATCCGCTGTTTCCACCGTCTCATTTCCCGAAACATTTCATTGCCCTGCCTTTCTTTCCAAGTTCCTTCGGATCCTGCGGGAAATCCCCGCTTCCCGCTTTTGGGTTCTGACGAATTCCTGCCGACCTGCGTCTGCCCCCCTCCTGCCAGTCATAGGTTCCCGCCCCATATATATACCACAAATTCACGAACTTTACAAGGGCCGCAGTTCCCGATAGGTCCGGGCGATCAGGACGCCTGCGATCAGAAAGGTCAAAAGGTCGGACACCGGCATGGAGTACAGCACCCCGTCCAATCCCCAAACCAAAGGAAGCAGGAGGGCGAACCCCACGCCAAAGACGACCTCCCGAACCATGGAAAGCATGGTGGAAGCCGCCGCCTTGCCCATGGCCTGCAGGAAGATGAAGCACGCCTTGTTGACGCAGGCAAAGACCACCATGCACAGATAGATGCGGAAAGATTTCAGCGCAAATTCGGTATAATATGCGCTCTCGTTGGCTGCACCGAAAATGCCGATCAAAGCCCCCGGGAACAGCTCCACGATCACGAGAGCTGCGGCCCCCACCGCCGCCTCCGCCAGCAGCAGGCGGGTAAACAGGTTCCGCACCCGCCCTTTCAGCCCCGCTCCCATGTTGTAGCCGACAATCGGAATGCAGCCCGCCGCCATGCCCACGACGATGGAAATGACGATCTGGAAAAACTTCATCACGATCCCGACCACCGCCATGGGAATCTGGGCATACTGCTCCTGTCCGAAGATGGGATCCATAGCGCCGTATCTGCGGATCATGTTGTTGATCGCCGCCATGGAGGCGACCAGGGAAATCTGGGAAAGGAAACTGGTGACGCCCAACAGCAGCGTCCTGCCCGTGATTCTCCAATCCATGCGGTAATCTCCCTTGGAAGGTTTTGCGGATTTCATGTGGACAAGATACCAGATGGCCAGCACGGCCGTCGCCGCCTGCCCGACCACCGTGGCCACCGCAGCGCCCATCATGCCCCACCGGAACAGATAGATAAAGACCGGGTCAAGAACGATATTGATCACGGCTCCGAGCAGGGTGGAAACCATGGCAAATTTCGGTGAGCCATCCGCCCGGATGATGGGATTCATGGCCTGGCCGAACATATAAAAAGGGATTCCCAGGGAAATCCAGAAAAAATATTCCCTGGAGTACCGAAAGGTCTCTTCGTTGACCGTCCCGCCGAACATGGTGATGATCGGCCGGGCGAAAATCAGGTAGATTGCACACAAGATCACGCTGCCCGCTGCGACCAGGATGATGGAATTTCCAACGCTTTTCCTTGCATCCGCAGTCTCTTTTTTGCCAAGGCTTAAGCTGACAAAGGCGCAGCATCCATCGCCGATCATGACGGCGATGGCCAAAGCGACTACAGTAAGAGGAAACACCACCGTGTTGGCCGCATTGCCAAAGGAGCCAAGGTAGGCGGCATTGGCTATAAAAATCTGGTCCACGATGTTATACAACGCTCCCACCAACAGGGAGATGACGCAGGGCACCGCATACCGGCCCATCAGCTTTCCAACGGACTCCTTCCCCAAATATTGATTTCCTTCCATTTCTCTGCTTCCTCCCACTTCTCTATTTTCTTCCGCTTTTCTGTTTTTTTCCGCTTTTCTGTTTTCCCCTCCCTCTTTGTTTTCCTCCGCCTCTTTGTTTTTTCCCATTTCTCTGCTTTCTTTCTTTTTCAAAATATTTCCTCTCCTTCTGCCAGTTTACTATTGTCAGGGCAGGGATGGCGCACCTTGTAAATCACCCTTATGACAACAAAAAAACGTGGGGCACGAACTGGATTTATGCACCAGGTGCCACACGTTTCTTTTATTTTACTCAAATTTCTTCCGCTTTTCAAAGGCAAAATTGCACAAAATCCAGAAAAGATTTCCCGCAAACCTTTGCGATCTTACAAGTTCACTTCTCTCTCCAATTCCCCTGCGTATAGGTTACAGGCTCATTCTTCGCTCCAATTCCCCTGCGTATAGGTTTCATCCACCATGTCGCTGATGCCCGCCAGCAGCATGATGATGCCCTGTACCCGATGGGACTGAATCACATAAGTGCCCTTCTGGCGCTTATCCTCCGCAACGAGATCGGCGGCCAGGAGAGGTTTCATATGATGATAAACCTGGCCCGTGGAGCCCAAACCGCACTTTTCCACGAGCATGGCCACCGTTTTGGGCCCTCGAAGAATTTCCAGCAGGATGGAAAGGCGAGTGGCGTTGCCGATACAGGCCAGCACCCTTCCGGCAATGCCGCTTTCCACCAGAGAAAGCAGATCTTCCGTGGGAACAGTACTCCTGATCCAGTTGGACTGCCGCCCTCCGGAAGCATATACGCCCAGGTAGGCGATCAGTCCGCTGCCCTCTCTTTCCTGGGTCTTAATGCACAACTCTTCCATCAGGTCACTGAGCCGCTTGTCCGGATGCATTCCCTTCATAACCTGCACTTTGCCCAGATCCTCGACAGCGCACTTGCCGGTAAACGTTTCCTGCATAGTTTCCTGCATGGCTTTTTGCATAGTTTCCTGCCAGGATCCCTGCATAGTTTCCTGCCAGGATCCCTGCCCAGTCTCCTGCATGGTTTTCTGCAAAGATCCCTGCGCAGTCTTCTGTGTAGTTCCCTGCCTAGTCTCCTGCAGGGTTTCCTGCAAAGATCCCTGCAGCATTTTCGAGAACCGCTCCATCTGTGACGTGATCGTCTCCTGCAAATTTTCCACCTGTTCCCTGAGAGCGTCAATTTCCGCTCCATAATTCCGCTCCATGCCTTTTGCCAGTCCTTCCTTTTCATTTTTGACTTCTTCCATGCCTGCCACCATTCCTTCCTTTTCGTTTTTTGTTTTACCCATGCTTTCTTCCATTTCTCTCTTTTCGTTTCCTGAATCGTTTTTTGCATTCTACGGAATTTCAAATCTCCGGATATTTGTAATTCCGTAATTACATAATATCATGGAAGCAGCGGGGTGTCAAGCACTTTTTTATGGGAAGATGCTTTTTTATGGGAATGGGCTTTACTCTTTGCAAGTCTTTTGAACGTTCACCTATATAGTCGCAGTAATTTGGTTTCGGTTCGGACTTAAAATGTGTTCTGGCCGTCTTAAACTTTAATATACCGTGCCGACCGGGACATTCCAACCCGTCTTATCTCCCCTCTTTTCACCATGGCCCCTAGAACTGCCTCCACGGTGGTAGGGCTGACATCAGGCAATATTTCGCAGATTTCCGCCTTTGAAATTGGTATCAAGCTGTTCAACACCGTTGCCTCTATTCGGGCCGTTTTCGTGATTTTTTTGCCATGCACCACCCCAAAACGTTTATCTAACTCTTTATAACACAGATAAAGCATGGACAGAAAATTTTCAACAAACGGGAAATAACTGTTTTCATTTGTTTCCCAACCTACCGAAGACTGTCTTAATGTTTCATAGTAGTATGCTTTGTACTTGTTGATTTGTTCCTCAAAGAACACATACCTTCCAGCATCATAACCATTTTTGTAAAGCAGCAGTAATGACAAAAGCCTCGACATTCTGCCGTTACCGTCTCGGAAGGGGTGAATGCACAAAAAATCCAAAATCACACAGGGAATCAAAAGAAGCTGGTTGACATTCATATCATCCCGTGCTTCCAAATACGCCAACTCCAATTGCTCCATCGTCTCAGGCGTTTCCAGGGCACTGATTGGGAGAAAACGCACATGCCGATTCCCGGCTTCATCCACTTCCAAAATCACATTATCGTTTGTTTTATACTGTCCTCCGAACTCATAGCCAGTGACCGACAGCATCACCTCATGCAAATGTAATATATCCCTTTGGCGAAAATCCAAAGTTCCAAAATTCATATGAACTTCATTCAAGGCATCCCGATATCCGGCAATTTCCGCCTCGTTATGATTCAGCGGCGCACTGTCCTGATTGACGATCGCTGCGATGCGCTCATCACTGGTGACAATTCCTTCAATGGCATTGGAACTCTTGATGGATTGTACCTTTGCGATTGCCTCCAGTTCCGTAAATATGTTGATATGCTCCGCTTTTCGTACTCCAGCCATTGTTTTGAGCGAGACAATATTAGATGTCAGATTCACCAGGTTCGCAGGCAGCAAACCGTGACTCAAAAACGAATAATCAAACTTTCTCATATCTTACAAAAACTCCTTTCTGCATATATTATATAGTATTATATGCAGAAAATCAATGTAAATACCGGCTTTTCTGCATATTTTCCTTTTCTTTTTTATGCAGAAAATATGAGGGATCATGCAGAAAGCGCAAAAATTTTGTCCCGAATTCCTTATCAAATCCGGGACATACAAAACATGCTATTACTTTATGCGATCTGTTCTATTCTTGCTTTAATCCTTCTTACTTCGCTTTCAAGGCTTGTAACCCGGAGCATAAGCATTTCTTTTTCATTTTCAACCCTTAACGCTTCATCCAACTTTCTGGAAAGGTCAAGATGCCCTTCTGCTATAACCCTGATATTTCTATTCGTTTCATTCTCCAAGGTTAGCTGGATTTCCTTCACGTCTGCTTTCAGCTTCTGGATTTCCTCAAGAATCAACTTTACATCGTCCGTCATCAAAGTTATCTCCTTTCCCTTTCTTGCTTTGTTTGCCCTCTGCCAAGTGACTATTGTCAATCCGTTTTCTCTTTTGATGATTATATAGTACACCTTTTCCGGTGTTTTATCAATATGAACTTACATTATTGTTCGACTTGGAGAAGGCCATTTTATGAACAAAGGTAGCATATCCGCTCCTTTGGAGCGGACTTAGAAGAGACGGAAAGTACGCAGTGCGGCTTTGCGAATTACGACTGAACTGTTACTCTTCTGAAGCAACAAGAAAAGCAGGCGGCGCCAGGCCAATCAATTTTTACCCCAGCGGAATCCGCAGCACCTGCCCGATCTGGAGGATATTGCTGCTAAGTCCGTTCGCCTGCTTGATGGCTTCCACCGTGGTCTTGTACCTCCTCGACAACAGCCAGAGGGTATCGCCTGGCTGAACCATATAAAGGATCGTTCCTGCGCCGGGGCCTGGCATGGGAACATTTTCCAGGATGCCCAGGTAACGATCGTACAATGCCTGCCAGGTCTTAGGTCCCACGATCCCATCCGGAACAAGCCCGGACAAGCGTTGGAAGGCCACTGCGGCCCGTCCGGTCTCGTTTCCGAAGATGCCGTCCTGAACCGGAGCCGGGACATCCGAATTATACTGTGCCATCACGTTCAAGAGATACTGGAGCGTCACCACGTCCTGCCCCCGAGATCCCTGCCGCAGGACTGCGTTAGGCGGGATCGTCCCAATTCCCAGGCTGCTTCCTTCGCTGTCCAGCTCCGCAAGTCTGGTCACAGCGGCATAAACGTTGGACAATTTATACCAGGTAGCCTTCCCCACGATGCCGTCCGGGGTGAGACCAAAAACACTCTGGAACTTCCGTACCGCCGCCAGAGTGGTCTCCCCGAAGGTGCCGGAGGGATCCGTGATGGCGGGGATGGCCGGATAATTGCGCCGGATCCTTCCCAGATAAGCCTGGATCGTCTGGACGTCCAGCCCTTTACTTCCCATACCCAGGGCAGCGCCCGGATAAGAGGCCAGAGCATTTGTCACAATATTTGTCCTGGCGATCTCAATGTCATCCGGATAATAGTAACGCAAAATCCGTTCCGGAGAATAACCTCTGTCGGCGAGGTCAACGGTGCCCCACTGGGACAATCCCCCGCAGGTCACAGTGGTTCCATTGCAAAAGGAAGTGAAATAAGGCGCATTCTGCCCTTGTCTTTTCACATATTCTCCATATATCTCGTCCACCGCTTTGCTGATGGAGTCATAAATTGGTCTTCCGAAAACATAGGCTTGATCGTATGCCGTTTGATTGGTGATATCAAAGTCATAGCCCCGGCCTCTGTACCATTCCGTATAAACACGGTTCAGCGCAAAGGTCATAATGGCGTAAATATTGGCCTTCAGCGCCGCTTCCGGCCACGTGGGGTAAATCTCGCTGCTGGCGGCGTTTTTCACATAATCCAAAAAAGGGACCCGCACATTCGCCGCTGCGCTATCGGGGAACCCAAGATGAACGGTAATGGGATCCGGGATCACGACCTGCCGCAAGATGCGCGCATCTTCAACCCCTTCCTGATCCCGGCGGGCCGGAAACCCTACGGCGGGCCCTCCTATGCTCAGAGACCTTACCATGCCCCTGGTTTCCAAGGAACGGGCCCCTCCTGCGCTCCTGGTTTCCATGGCAAGAGACTTTCCTGTGCCCTTAGACTCCGTGGTACAAGCCCTTTCGGTACCCTTGGTTTCCATGGCACGGGCCCCTCCTGCACCCTTAGTCTCCGTGGCACGATCCTCTCCCCGTTCCTTGAGAGGCATGAGCATGACGGGCAAGGTCGCCGTCTCTCCTTCATAGATCGGGATCTGCGTGACCCGGATCGGCTCAAAGCCCTCCAGTTCCACCATCACACCGTAATCCGCATAAGGTTTCCCCAGGTAATAAGGACTCTGGGAAAAACTCCTGTCCAGGGTTTCCAGTGAAACCCTCCGTGTATCCCCGCTCTCATCCGTCACAAGGTGATAGAGCGCATTGCCTTCGTTGTCCAGCACCCATATCAAGGCGCCCTCAAGGGGAATCGCTCCCTGTGCGGTCCGAACCTGTATCTGCAAATATCCGATAGCCATATTGATCGATATTCCTTTTTTGCCGATTGCTATATTTTATGCAAAAAAGGCTTGAAAGGCAATTCGTATTTATATTTAATGTCAGATTATCAAAAAAATTTTTCTGTAATGCTCAATGGGTCTGAATTTTTTATATAAATTCGCACCTGTTAGGTTCATATCTATTGCTTTTTTCGCTTTTATGAGTATAATTAGTAACAAAGGAGGTGTTGGTAATGGCACAAGCAACTTTTAGTATCCGTATGGACGAAACGCTGAAGCGTCAATTCGATGCTCTTTGTGCAGACTTTGGAATGAATGCAACCACCGCATTCAATATCTTTGCACGGGCTGTTGTTCGAGAAAGGAAAATCCCGTTTGAAATTCAGGCCTCCGAGGAAATAACCAGAGATGCCGGTATGCAAGCTTTTCTGGCTTTACGTGCTGAAGCGAAAAAGAATGGGGTTCAGGATTTGACTTTGGATGAAATCAACGAAGAAATCCGACAGGCACGGCATGGGGGTGACTAAATGATCTATTATGCAGTAATTGACACAAATGTCCTCGTCTCCGCATTGCTTTCAAGCCATGACGATGCTGCTACCGTTCTAGTCATAAAAAAATTATTTTCCGGTGAGGTAATACCGCTCTTCAGCGATGACATTCTGAAAGAATATAACGAAGTGCTCCGACGCACAAAATTTCATTTTTCAAAAGAAACGGTCAGTATGCTCATCCGGACTATTGAAAAAATTGGAGAACGAGTCCTACCTTCACCAACTGGTGAATTGCTTCCAGACATGAAGGACCTGCCGTTTTATGAGGTCGTCATCGAAAAGCAGGAACAGGATGCGTATCTGGTTACCGGCAACATGAAACATTTTCCGGCAAAACCCTTCATAGTTACAGCCAAAGAATTCCTGGACATTTTAAACACATCAAAATGAGCAGGACATCAAAATGAGCAGGATATTTCTTTCGCCCCATGGAAGTCTGCCAACTCTTCAATCGCAAGATCAATCGCCTTGCAGTCACAAAAATCAGACCGGAAAATATTCTTTTCTTTGACCACGAATTTCTTGGTCCTCCAGTCCATCTTACAGTCGATATATCCGACAAACTGATTTCCAACAAGAATGGAAAGGGGCCATTTCATTCCCTTTTTCTTGAAATATTCAAAGGTAAAGGAATAATCGAAGAAAGTTTCCAGCCAGGCTTTGTCCCTAACAATCGTATCCATCGGCGAGATCAGCCGAACCTCCCAGGAATCATGGGACGGCTTTTCGTCCAGAAGATGTATTTTGGATGAGTGAATATAATAATATTTACGGCCAACCTTATAGGGAAGTTTCGATATCTTATCCTCCGCTTCCAATTCTTCGAAAACAGGCAGAATATCAGCGGTCTTAAACCCTGATATGTGGGAAATGTGAACCGGGTCGGTTATTCCAAAGGAAGCGATCAGCTTTTCCACCGCCCACTTTACCGCTTGCTTTTCATCGATTGGATCCTTCGTCCAGTCGTGAAAACCAGCCTTTTCTTTCAAAATATAGACAGGCTCCCGGAAGGTTCCGGGATTTCTGCCGCAGGTTAAAAGATCCCCTCTGCGGCACATTCTGTAAAATGCACGGAATATGGGCAAATTGTAGTCATGATCGTGTTCTCTTCGATATTTGTGCCATTCGTAAGATAAATCCAGCTTTTCCCAAATCTGATTCAAAGTCAATCCGTCAGAGTCCAATAATTTTTCTTTTAGCTCCCTTTCCGCCGCCAGGACATCGGGATTCTCTCCCCTTTGAAACCATACTTCATCGGACTCTCCCCACCTTACGATCCCCTTTGTCGCATGTCTGTACAGGGAATATTCCCGGCTTGGGACCAGAAACATATTCCGCTTAAACGTCCATGTCTCCACGACCTTGAACTCCTTGTATGCTGCGGCATCCAACTGCTCCGCTTTGAAGTCCTTCTTTCTGTTCCAAAGCATAATATATTGGTTCAGGTGTATCGTGGGATTCGGGTCATACTGCAGGCCGCAAATGTCCGACACAATATCCTCTATGTTTTCCGGGCTTTTTTCAAGCAGATGCTGACTTTCCAGAATAATATTGCGCAAAACATTGATATCATAGGCTGCATTGCTCATCTCTGTAACTCCTTTTTCATTTGTATGGCAAAATCTCTCCATTTTTATTCTACCACATCAATCCTTCCTGCGCAATCCGTCTCCATCTCTTCCATTCCCGTAAAATTTGAAACTCCAAAACCGACCGCCGCTATTGATTTTATTCTGCGGATGAAATACAATATGGTCAGGCCTTCAAACTGTGCAATGATGAATCCGGGGCTAAGATTATTTACACCGGCAAACGGGCATTATGGGAGGAACGTTTCAATGAGACTAAGACCTTACATGGCGAGTCGAGATTTCAAATATATAGCAGGATGGATTGATAACGAGAGAAACCATGCATTATGGTGTGCCAACAATCTCCCCTACCCTGTTACAGCGGAAGCATTTCATGCCTTTTTAGAAAAAATGATGACAGACTGGGCCGCCGGCGCCTTCGTGGCGACAGATGACGTCGGAAACACAATAGGATTTTTCTGCTATTCGGTGAATACGGCGAACAATGAAGGATTCTTGTCCTATGTAATCATTGACAGCAAGCTGCGCCGAAGAGGTTACGGCAGAGAAATGATACAGATCGCCCTACAATATGCGTTTGAATTCACAGGTGCGGAATTGGTGCAGCTAAATGTTTTCAACGAAAACAAGGAGGCCAAACGCTGCTATGAGCGAGTCGGATTTGTCGAAAAAAGTGTGCTACACAACGCCTTTACCTATGGAAACGAGACATGGAGCAGGTGTAATCTAACCATATCGAAGCAATAAGTTTCTATGAGGATATCAAAACAATAAGTTTCTATGAAGAGCAAACCATGAATTTTACGAACACGGACCTACTGCGAATCGCAATGCAGCAATCAGCCATAAATGCCTTCAAAATTAATCGATGCAATATCGTTCCACAGCGAACCTGCGAAATCGGCGACAAGGTTTTTCTCCTGCTGCGTTACCGGTTTGAACATTGTAATCGATAAGTTTTTATTCTTCTTTTTCCATCTACCGGCCACTTCGCCATCCAACATCAACGCAGGCATTACAATTCCTGCGAGGTTGAATATCCCCCGCATATTTTCCTGGCTCAAAAACAGGCTCTCCTTTTTTTCATGAGCCAAAAGAAGTTGGTCAAATCCTGCAAGAAACAAACATTTGGGAAGCCCCTGATCATATGTCTGCCGATTGTCGATGTAATAATAGGTTTTGCCTTCACATTCCGCCGCTGACACGGGCAGCCGGGAAATCCAGTCCTTAACTTGTGCGGCCGTCACATGAAAATAGTACATGGCATCGTGAACGGTGGAAGGGCCCATGTGCGTAAAATACCGACGGGCCATCTCAAGCTTTGCTTCCCGCTCCGGAATGGGCGTAAATGCGGGCGCAAGGCAGAAAGCTTTCTTTTCCTGGACAACATAGTTGATGAATCCACGTTCGCACATTTCACGGATGCCGCCGCCCCATTGGTCGAACATACTGCTTTCTTCCGGTTCGGTCATGCCTTTTTGTCTGCATACAGCCTTTAATTCCTCCCTCGTCAGTTCGGAGCATTTAAGAGCCTCTAAGATCACATTGACGAAATAAGCCTGTCGCTCCGGCGTAAGCGCCCACTGATTGCGCTGATTCCAAAATGTATATCCGTTCCAATCATTGCGCAGATAATCTTGTCCATTGTTGCAATGAATGAATAAAGGCAGATCGTCTTCCGCAAATACGTGAACCGTTCCTCTGACCGTCCAATTCTTCACGAGGTCGTCTTTAATCGTGTCTTCCCGGCAGTCAAAACTCCTTATCTTCAGGGAATGCATGGCGTTTGCCATGAATTGCGCCTGGACGCCGCAAAGATCATGGAGTACCTTCATCTTGTCTGCGGGCGTTATGAGATGCTGATTGGTCAATTGACGGATTTTAAGTTCTTCAATAGTCATAACGGTATTCTTTCTCTTCTCTTTTCATTTGGGAAAAAGAACCGTGAACCCGGTTTTGTTACAAACGAAATTCACTTTCCGATCAGTTCAAAGGATGCGATTTCCCTTGCGGGCCAAAAGGCGCATAAATGCAATCGGACGATATTTCCGACAAACGGGTAAAATGATTGCACAAATAAGGGCAGTGCGGAGCAGACAACTTCAGGCTCGTCTATCAGAACCGTGACATGCGGCGTCCAAATGCGTTTCTTTTCAACATTTGTTTCGCACGCATTGTGAAGCGCATCCAGCCGTGCGTTTCTTTCGGGTGCGCCAAAAAGCACCTTGCCGCCGGCAAACATGCCGATATGACTGATATGAACTGGAATGACGGGAAATTCGGCGGCGACTTTTTCCATCAAGGCAACGATTTCTCCCTCTTGTTCAAGAGGAAAGGAAGCCATACTAATATGATAAGGCAGTCCCGGCGTCTGTGTGCCGACGAATCCCGCTTTTTTCAGTGCGCCATACCATTCGGACAGACGTTTTTGCGAAACATCGTCCAAATCTGCCATAAGAGTTAAAAATTTTTCCGTCATAGCAATCAATCACCCATACCGCATTCAATTTCTCCTGGGAACCTACTTTATCGCCACAGCAGTGAATTCACCCGGCAGGTTTTCGTTTTCCCAGGATGGATGTTCGTCAAAGCGTTTTAAACAAAAGCCATTCTGGATAATTGAATTGATAATCTCGCTGATGGTGTATTTCCTATAACTGCATTTCGGCATTTGGCTTCGAATCTCTTCCTCATAAAAGCGGGCGTGGGCCATTTCTCCTTCAAAGATTTCTGTTGAAAAATAGCTCATTGTGGGCTGTTCCAATTTTAAAGTGTCCATTATTTTTGTAAACGGATGAAAATCGCTGCATATCATTTTTCCTCCTGTTTTCAGGAGAGAATACATGATTCTCATAAATTCATTTATGTCGTGGAAATAATGAAGAATGCCTCCTTCCATAAACACGACGTCGAAATAATTTCCATATTTCTCCAGGTCAATTTCAAGGATATCGCAAACCTCAAAACCAATGTTGACATGCGCCGCCTCCGCCACTTCCAAAGCATACCTTTTATTTTCCTCGGATATGTCGAATACGGTCACTTCTGCGCCGAGCAATGCCAACGGTATCGCTTTTTTCCCGCAGGAGCCGCAAATATTGGCGACTTTTACCTGATCATAACTGTCAAAATAATTGGCATAACACCTCAGCATCCTTATCGGGTTTTCCAGGTCCCTTTTTGCCCGATCCGCCGGTGTCCCCGATGTCTTTGTCCAAAACTCATAAGCGTTATATTCCCATGCTTTTTTGTTCTGCCTGCTATAATCTCTCATCTAAAACGATCCTCCGTATCCTCTAAATACTTATGTTCCCGCTGATTTTAATATGGAGACAGTCATTAAACTGTTAATATCCACGCTGCCATTTTGCTTTCTTCCGTCCACAACTTGCCTGCGGATGCATAATCCGTCACATGCATCCAGCTGCCATCCGTAAGAGGAACTGCCAGTTCCAGCATATTTTCATAGGGTGCAACTTTCTTTTCCGGGAAAAGCACATCCACATAACCGTCTTCGCCCACCAAAATATCCACCGGGTCATCCACGCTATACCCCAGCCTGTTCTCCTGCGCCAGCACAATCGGCCCTCTTCTTAATGTGCGGTGTCTGCACGCAGCCGGATCCTCTTCATCATAAGTCGGAACCATGTAATTCGCTCCCCAAACCACACGATTCATCAGTACCTGATGCCCGTAAGGAATCGGTTTTATGCATTCCGTCCGCATGTCCAGGGTAAAATCAACGCTGTCTCCGGAGACCCAAACCCTGTTTAAAATAAGATAACCGGAATGCACGGACAGACTTCCTTCATCAGCGTTCACGGTCTCTCCGTTCACGGCAAACGAATTCTTCCTGCTCCACCCAGGGATTCTGATCCGCAGTTCAAATTGTTCCGGCCTTTCCAGATCAAGCGTCACCTTCACTTTCCCGTCCACGGGATAAGCCGTTTCCATCTTTATAGTCAGCCTGCTGCCGGAAGGCGTAACCGTTTTTATCCAACCATCCAGATACAGATTCAGAACGACAGCCCCGTCCCCGGGAAGCAGCGCCATCAACGGAACCAGCCCCAGCCCTGCCGCCCCAATGCATGCACAACAGCCGTAATAATGATTGTCCGACATGGGCTTCAGCCCGCCGATGCCCTTGCCTCTCGTTCCTGCCGTCAGGGGACTGTAGCTGTCAAAGGGAAGCGGTTCCAGGCACCAGTCCGGATGATTCTCCCGTATAAATGTCCCGATCACCTTTTCCGTATTGATGGAACCCAGATATGCATTATATAAAGAAGTCTCAAAAGCATCCACATATTTGCCGTCCAAAGTAAGCTGAGCCAGACGATAGAAAAATTTCATCAGGGTAACGGTCACACAGGTTTCCTGCATGATGGCCTCATTATTTGTATTCGCCTGTCTTACCGTGGAATGATCGAACAGCTCATGGGTACACCCGCTGCAACCGATCACGGTAAAATCGCTTTCCAAAATTTTATCGGCAAAGCGGAGGATACTCTCTTTGTACTTTTCTTCTCCGGTCACATAATAATATTCCAACAGCCCATCAAAGCAGGAAATCATCTCATAGGCTTTCGTCACAGGGTACTGATAGGGATAAAGCTTGTCTTCATAAGCCAGTTCAAACAGATTCGCCACATCCATGCCGCCGCAATCCACAATATAGGATGCGAAATCCAGATATTTCTGCTCCTTCGTAATGCGGTACAGCCTTACCACCGGCTCCAGAATAGAGGATGAGTTCAGTCCCCGCCAATGACGGGTTGCTTTGGTAATCAGTTTTTTCCCTTCTTTCGGATCCCCGATCTTAAGAAGGATCGCATCCACCTGACGGCGCATACTGTCCACAATCCGATCGGCCAGCCCGGCGTCCTCACATATTTCCAGATAATACTGCATGCCTAACAACACATACTTGCGGGACCAGAGATCCCATGCTTCCAGCTCATGATCTATTCCGTAACTGCTGATCCTGCCCGTTTCATCCTGCGCCGTCAGCATATCCAGAACCGTATCCGTCAGAACCCTATACAACTGGGGATTTTTGGAATACCTATAAACAAAACATGCGCCTCGCATCATTTTGCCCCAGAATTCACCTCTCCAGCCTCCGTCGTAATCCGCATCCTCCTTAAACTGCTGCACAAAACGTTTCCAGAGATCCGCCCTTAAAAGCTGAAACTCTTCAACAAATCGAACGGATTGATCAAACATGCCGTTAAACCGATAATTCTTCTGCGTTTTCATGATTTCTCCTCCAATCATTACCCCTAATTTAAAAGTAAAAATCCGCCTTTGCAAGCGGGGAACGATGTTCCCGAAATGACAACGGCGTGCAGATTATTTTCATAATTTATTATACAAAGAAATCACAAAATATGTCAAGTGCGCAACGCTAACCGGCAGGGTTGTTTCATGAAACTCAGGCACAAAAGAAGGGAAGCCTTTCCATGCCCGGTACAGTTTTCCGCCCCGGAAT